>URRT01000126.1 GCA_900550355.1 uncultured Collinsella sp.
GGCGGGACTTCTGCCATTCCTCGGGATAGCTCATGCGGATCTCGTCGAGGATGTTGAAGAACACGTCGGCGTCGATGACCTTGAACTGAGCGTTCTTGCCGAAAGGCGGCTTGGCTTCCTCGATCAGCCCTTCGAGCTCATCGACCAAGCTGACGATCCTATCGCCAGGAAAATTCTCGCCCGGCATCCGGTCTCCTTTCATAGGTAACATATCATCGTGCTAGTTTACCACATGCCACCAGGCAATAAGAAACGTCACGAAAAGCGATGTTTGAGCGCTTCGACCACGTTGGGCGGGACAAACGTCGATACGTCACTACCGAGCGAGGCGATCTGGCGAACAACCGAGCTCGAGATATAGCCGTACTGCGGCGCGCTCATGACAAAGATGGACTCCAGCTCGTTATCCAAGCGATAGTTGAGGTCGGCCTGCTGCAGCTCGTACTCAAAGTCGGTCATAGCGCGCAGGCCCTTAACCACGGCCCCCGCCCCCTGCTCACGAGCGAAGTCGACCAAGAGGCCGGTAAAGGGCAGGACCTCGACGCCGTCGATATCACCGAGGGCCTCGCGGGCCAGCGCCACGCGCTCATCGAGCGTAAACGTGGTGCCCACACCGTTTTTACTCTGCGACTCGGCAACAGCGACGATCACGCTGGGAAAGATGCGGCGGGCGCGGCGGATCACATCGATATGGCCAAACGTGATGGGATCGAAGGTGCCCGGGACGATCACGCGATTGATGGTGTCACTCATGAGCATCTTCCTGAAACGTCGTGGCATCGTTGTTGTCAGCATCGGTGCCAGCGCTATCACCCTCACCATCGTCATCGCCGACCCAACGAAGCAGGTCGACCGAGGTAATGCCGTAGCGCTTCTCACGTACAGTCTCAAAGTCTGCCGGATGCGCGCCCGCATCGGCGGCGGCATGCTCAAACAGGGCATAAGCGCCAGGTGCAAGCAGACCCTGCTGAGCCAGGTTCTGCAGCAGTTCCTCGACCGGCTCGGCACCAAAAACATAGGGCGGGTCGAGCAGAACCAGATCAAAGGGGCCGCCCGGCACGCGGCCGCGCGAGGCGCTCGCCAGCACGTCACCCGTCACCACACGCCAGCGCGCACGGTCACGGCAGAGCGACTCGATATTCTTGGTAATGAGCCGAGCGGCGTTGCGATCGATCTCAAAAGTCGTGAGCGAGCAGGTCCCACGAGAGAGCATCTCGATTCCCAGAGCGCCGGAGCCGCCAAAGGCGTCCAGCACACGAACCTCGTCCAAATCGAAATCGAATGCCGACATGACCATAGATGCGCACGCCTCGCGCACGCGATCAGTCGTGGGGCGGGTGACATCGCGACCACGAGGCTCCTCGATCTTACGACCGCGCCATTCGCCGCCGATGATTCTCATCCTCCGCTGACCTCCTTAAAGATATGTCGATAACGCATGGCGACCGCGTCGCGCAGGGGGCGCGTCGCCACTGAGTCAAGGGTGCAAGCATACCGCAAGAGCTCGACCGCGTCCAAATGGGCCCACTCGATTAGCTCCTCGTCAGCGTCCAGGTCCACAAAGCGCAGGGTTACGCCGCCATGTTGACGGTAGCCCATGATCTCGCCCTCGTGGCGCAGACGCAGGTCCATCTGGGCGAGCGTAAAGCCGTCCGAGGTCTTTTCGAGCGACTGGAGACGGTCTTGTGCCGCCGATGCGCCGCCGTTGCCCTTGGAGTGCGTCATGACCAGGCACGTGCCCGACACACTGCCACGGCCCACGCGGCCGCGCAGCTGGTGCAGGGCAGCCAATCCAAAGCGCTCGCCGTTCTCGATGACCATGACGGTGGCGTTAGGCACGTCGACGCCCACCTCGACCACCGTAGTCGAGACGAGCACGTCAATCTCGCCACGCTTGAAGGCATCGATAACCTGGTCCTTCTCCCCCGCCGGCATGCGGCCGTGAAGGCGCTCGACGGTAAGCCCCGGCAACGCAAGACGCAGTCGGTCGAGCTCGGTTGCCGTATCGTGCAGCGGCACGGGGACGGTTACGCGGCCCTCGTCGTCGCGAGCAATACCGGGCACGTCTTCCAGCTCATCGGCCGAGTCACTCGGCTCCACGAGCGGACAAATCACGTAGGCCTGCTGACCCTTTTCATGCGCCTCGCGGATGGCGCCATAGGCGAGGTCACGGCTCGACTCGGTGAGCACGCGTGTCGTCACGCCAGCACCAGGGACGGGCCGATGGCGAATGATGCTCGTGTCCAGATCGCCGTAGACCGAAAGCGCCAGCGTACGCGGGATGGGCGTCGCCGTCATAACGAGCAGATCGGCACCCGGCCCCTTCGCGCGCAGGGCGTTGCGTTGGCCCACACCAAACCGGTGCTGTTCATCGATGACCACGAGCGACAGATGCTTGAACGCAACGTTATCCGAAAGAACCGCGTGGGTGCCAAAGAGCACGTCAAGCTCGCCCGATTCCAGCTGTGCATGGATGCGCTCGCGCTCTGCGGCCGGCGTGGCACCCGTCAGAAGTTCCCAGGACATGCCGGCCTGCGAGAGCAGAGGGCCGGTCTTATCGGCATATTGGCGCGCCAGCACGCCCGTGGGCGCCATAACGCAGGCCTGCGTGCCGCTATCGGCAGCCACAGCCAGCGCGCAGGCGGCAACGGCGGTCTTACCGGTACCGACATCGCCCAGCAGCAGACGGTTCATCACGCGCCCGCCATCGCACATGTCATGCAGGATGTCTTGGAATGCGGCCTCCTGCTCGTCGCTCAGCGAAAACGGAAGGGCCTGTTTAAGCGCGCCCAGATGCTCGCCCGCAGTGTGGGCATAGGGCACCACATCGACCAGGCCGCCGTCGTTGCGCAGACGCAGCGCCAGCTGCAGGTAGAGGCACTCCTCGTAGGCAAGACGCCGGCGTGCGATGTCGCGCTCAGCCATGCTCGAGGGAAAGTGGATCGAACGCAACGCGCGGGCATTGCTCATGAGCTTCCGCTTTGCGCGCAACGGCGCGGGAATCGGATCGAACGGATTGCCGACGACCTCGAGCGCGCCGCTTACGATGCGGCGCATCCACGCCTGGCTCACGCCATCACTCACGTAATGGACCGGCAGGATGGTGCCTGCGGCACGCCCGTCCTCGAGCTTTTCAAAGTGCGGCGAGGCCATCTGCTTAAAGCCGTAGGCAAACTCGACCTTGCCCATCACGGCCAGGCGGTCGCCCTGCTTAAGCTGCTGGGCAATCCAGGGCTGACGGAAAAAGGCGACCTGCAGCACGCCCGTCTCGTCAACAAGCGAGACCTCGGTCACCTGCATGCGCGGACGCGGCTGCTTTTGGACGATACGGTCGACCGTGGCGATGATGGTGCACACGGTACCGATGGGCGCCATCTCGATAGACCAAGAACGGGTAAAGTCGAGGTATCGATGAGGGATATGGAGAAGGAGGTCCCCCACCGTCCGAATTCCCAGACGGCGAAGGGCCTCCTCACGTTTACCCGAAACATATTTGAGTCGCGCGATATCCTCGTCGAGCGCATTGCTCTGGGCAAAGCGCTCCGAGACGCGCGGCACGGAGCACAGCTCGGACATGGGCAGTTGCCTACTCGATCGAGAAGATCACGGGATAGAGCGGCTGCTCGCCACGATGGGCGTCAATCTCCAGATCGGGCTGAGCCTCCTCGATAGCGTCGACGATCTCCTGGAAGGCCTCATCGGACAGCTCCTCGCCGGCCAGAATCGTCAGCGCGTCGCCCTCCTCTTCCTCCTGCATGCGGTTGATGCAGTCGAGCGTGACCTGCTTCACGTCGGAACCGACCACGCCGATGGAGCCGGCGATGATACCCATGACGTCACCGGAGTGAATCGGAGAACCGTCAGAGGCACTGGAGTCGCGCACGGCGCGGGTGACCTCGCCATCGCGGACCTCGCTGATGGCGTCGACCATGGCGGCGACGGCATCCTCGAGCTCGGAATCGGGCAGGACCGCGAACAGCGCGGAGAAGGCCTGCGGGACGGTCTTGGTGGGAACGACGGCGACCTTCTTGTCGGTGCAGGCTGAAGCAGCAGCCTCAGCGGCCATGCGGATGTTGCCGTTGTTGGGCAGGATGATGACCGAGGTCGCGTTGACCTGGTCCACCGCGCCCAGCAGGTCGGCGGTCGAGGGATTCATAGTCTGGCCACCCGACACGATCACGTCGACGCCGAGGGACTTGAGGATGTCAGCCTCGCCGGAACCGGCGGCAACGGCGACAAAGCCCAGCGCCTTGGCGGGCTCGGCGGCCTTTTCCTGATCCTCGTGGATCTTGGCGGTACGGTCGTGGGCCTCCATCTCCATGTTGTGGATAAAGACCTCATAGATCTGACCGAGCTGAAGCATGTGCTCGAGCACCAGGTTGGGGGTGTTGGAGTGCACGTGGATCTTGTAGTCGGGATAGGCACCCACGAGCAACTCGCAGTCGCCCATGGAGCCCAGGAACTTAAGGCACTCGTCCTCGTCAAACGGGGCATCGGCCTTAAAGAGGAACTCGTTGCAGTAGCGGAACTCCGAGCCCTCCCAGTCATCGTTGGCCTCGATCTCAACGCGACCGAGGGCCGCATCGCGGGCAGAGCCGGCAGAATCAAACGTGGCGGAGAAATCCTCGACAACGGTGCTACGGCCGAGCGCAGCGGCAACAAAGTTCTCCAGGAAGATGGCAAAGCCAAAGGCGCCGGAGTCGACCACGCCGTTCTCCTTCAGAACCGGCAGCAGGTCGGGCGTGCGGGCGACAGACTGATAGGCCTCGACAACGATGGCATCGAGCGCGTCCTCGGCCGAGAACTTCTTCTTTTCGCACTCGTCGGCCTTGGTCGAGACATCGCGCAGCACCGTGAGGATCGTGCCCTCGATGGGCTTGCGGACGGCCTGGAAGGCGACCTTGACGGCACGACGGAACGCATAGGCGATGTTGGCGGACGTGATGGGCTCATCGGCAGAGACGAGACCCTCGGCCACACCGCGCAGGATCTGCGAGGTGATGACACCGGAGTTGCCGCGGGCACCCATCAGGGAGCCGTGAGTGATGGCGCCGGCGATGGCCTCCATGTCGGCATCGGCGGGAAGGGCGGAGAGCTCCTTGGTCACCGATGCGAGCGTGAGCGACATGTTGGTGCCGGTATCGCCGTCGGGTACGGGGAAGACGTTGAGCTTGTTGATCTCCTCGGCCTTGTCGGAAACGGCAGCCGCAGCGGCTGGGAAAAAAGGGGGAAACGGCTTCCAGGGCGC
>URRT01000127.1 GCA_900550355.1 uncultured Collinsella sp.
CTTGCCGCCGCCTCATGGGTTCGGGCACGTTCCGCCGCCTCGGCCTCGCGCTGGCGGGCGCGGTCCTCGTTCTCAAACTCGATATCGTCCTCGATCTCGTCACTCGGATTGAGCAGCTCGTCCAGGCTCACGCCATAGAGTTTGGCGAGCGAGATCAGGTTCTCGGTATCGGGCGAGCTCTCCGCGCGTT
This sequence comes from uncultured Collinsella sp., assembly GCA_900550355.1. Lineage (GTDB taxonomy): Bacteria > Actinomycetota > Coriobacteriia > Coriobacteriales > Coriobacteriaceae > Collinsella. The sequence continues at coordinate 191 of URRT01000127.1, forward strand.
CCCATTTACTGACCGCCTGGCGCGACAGCCCCAGCTTTCGCGCCAGCCCTTCTTGGCTAAAACCCTTGCTGCGACGAAGGTCGGCGAGCCGCTGCGCAGTTTCTACATTCATGGTTCCTCCTATGTGATGCCAGCCGTGCCGCCGGACCGTTTTTGTTCTTAAGGCGCCTTGCACAGTTAAAAATCTATCCGCCACCGCCAAAAGCATGCCACCTATTCTAGTGAGATTTTTGACAACCGGCGGTTGCGGGTGCATATGAGCTGCGGAAATGTGTCCAAACAAAGCAATGACCCGTAGCTTGGTTGTCCCCGTTGCGGCGTTAACGGTAGTATGGTCGTACTGTTTATTCCGCACCGCCAACGGAGGGAGTTCCGCGCCGTGAACCGCGATTTCGCCTCATCGCTCATCCAGCTCAACAACACGTTCTATCGCGAGCACTCCGCCTCCTTCTCCGATACGCGACAGGCCCCGTGGCCCGGCTGGGTGCGCACCATGGATATCGCGCTCGGGCAGCTCGACGTCGCCACGATCGAGCATCCCGTCCGCGTCTTCGACCTCGCCTGCGGCAACATGCGATTCGAGAACTTTGCCGCCGGCGGCGCACTTGCCGCCAAGGGCGTCGACGGCGCAAACCCCTCGGCAGATGCCAGCTGCCCGTTTGATTTCTATGGCGTCGACTCGTGCCAAGACCTGGCCATCGATGCACGCGGTCACGCCCTGCGCATTCCCAACCTGCACTTCCAGGAACTCGATGTGCTCGACGCCCTTATGAAGCTCAACCCCGCCGAGACACCCGATGTGCTCTTTGACGCCCCGCTCGCCGACATCTCGGTCTGCTTTGGCTTTATGCACCACGTGCCGTCGTGCGAGTACCGCGTACGCGTGCTCGACGCCCTGGTGCGCCAGACGCGCCCGGGTGGCATCATCGCCATCAGCTTTTGGGAGTTTATGAACGACGAGCGCATGGCGCGCAAGGCCGTTCGCGCCGAGGCCCGCGCCGAGCTCACCCCGCCGTTTGAGGGTTACGATTCCGCGCAGTTTGAAGCCGGTGACCACCTCATTGGCTGGCAAAACGACCGCCACGCCTACCGCTATTGCCATCACTTTGACGATCAGCAGATCACCGACCTGGTGCGCGGCGTCCGTACGTTCTACAAGAGCGGCGAGGTCCCCGTGCGCGAGCTTGAACGCTTCCATGCCGACGGTCGCAGCGGCGAGCTCAACCGCTATGTAATTCTCAAGCGCCTGTAGGCATCGGCGACGCGCCGTCGAGCCGCACCACGCCTTTCGGGCAAACTATGCCCACTTTTTTCAACCCATTGACGGAACGCGCAGCTATGCGTTCCATACTTATGACCAAGGAGCCTCATGGGAGCCGTTCATGTTCGCACGCCTAAGAACTTTGTGCTCGAGGAGCGCTTGGAGCGCTACGCCGATGCGATTGAGACGAACCCCGAGGCATATGCCGGAGATTGGCGCGAGGCCTGTGCGCCGGTTGGCGGCTCGTCCTTCACCCGCCTTCATCTAGATCTGGGCTGTGGCAAAGGCACCTATCTGGCTGAGCGAGCTCACCGTAAACCCGACACCCTCTTTATCGGCATGGACCAGGAGCCCATCTGCATCGCCTATGCCGCACAGAAAATCTGCGAGCAAGAGCTGACCAACGCACTTGTCCTGCCCCGAGGCGCCGCATCGCTGCCGCAGCTGTTTGCCGCAGGCGAGCTCGATGCCATCACCATCAACTTTCCCACGCCGCAGCCCAAGGCCAAGTACGCCAAAAAACGACTCGTCCATGTCGACCATCTGATGCTCTACCGCCCGCTCCTTGCAGCCGGCACCACCGTCACACTGCGCACCGACAGCAAACCATTGCGCGATTACGCCCTGGGACAGTTTGCCGCGGCCGGCTACGACACACTTTGGGTAAGTGACGACGTCCGCCGCGACCATCCCGAGCATCCCGAGACCGAATACGAGCGCCGCACGCGCGAGATGGGTGCCGCCGTCTATGGCATTTGCGCCACACCCGACGCGCTGCCCAGCGATGAACAGCTCGCAGCGGGCCACGCGCAGGAGCAGAGCCTTGCCTGCTACCTGCCCGATAACCTCGATGAGCTCACCTATGTACCTCTGGGCATGGAAGAAGCCGTCGAGAACTTTAGAAACCGCGCCCGCAAAGGCAAGAAGCACCTGCCGCAAGAGCACTAGCTTCACGCGCCCATTTCCTGCATTTTCTCGCGCGCTGGCACCCCGCGGCGCCGCTACGCCATAATAGTTGGCGGACAATCGCGAGAGAAAGCAACCACATGGCACAGACCACGACAGATACCGCCGCCAGCACCGTTTCCGGTGCCGGGGCCGCCAGCTCATTCTCGGGCGGCACGGGAACCGAGGCCGAGTTTGGCTCGCTCGGCGCACTCTCCCCCACCTGGTGGGAGCCCGAGGACGGCAGCGAGCCCGAGCCATGGCTCACGGCCGATCAAGCCTTCGAACGCTTCTTTGAATGGACGAGCGATCGCGGCATTGAGCTGTGGGACCACCAAGAAGAGGCCCTCATGGACCTGGCTGCCGGCGATCACATCATTTTAGGCACACCGACCGGATCGGGTAAATCGCTCGTCGCGCTGGGCATGCTCTTTATGGGCATGGCGCAGGGCAAACGTTGCTATTACACGGCCCCCATCAAGGCCTTGGTCAGTGAAAAGTTTTTCGATCTGGTACAGGTGCTCGGCCGCGATAACGTCGGTATGATCACCGGCGATACGCATATCAACACCAAGGCGCCCGTCATCTGCTGCACGGCCGAAATCCTTGCCAACGATGCACTGCGCGAAGGCGAGGACGCCGACGTGGGCTGCGTCGCCATGGACGAGTTCCACTACTTTGCCGACCCCGACCGCGGCTGGGCCTGGCAGGTGCCGCTGCTCACCCTGCCCCACACGCAGTTTATGCTCATGAGCGCCACGCTCGGCGATGTCACCGCCATCGCCGCCTCACTCGAGGAGCACACCGGCGCTACCTGTGACTTGGTCGTCGATGCCCCACGCCCCGTGCCGCTAAGCTACGACTACGTGACGACCTCGCTCGAGGGCACCGTCGAGCTCGCGATGCGTCGCGGCGAGGCCCCGCTCTATATCGTGCACTTTAGCCAGGATGCCGCACTTGCGACGGCACAATCGCTCGCCAATTTTGGCATCGCCAGCAAGGAGCAGCGCGAAGCCATCAAAGACGCGGCAAAGGGGACGAGCTTCTCGACGGCCTTTGGCAAGATTCTCAAACGTCTGCTTGGATGCGGCGTCGGCGTGCACCATGCCGGCATGTTGCCGCGCTATCGTCTGCTGGTCGAGCGCTTGGCACAGCAGGGCCTGTTGCCCGTCATCTGCGGCACCGATACGCTCGGCGTCGGCATCAACGTACCCATCCACACCGTGGTGCTCACCGCGCTCACCAAGTTCGATGGCTACAAGATGCGTCGTCTGCGCGCCCGCGAGTTCCATCAGATTGCCGGTCGCGCCGGCCGTTCGGGCTTCGATACCGAGGGCATGGTCATCGCCGAGGCACCGGAGCACGAGATCGAGAACGCCAAGCTCATGGCCAAGGCGGGCGACGACCCCAAGAAGCTCCGCAAGATTAAAAAGAAGAAGGCCCCCGAGGGCTTTGTCACCTGGAACAAGCAGACCTTTGAGCGCCTGATCGAGACGCAGCCCGAGACGCTCAAGCCGCGCCTGCGCATCACACACTCCATGGTGATTAGCGTGGTCGAGCAGGGCGGCGATGCCCGAGCCCGCGTACACGACCTCATCGAGACGAGCTTGCAAACCCCCGAGGAAAAGGCCAAGCTCGAGGTTCGCGCCGACGAGATCTTCGCAACGCTCATCGACTCCGGCGTCGTCGTGCGCACCGAGGTGCCGCCCGCACCCGACGCTCCGGCTGACGCCGCGCCGGACATCGACTACGCGCTGACGGTCGACCTGCCCGAGGACTTTGCCCTCGATCAGCCGCTCTCACCGTTCTTGCTTGCCGCGTTGGAGCTGCTCGACCCCGAGAGTGAGACCTATACCATGGATCTGATCTCGATGGTCGAGGCTACGCTCGAGGATCCCAAGCAGGTGCTGCGCGCACAGGAGCGCGCCGCACGCGATCGCGCCATGGCCGAGATGAAGGCCGACGGCGTCGACTATGAGGAGCGTCTGGAACGCATCCAAGACGTCACGTACGAAAAGCCGCTCGAGGATTTGCTCGACGCCGCCTTTGACAAGTACTGCCAGGAAGTGCCCTGGGCAAACGACTACCAGCTCTCTCCCAAGAGCGTTCTGCGCGATATGCTGGAAAGCGCGAGCGATTTTAAGGGTTACATTCAAAAGCTCGGCATCGCCCGCTCCGAGGGCATTCTGCTGCGCTACCTAGCCGAGGCCTACCGTTCCCTCGATCGCACCGTACCCATCGAGAAGCGCGATGAGCGCTTGCGCGACATTATCTCGTGGCTGGGCTTTGTGGTGCGCTCGGTGGACTCGAGCCTGGTGGACGAGTGGGAGAACGCCGGCAACCCGGCAGCCCTCGACGCCGCACCGCCGCAGGGCATCGACGAAGTCGTGGCAGACCGCCGTGGCTGCACCCTGCTGGTGCGCAACGCGCTCTTCCGCCGCGTGACCCTTGCCGCCCGCGAGCATGTTCGCGACCTGAGCGAGCTCGACGACGACTGGGGCATGAGCGAGATCCGCTGGCAAAAAGCACTCGACGCTTACCACGAGCAGCACGAGGAAATCCTCACCGACGGAGATGCCCGCAGCGCCGCGATGTTTTCCATCGACGAGTCCGACGAGAAGACCGCGCACGTATGGCACGTGCACCAGATCTTTGCTGACGAGGATGGCGACCACGATTTTGGCATCATGGGCGATGTCGATCTGGACGCCACGCAAGACGGTGGCGAGGTCATCTTCAAAAACTACCGCGTCGGCTTTATCGAAGACCTGCTCGAGGACTAGCCGCACATACTGGAACAAAACGAAGCGGGGCCGCTGGCAATATCGCCAG
>URRT01000128.1 GCA_900550355.1 uncultured Collinsella sp.
TCGATGCTGCTGGTGCCGCGGGCTGTGCGATTCGTATCGGCGTCAATGCCGGTTCGCTTGAGCAGGATATCGCCGAGCGCGACGACCTCACGCAGCCCGAAAAGCTCGTGATGTCGAGCGAGCGTTTCGTCAAGCATTTTGAAGACCGCGGCTTTACGAACATTGTGCTTTCGGCCAAGGCCCATAGCGTGCAAACGACGCTCGATACCTATCGAGCCCTGTCGCGAGAGATTCCCCACGTTCCGCTTCACCTGGGCGTAACCGAGGCGGGTACCAAGCTTCAGGGCACCATTAAGAGCTCGGTGGGCCTTGGTATTCTGCTGTCTGAGGGTATTGGTGACACCATGCGCGTCTCTCTCACGGCCGATCCGGTTGAGGAGCCGCCGGTTGCCTGGGGTATTCTGCAGTCGCTGGGCCTGCGTCGCCGTGGCCCCGAGATTGTCTCGTGCCCCACGTGCGCCCGCTGCCAGGTTAACCTCATTCCCATCGCCGAGGAGGTCACCGAGCGGCTTAAGAACTACTCCGCGCCGCTTTCTATCGCTGTGATGGGATGTGCCGTTAATGGCCCCGGTGAGGCTTCTGATGCCGACCTGGGCGTTGCTTGCGGACGTGGTCAGGCCTTGCTCTTTTCGCATGGCCAGATCATTGGTAAAGTAGCTGAGGACCATATTGTCGACGCGCTTATGGCAGAGGTCGACAAACTTATTGAGGAGAAATAAATGACCCGAGCAATGTATATGTCTAAGCTCTATGCGCCGACGCTTAAAGAGGATCCGGCGGACGCTGAGCTCGCCAGCCACCGCCTGCTGCTCCGTGCCGGCATGATCCGCAAGGAGGCCGCCGGTCTGTATTCTTATCTGCCGCTCGCATGGCGCTCGATCCGCAAGATCGAGAACATCGTGCGCGACGAGATGGACGCTGCCGGCGCCCAGGAGCTCATGATGCCCATTATGGTCGACGCTGAGCTATGGCGCGAGTCCGGCCGCATCGACGCCTATGGCAAGGAGCTCGTGCGCTTTGATGACCGCCACGGCCGCGAGTTCGTGCTGGGCCCCACGCATGAGGAGACCGTGACCGCCCTGGTGCGCAATGAGCTGCGTTCCTACAAGCAGCTGCCGGTGAACCTCTATCACATCCAGGATAAGTTCCGCGACGAGTTCCGTCCCCGCTTTGGCCTGATGCGCGGCCGTGAGTTCATCATGAAGGACGCCTACAGCTTCTCCGCCACGCAGGAGAGCCTGCAGGAGGAGTACGACAAGATGAAGCAGGCCTACGCTAACATCTGTGAGCGCTGCTACATCAAGGCCCTGCCCGTCGTTGCCGACTCCGGTGAGATCGGTGGCGATACCTCTGTCGAGTACATGGCTTTGGCCGACGCCGGTGAGGCTTCGCTGGTCTACTGCGACGATTGCGGCTTTGCTGCCGATGACGAGGCGGCAAGCACCAAGGTCGTCGTGACTGAGGGCCCCGGCGACGGTACGCTCACCAAGGTCGAGACTCCGGTCATGGGCACCATTGAGGCCGTCGCCAAGTTCTTCGGTTTCCCCGAGAACGGTACGCGAAAGTCGCTGGCGCTCATCGACGCCGAGGGCAAGCCGGTCGTGGCCATTGTCCCGGGCGACCACGAGCTCAATGACTGCAAGGCCGAGCATGTTTTTGGCAAGGGCTATCGCATGATGACCGACGATGAGCTTCAGGCGAACGGCCTGCACAAGGGCTTTATCGGACCGGTCAACCTGCCCGAGGGCATCCGTCTGGTGTGCGACGAGAGCCTGCGCGAGTCCAAGCAGTGGGCCTGCGGTGCCAACGAGGTCGATTATCACTTTACCGGTGCCTGCCCCGAGCGCGACTTTACCGTCGACGAGTGGGCCGACCTGGTCACCGTCGTTGCCGGCGATCCCTGCCCGCACTGCGGCAAGCCGCTCTCTGCTGCTCGCGGCATCGAGGTTTCCCAGGTCTTCCAGCTGGGCACCAAGTATTCCGAGGCCATGGGTGCCACCTTTATGGACGAGGACGGCAAGGAGAAGCCGCTGATCATGGGCTGCTACGGCGTTGGTGTGTCCCGCTCGCTCGCTGCCGTCGTGGAGCAGCACAACGACGAGCACGGTATCGTCTGGCCGGTCTCCGTTGCTCCGTACGAGGTCGCGGTGATTCCGCTCGATCCCAAGAAGGAGGAGTGCGCGACCGTCCGCGAGCAAATCGTCGAGGGTCTGTGCGCCGAAGGTATCGAGGTTGTCGTGGATGACCGCGACGAGCGCCCCGGCTTTAAGTTTGCCGACAACGACCTTATGGGCTTCCCGTATCAGGTTGTTCTGGGTAAGCGTGGCCTTAAGAATGGCATGGTGGAGCTCAAGGATCGTGCTACCGGCGAGCGTGAGGACGTGGCGATCGACGAAGTCGTTGCTAAGGTTGCCGAGCTTGTGAAGGCTGCCCGTCGTTAATCGACGATTTCGTTTGTAGTTCGATATACGGGACGGCCCCGCATTTCTCCAGATAGGGGAGATGCGGGGCCGTCCTTTTATCTTGTAGCATCCTCGATATCTAAAAGGAAAACCCCACAGCCCATATGAGCTGCGGGGTTTTCCTTTGTGCCTCCGATGCGAAATAAATCGCTCAGATATTACTGATAATCGACGACGTCGATCCAGTTCTTAAGGAACTCATCGTTCACGTTGCGCTTACGAGCGAGCTCGGAAGCGGCGACGATGCTCGTCCACTGACGCACGACCTGCATGGGCATGTCGGCGCGGTCGCAGTAGAGCTCCAGGTAGGCCTCGGCCTGGTCCTTGCTGTTGAGGGCGAAGAGCAGGTAGGTGGTGGCAACGTCGGCAGCAGGGGAGCCCTGGGTGGCGTGTGCCCAGTCGCACACATAGAGCTGGCCGTCGTCGCCGACGATGACGTTGGAGGGGTTGAAGTCGCCGTGGCAGACCTTGAACTCCTTGGTCATGCCGTCCAGACGCTCCTGAAGGTTGTAGCGCGTGGTGGCATTGAGCTGATCAAGGCTGTCGATCATGCGGGCGAACTTGTCGCGCTGACGGTTGAGCAGCGGGGAGGTGTAGCCGTGGATCTCGATCTGGAGGTCGACGAACATCTCGAGGTACTCACCAAAGCGCTGGGGCTCGGCAGTCATCTTCTCGGCAAGGGTGGTGCCCGGAACCTTCTCGGTCACGAGCGCCCAGCCGTTGGCGTTCTCGAGCTGGGAAACCTCGAGCGCCTTGGGGCTGCGGATGCCGCACTCATTGATGCGGGCAAGATTCAAAGCCTCGTTGAACACGTCGGAGACAGGCTTGGTCTCGTTAAAGACCTTGACGATCTTGTCGCCCAGGTCGTAAACGACCTTGTTGCCACGGCGGACGAGCTCGGTCTTGGAATCGGGTAGCAGCATGGTTGCATCCTTTCAACGATGCGATAGAAGCGACGGCGGGGGTGGGTGAAACACCCGTGCACCCCCGCCGTTAAAAACCGTGCTAAAACTAGCAGACGGCGTAGTCCTGGGGCTCGCGGCCGTAGTAGGCGTCCAGGTAGAGCTCCTTGATCTCGCTCATGAGCGGGTAGCGCGGGTTAGCGCCGGTGCACTGGTCGTTGAATGCCTGCTCGGTCATCTCGTCGAGGGTGTCGAGGAAGTACTGCTCGTCAACACCGTAGTCGGCGATGGTCTTCTTGACGCCGATGAAGTCCTTGAGCTCCTCGAGCTTCGTGATGAAGTTCTCGAAGACCTCCTTGTCGTCCTTGCCCTCGATGCCGCAGTACTTGGCCATCTCGGCGTAGTTGTGCAGCGCGTTGGGGTAAGGATACTGGGAGAAGGTACCCATCTTGACGGGAGCCTCGGCGGCGTTGTAGCGCATGACGCGGGTCAGGATGACGGCGTTTGCGAGGCCGTGAGGCAGGTGATGGAAAGCGCCGAGCTTGTGGGCCATGGAGTGGTTGAGGCCCAGGAAGGCGTTGGCGAAGGCCATACCGGCCATGCAGGAGGCGTTGTGCATCTCCTCGCGGGCATGCGGGTCCTTGGCGCCGTTCGTGAAGCTGGAGGGCAGGTTCTCGAAGACGAGCTTAGCAGCGCGCTCGGAGAGGCCCTTGGTGTAGTCGGAAGCCATGATGGAGACGTAGGACTCGATGGCGTGGGTCATGACGTCGATGCCGGAGGCAGCGGTCAGGCCGCGCGGGGCGGTCATGCAGTTGTCGGCGTCGACGATAGCCATGTTGGGGAGCAGCGCGTAGTCGGCGAGCGGCCACTTGATGCCGGTCTCCTTGTCGGTGATGATGGCGAACGGCGTGCACTCGGAACCGGTGCCCGAAGAGGTCGGGACGGCGACGAAGTAGGCCTTCTTGCCCATCTCGGGGAAGGTGAAGATACGCTTGCGGATGTCCATGAAGTCCATGGCCATGTCCTCAAACTTGCACTCGGGGTGCTCGTACATCATCCACATGATCTTGCCGGCGTCCATAGCGGAGCCACCGCCGACGGCGATGATGACGTCCGGCTCAAAGAGAGCCATCTGCTTGGCGCCGCGACGTGCGCACTGCAGCGACGGATCGGGCTCGACGTCGTAGAAGCAGTCGTGGGCGATGCCCATCTCGTCGAGCTTGGCCTCGATGGCGCGGGTGTTGCCATTCTTGAAGAGGAACTGGTCGGTGACGATGAAGGCGCGCTTCTTGCCCATGACGTTGCCAAGCTCGTCGAGGGCGACGGGCGTGGAACCCTTCTTGAAGTAGACCTTCTCGGGAGCGCGGAACCACAGCATGTTCTCACGGCGCTCGGCCACAGTCTTAACGTTGATCAAGTGCTTCACCCCAACGTTCTCGGAGACGGAGTTGCCGCCCCAGGAGCCGCAGCCCAGGGTCAGAGACGGCTTCATGCCAAAGTTGTACAGGTCACCGATGCCGCCGTGCGAGGACGGGGTGTTGATGACGATACGGCAGGCCTTCATGACGTGCTCGAACAGGCTGATCTTCTCGGCCTGGGCAGGGTGCACGTACAGAGAGGCGGTGTGGCCCGGGCCACCGGCGAGCACCAGGTGCTCGGCCTTGTCGACGGCCTCCTGGAAGTCCTTGGCGTGATACATGGCCAGGACCGGGGAGAGCTTCTCGTGGGAGAACTCCTCCTTGGCGGGGTCGGTGGAGGTGACCTCGGCGATCAGGATCTTGGTCTTGGCAGGAACCTCGATGCCGGCGAGCTCGGCGATCTTGGCGGCAGCCCTGCCCGGGGTGCGGGGAGCGAGCAAGCCCGC
>URRT01000129.1 GCA_900550355.1 uncultured Collinsella sp.
CATAGAAAAAAAGCCCGGCACTCAGGGAATGCCGGGCAAAAAACGGACATCTGCCGCCCGGAGGGGCGGGAACGTACCGGACTAGTCCATATCCATATCTTCGGGGAAGTCGGCGTTGGCGTAGACGGTCTGCACGTCGTCGTTGTCGTCCAGGGCTTCCATGAGACGGATGACCTTCTGGGCGGCTTCGGCGTCCACGGCCACCAGGTTCTGGGGCACCATGGCCAGTTCGGCGGACTGCATGGTCACACCGGCGGATTCCAGAGCGTCGCGCACGGCCGCGAAGTCGGCCATGGCGGTCTGGAGGGTCCAGACATCTTCATCGTCGATGACGTCGTCGGCGCCGGCTTCCATGGCCACTTCCATCATCTGGTCTTCGGTGTAGGCGGCCTTGTCCACGGTGATGACGCCCTTGCGGTCGAACATCCAGCTCACGCTGCCGTCGGTGCCCAGGCTGCCGCCGTGCTTGGTGAACAGGTGACGCACTTCGGCCACGGTGCGGTTCTTGTTGTCGGTGGCCACTTCCACCATGATGGCGATACCGGCGGGACCGTAACCTTCGTAGAAGCATTCGGTCAGATCGCCGCCCGCATCTTCACCGGTACCCTTGCGGATGGCGGCTTCGAGCCAGTCGCCGTCCTTTTCGGCATCGGCCGTCATGATGGCGATGGGCATGGTGCGATCGGGCACGTAGTTCTCGCGGAACGACTTGAGGATGGACTTGAGCGCCTTCTTGCGGCCGCGGTTGACGCCGATCAGCGACAGCGAGCCGGCAAGGTCGTAGGAGAGCTCGGGCTTGACATCGAGCTTTGCCGTGAGTTGCGCCGCCGCGGGCGGAATGCGGCCGCCGGCAGCCAGCGCGTCGAAGCTCTCGAGCGTAAAGTAACCGTGGACGTAGGTCTTTGCCTCGTTTGCCCAGTCGACCAGCTGCTTGGCGGTGAGTCCCGCCGAGCGCTGGCGCACGGCCTCGAGCGCCAAGAGCGCGCCGGTTGCACAGGGCAGAGCGTTGTCGACCACGTACAGCTCAAAATCGGGATACTCGGCGCGCACGGCATCTGCCGCCTGGCACGCGGAGTTGTAGCTCGACGACAGCGCCGAGGTAAAGCACAGGTAGACCGTGGGTGTGCCCTCTTTGGCGCACTCGGTAAAGAACTCGATATAGCGACCGAGCGACACAGCCGAGGTGGACACGCGGGCACCGGCGCGCATGCGGTCGTAGAACTCCTTAGGGCTCATGCTCGACCAGATATCGTCCGTGCGCTCCTCGCCATCGATGATAAAGGGGAAGCCCAAGATATCGACATCGAGGTTCGCAGCGACCTCGGGGCTAAAGTCGCAGCAGGTATCGACGACGATGCGGCAGCGGTCAGAATGGCCGGTAGATGCAGCCTTGTCCATCAAAGCGACTCCTTACGTAAAAAGGCGGCCACCCGCATGGGATGGCCGCCAGCCGTTAACTCATGCAAGTTAACGTATTTTACTCGTCAAGTGTTTCGATGCGGGGCTTGATGATGCCATATCCACCATTCTTACGGTGATACACCACATTGATGAGGCCAGTCGTCGCGTTCTCGAACACGTAGAAGTCGTGGCCGAGCAGATCGGTCTGCACCAGCGCCTGCTCCTCAGTCATCGGGGTGACATCGATGACCTTCTCGCGGACGAGCAGGTCGTCCTCCTCCTCGGGCAGCAGCAGGTCGGCCAGATCCTCGACGCGCTCGACCGGTGCGACATCCGCTGCGCTGGCACCGCCCTGGCGGTTGTCCACGACCTTGGTCTTGAACTTGCGCAGCTGGCGAGTGACCTTATCGGCGGAGAGGTCGATGGCGGCGTACATATCTGCACCGTGCTCGGCAACGCGAATCACCGAACCGCGGACACGAACCGTAACCTCGACGATTGCCGGGTTGGGGTTCGAGGGGTTCTTCTCATAGCGAAGTACAACGTCGACCGTCATGGGCTCGATATCGAAAACCTTGAGCGCCTCGCCGATCTTCTCATCCACATGCGCACGCAGAGCATCGGTTACCGTCGTCTTGCGTCCAGAAACCTTGATATCCATACGTGGCTCCAATCTGCCTCGGGGACTTACTGTACTGGCTATGTACCCATTGCCGTGCATTTAATCACGCGGATTCCCAAAGACCCGAATAACGATTGCTTGATACCGCATACCGAAGTCTCGCACTTTTCTGTGGCAAAGTGCGCTATAGGAGGGGGCCAACGGCTTTGTATTTGGTCCCGAAAATTGGCTTTGACCTGCTGGTTTTATTGGGATGAAAAAGCCGGGCTCCCCCATCGGGGAAGCCCGGCAGTGCGTGTTGAAACCGTGAAAAGGTGTCCTTTCCAACGTATAGGAGACACCACCCCTAGCAATAACTAGCTATTGAGTTTGTTAATGTCGTCGTCGGTGATGGTGCCTTCCTGGCTGGACGATTTGTCCTCGGAGGATGCGGTCTCATTGTTGGAATCGGAGGACTCGCTGCCGGAGGACGTGGTCTCACTGGACTCAGAGTCGCCCGGTTGCACGTTAGCGCCCGAAACCGTCTTAGTGGTGAGGTCGTAGGGCATCCTGCCATACCAGACGCAGTGGACTGCCTCGAGCGTACCGTCGACCGTGATGCCGTCGAGGGCATCGCTCACGGCACGGCACAGTTCGTCATTGGACGAGAGGCCCGCAACACCAAGCGTCGAGGGCGCCTCGAGCGAACCGACATAGGAGACCTCGCTCATCAGGCGTGCAAGGTAGCCGCCGGCCGTGGAGTCGCAGATCACATAGTCGACCTCGCCGGACTCAAGCGCCTCAAAGCACTCGTTGATGTTGGAGTAGGTCTTTTGATTGGCGGTGATGCTCTGCTTAGCAAGCGCCTCCTGCGAGGCCGAGGACATTTGGACACCCAGAGTAGACGCGTTAAGGGTATCGGTGGAAACGCTTAGCGACCCACCATCGCTAGTTTTACCGAACACGGAAGTGGCATCGTACAGGCAGGTGCCGAGCGAGCTAATGTCCCCGTCCGTGGAGTTAATCTCGCCGATAAAGATATCGGCCTTTTTGTCGCCGAGCGCGGAACCTGCCGAAGACGCATCGACAAAGGAGACCTTAAGGCCCATGCGGCTTGCGAGGGCGCGGGCGGCGTCAACCGCATACCCCGTGAGCTCGCCGTCGGCGTCCTGCATGGCCTGCGGCGCATCGGAAGTATCGAGGGCGACCGTCAGGGTTCCGGGAGTGACCAGGGCGTCGTCCGACACCGCCGGCGTGACGGTCTCGTACTCGATCTGGTCGATCGTGGGAGTCGTGAACGTAGACAGCGGGTTGAACGCGCATCCGCTCAGGCCCAAAACGGCGATGACCGCTGCGGTCCCAGCACCTAACCGAGCCGCGTGCATCAAGCTGCCCCTCACCATGTCCACTACCCTGCCTTCTGTGTCGTATACGATCCGTGCGTTGCGCGGAATATCAGGTTGTTCCCACCAGCTGACCTGGTATTTGACCCCACACTTGCGCACCGGGGTGTTTGCTCGGGAGGCCGCAGCCACCTTCACGACTGACCCGCTCGCCCGCGAGGCGGTATTGCCCCAAAGAAAGTAGAACGGACGGTGCGGCTTACATCTAGGACGCGCCATGATCGCGCCGCGCGCACGCGGTCGCTTACGTGGATCCCTTTGACCGCGTCTGTCTTGGACTAGGACGGGCATTTCGTCCGTCCGCAACCACAGCCTGGCAGGAACGTAGCGCATTATAGCTAAGTTCAAGCTAAAGTTTAAGGTTAGGGGCGTTATTCGCATCGCGAGTACAGATTTCGCAGGTCGGAGCGGGCTATTCGTGCCCCTATGAAGCCCGGAGCTCCCGTCTCAGGGTGCCGTGGCCAAAAAATAGCAAATATGAGTACTGTTACCAATTTAGTAGCAGGAGTTTTTGGCTCTGCAAGCTGTTTTCACGCTCTATAACGTCAGATTGATGCCAGGATATTCCACATTTGTTTAATAACTTTCTAATTTACCCCATCTTCCAGTCCCAAAATCCCTGATTTTACTGTTACTGAATTTGTAGCAGTACTCATATTTGCTATATTTTGGCCAGAGCATATATCCAACTCCCTGTTTCAGAGCATTGTTAGGCGGGTTTAAGCCCAAAACACGCCCGCAGCGTGTTAAGCAGCGCCTCTTGCTTTTTCCTGCGGGCATCGACACGATTCCGGTACCGCTTTCGCATACGCTGGTGGATGCGCCATGCGAGTGCTTCCATCGCTTCCATGTCACAGAGCATTTCGTTGTTGACCGTCGCGACCTCGATTCCCATAGTAATCAAGCCCGTGTTGCGCTTTTCATCATGGATACGTCCCCTCCGAGAGGAATGGCCCAGCTCACCGTTGTATTCCAAGTCAAACCGGGCTGCTTCCTGAAAGGCATCGCAAACCGCATGCGGCATCCCCGAGATCGCCTGTGCACGGTCGTTGAACTCGATCTTGTAGTCGGTCTTAAAGGGACCACAGGCAAATCCGCCATAGGAAAACGGAAGCGAAAACATGGCAAGCATGATGCACTCCATGGGTGAACGCAGGTTTTCCGACAGATAGGGACACAGCCGCCGCAGCTGCTTGGCCGCGCTCCCCTTGCATGCCGCGAGGTAATCTACCAGGCAATCGGGTGTCAGCACGGACTCGACCTCAAAGTAACCGACATCTGGCGGCTGGTCTTTGTCCTTTGCCAATTTGTTCACGACAGGCGAGGTGTAGGGAGGCAGATACTTCCCGCGGTCACTCAGTGAAATCTTAGAGCACAGCTCCTGGGCCAGGGCAAATGCCTGGATGCAGCCGACCTCGCGCGCGACGGCTACGCAAAGGGCCTCGGGAGATAGACTGTACACCCCCGGTTCCACCTCTAGAATCGAGCCGGCGGGCAACTCGGAGCATACGGACCAGCTCACGCCAAGAATACGGCGGCGCTGCGCTGCAGACCCTACCAGCAAGCACAAATCCTCTTGCACCTCGCCGCTTGCGGCCCCAATCCGCACCAAATCGGGAAGATAGATGTCCTCGGTCGAGGGCGACGATGTGCGCAGCACACGGCGCTCTTCATCGGGATTAAGGTCCTTCCAGCTGATATAGCCCATCTGCCGGCGCTCGGCGCGCATCATGCGCAGCGCCGAGGCGCCGGTCAGAATTATGGAAGCCGCTAGCTGTTCGCCTGTCGGCT
>URRT01000130.1 GCA_900550355.1 uncultured Collinsella sp.
ATGCGGTTGGGTGGAGATCACCTATGGCCTGGAGCGTATCGCCATGTATGCGCAGGGCGTCAACTCGGTCTACGACCTGGTGTGGAGCTACCTGCCCGACGGCACGCCCATGACCTACGGCGACGTGTTCCTCGAGAACGAGCGCGAGTTCAGTGCCTATAACTTTGAGGTCGCAAACGTCGAGATGATGCGTCAGAAGTTTGACGACTACGAGGCCGAGTGCCATTCCTGCCTGGAGCGAAAGCTGCCGCTGCCGGCATATGACTGTGTCATGAAGTGCAGCCACGCTTTCAACCTGCTCGATGCCCGTGGCGCGCTGTCCGCGGTCGAGCGTGCCAACTACATCCTGCGCGTCCGCGCCGTCGCCAAGGCGTGCTGCGAGGCCTATATGGCCGAGGTCGCCGGAGTCAACGAGAATGCCGACCAGGAAGGCGAGGTGGCGTAAGCCATGGCAGACGCTAAGGATTTCCTGTTTGAGATCGGTACGGAGGAAATGCCCTCTGCACCGCTGAATAATGCCGTCAAGCAGCTTGGCACCATGATCGCCAAGGGTCTCGACGAGGCCGGTCTGGCCCACGGCGAGGTCCGCGTGATCTCGAGCCCGCGTCGTCTGGCTGCACTCGTTGCCGACGTCGCCACCGCGACCGATGAGGTTCACGAGGTCAAGCGTGGCCCCGCGGCCAACATTGCCTTCGACGCTGACGGTAACGCCACCAAGGCCGCCCAGGGCTTCGCCCGCAAGTGCGGTGTGGCTGCCGAGGACCTGGTCCGTCGCGAGGACACTGACGGTCGTGAGTATGTGTTCGCCGAGAAGAATATTCCCTCCGCACCGGCTACGCCGATTCTGACCGCTCTGTGCGAGAAGACCATCGCCGGCCTGCAGTGGCCCAACTACCGCAGCCAGCGCTGGGGTCACGAGCATGCGACCTTTGTTCGTCCGGTCCGTTGGATTTGCTGCCTTTTGGGCGAGGACGTTGTGCCCGTGTCGTTTGCCGACGTGACGAGCGGCAACACCACGCGCGGTCATCGTGTACTTGGCCCTGGCGACCATGTGGTTGCCAGCCCCGCTGTTTATGAGCAGGTGCTCGAGGACGCCGGCGTGCTTTCTGCCGAGCGCCGTCGCGAGGCCATCCTCGCCGGTATCGCCGAGGTCGAGGCTGCCCGTCCCGGCTGCCATGTCGATACGCCCAAGAAGGTCTTTGAGGAGGTCATCAACCTCTGCGAGTGGCCGACGGTGCTCGTTGGTACCTTCGATGAGGAGTTCCTCAAGGTCCCGCACGAGATCATCTGCGAGTCCATGCTCACCAACCAGCGCTACTTCCCGATCTATGACGGCGAGGGCAAGCTCACGCGTGAGTTCGTGGTCGTCTCCAACAGCAAGCCCGAGAATGCCGAGCGCGTGATCGACGGCAACGAGCGCGTCGTGCGCGCCCGTCTGGACGACGCCAAGTTCTTCTACGAGGAGGACCTGAAGATTTCCCTTGACGAGTTCCGTGAGCGTCTGGCCAAGGTTGCCTTCCAGGAGAAGCTCGGTAGCGTGCTCGCCAAGTCCGAGCGCATCGAGCAGCTCGCGCTCGCTATTGCCCGCGAGGCTCATCTGGGCGCCCACCTTGCCGCCGATGCCGGCCGTGCCGCGCACCTGTGCAAGGCCGACCTGGTGTCCAACGCCGTTGTCGAGTTCACGAGCCAGCAGGGCGTGATGGGCGGTTATTACGCGACCGCGATGGGGGAGAACGACGAGGTCGCCCACGCCATTCGCGATCACTATCGTCCCCGCTTTGCCGGTGACGAGCTGCCCGAGGGCACCGCTGGCTGCATCGTGGCCTGCGCCGACAAGCTCGATACCATCGCCGGTATCTTTGCCATCGGCGAGCCCCCGACCGGCTCTTCGGACCCCTATGCGCTGCGTCGTGCCGCTATCGGCATCATCAACATCCTGCGCGACCGCCTGCCGATCGACCCCACGTCGCTTATCGACTTTGCGCTCGAGCTCTATAGTGAGCAGGGCATTGAGTTTGACGCCGCCGAAGTCGCCCAGCAGGTTCGCGACTTCTTCCATGGCCGCCTGGTGAGCATGGCCCGCGACGAGAAGATCCCGGCCGACACCGTTGCTGCCGTCTCCGCGGTGCACATCATCGCCCCGTCCGTCTTCTTCGCCCGCTGCGCCGCCCTCGACGAGGCCCGCAAGAACGATGCCGAGACCTTTGACAACCTGGCTACGGCCTATGCCCGTGCCGCGCATATCTCCAAGTCCGAGCTGGGCGCGGAGTACGACCGCAGCCTGATGGGCGAGGCCGAGCTCGCGCTTGCCGATGCTTCCGAGGCTGCTCAGACTGCTGTCGATGCTGCCCTTGCTGCCGAGGACTACCCGGCCGCATTTGCCGCCCTCGCCGCCCTGCGCGCGCCCATCGACCGTTTCTTCGATGAGGTTATGGTCATGGACAAGGACGAACAGCTCCGCGATAATCGCCTTAAGCTGCTCAACCGCTTCGAGGCCGTTTTCTCCGGCATCGCCAACATCGGTGAGCTTGCCCGCAAAAAGTAAGCTAGCCTGCGCATAAGCGCAAAAGGAGCCCCGCATGGATTGCCCGGTCACCGCTCGTCCCACCGTTATCGTTATCTCCGACTCGCTCGGCGATACCGCTTGTGAGGTGGTGCTTGCGGCGTCCGGGCAATTTGATGAAGGGGCTTTTCGTTTGTTGCGCCTGCCCAAGGTGACCTCGGTGGAGCAGGTGGAGTCGTTTGTGGGCCCGCGCGTCGATGCCGACCATCGCGATATTGCCGTGTTTCACACCATTGTCGATCCGGCGCTTCGCGCCCGCGTGCTCGATTACCTGGGCATGCTGCATATCCGTTCGGTCGACCTGATCGGTCCGACGCTCGCCGTGCTATCGTCGCTCATCGGTGTGCCGCCCAAAGGCGTCGCGGGCGTGATTCACAGGACCGATGACCGCTATTTCCATCGTATCGAGGCCATGGAATATTTCATTGAGCACGATGACGGGCGCGGTTGCGACGATTTGTCGGGTGCCGATATCGTGCTGCTGGGCGTATCGCGCACGTCCAAGACGCCGTTGTCGATGTATCTGGCTTATCAGGGCTACAAGGTTGCCAATGTTCCGTTGGCCCATGGCATGGAGCCGCCGAAGTCGATTTACGAGGTTGACCCGATGCGCCTGTTCGGCCTGATTTCGACCGTCGATGTGATTTCTGAAATTCGCGATAGCCGCTTGGGCGATGACTACGCTCGTGCCGTTGCCGGCTCCTATGCCGAGCCCGAGAGCGTGCACAGCGAGCTCGAGGAAGCCCGTGCGCTCATGAAGCGCCTAGGCTGCTTTGTGGTACGTACCGACGGCAAGGCCATCGAGGAGAGCGCCTCCGAGATCATCAGCCACTTGGAGGAAATCCAAGAAGCCCGCGCCCGCCGCGCCGCCCGTCGAGCCCAACAAAGCTAGCTTATTGGGGTAGCTAAAAAGCCCCGTCTAAAAAGACTAACTAAAAATAATGCACGATAATGGTAAAGCGATTTAGCAAATTACTTGCATTTGACCTGCAAGTTTATTGAAGTGGTCTCTTCATAAGGTAACCACCTTTACCTACCGTTTACCGCCAGTTTTAGCACGTTTACCAAACCGCGCATCCTCTGCTTAAGCCCGCTCAAAACCCGCCGTATAGTTCCCTCACGGCCCGCATCTGGCGGGTCGATTCGTTACCACGGTCGTGCGCGTAAGCGCATGGAAGGGGAAGTATCGTGAGCGATTGCAAGAGGGTTTACCGTTTTGGAACCGACGCCCAGGGCACCTGTGTCACCGAGGGCGACAAGTCCATGAACTTCGTGCTTGGCGGCAAAGGCGCTAACCTTGCCGAGATGAGCCGTATCGGCCTGCCGGTTCCCGGTGGCTTTACCATTACCTGCCAGACTTGCGTCGAGTACTCCGGTGCCGGCAACGTGTGGCCCGAGGGCGCACTCGATGAGATCGTTGCCGCCGAGGCGGACCTCGAGGCCCGCTGCGGCAAGAAGCTCGGCGACGCCTCCGATCCGCTGCTCGTGTCGGTTCGTTCGGGCGCTCCGTTCTCCATGCCCGGTATGATGGACACGGTCCTCAACTTGGGCCTCAATGACGATTCCGTCCAGGGCCTCATCGCGCAGACGCAGAACCCGCGTTTTGCCTGGGATAGCTATCGTCGCTTTATCCAGATGTTCTCCAACGTCGTCATGGGTGTCGATGCCGACCTGTTCGAGAACGCCCTGACCCAGGCCCGCCTGGTCGCCGGCGTTCGCGTCGATTCCGAGCTTTCGGCCGAGGACCTGCAGGAACTCGTCGAGACCTTTAAGGGCATCTTCTCCGAGAACGTCGATGCCGCCCTGTATCCCGAGCTCGAGGTCGCCGATGGCAAGCCCGTCTTCCCGCACGATCCTGAGCTTCAGCTGCGCCTTGCCATCCAGGCCGTCTTTGGCAGCTGGATGAACGAGCGCGCCTGCATCTACCGCAAGCAGCATGGCATTTCCGACGAGCTCGGTACTGCCGTCAACGTCCAGGCCATGGCCTTTGGCAACAAGGGCGAGACCTCTGCGACGGGCGTCGCCTTTACGCGTAATCCGGCCGACGGCACCAAGGAGTTCTACGGTGACTTTTTGGTTAATGCCCAGGGCGAGGACGTCGTCGCCGGCATCCGCAACACCGAGCCCATTGGCGACCTCAAGGCCACCCCGGGCCTCGAGTCTGCAGGTGAAGAGCTCGAGCGCGTGTTCCTGACGCTCGAGGACCATTACCGCGATATGTGCGACATCGAGTTCACCATTGAGCAGGGCAAGCTCTGGATGCTTCAGACCCGCGTGGGTAAGCGCACTGCTACCGCAGCCCTGCGCATCGCTATCGAAATGGTCGAGGAAGGCCTGATCACCCGCGAAGAGGCCGTGAGCCGCATCGATCCTGCGCAGCTCGACCAGCTCCTTCACCCGCAGTTCGACGCCTCCAAGAAGTACGAGGTTCTGGCCAGCGGTCTTAACGCCAGCCCCGGTGCCGCCGTGGGCGAGGTCGTGTTCTCGAGCGATGACGCCGTCGCGCGCGCCAACGAGGGTCACAAGGTTATCCTGGTCCGCTGGGAGACCAACCCCGACGACCTGAAAGGCATGGTCGCCGCCGAGGGCATTCTGACAAGCCACGGTGGCAAGACGAGCCATGCCGCCGT
>URRT01000131.1 GCA_900550355.1 uncultured Collinsella sp.
CGATCCGCAGCGCGTCGTGCCCTGCGTGCCCGCGCTGATCGAGGCGCTCGACCGCCCCGAGGCTCAGACCCGCTGGGAGGCCCTCGATGCCCTGACGGCGCTCGCCACCACCTGCCCCGAGCAGCTGGGCGATGCCTTTGAGGGTGCCGAGACCGCACTGTTCGACGAGATCTCCTCCACGCTGCGCTATGCTGCCTTCCGCCTGCTGTGCGTGTGGGGTGCCACGAGCGTCGAGCGTTCGCGCGAGGCTTGGCCCATCCTGGACGAGGCTATCCAGTGCTACCACGGCGACCTTGAGTATCGCGACATGCTCGGTTGCCTGTACGAGTTTTGCCAGGGCGAGATCGACGCCGAGGTTGCCGAGAAGCTCGCGCTGCGCCTTAAGTTCGACGCCGAGAACGGCAAGGGCAGCTATCTCAAGGCCCGTTCGAGCGAGATTTGCGAAATGCTTGTTAAACGTTTTGGCCTGGATCTCTCCAAAAAGAAGAAGCGTGCTAGCGTTAAAAAATCTGAGGCCGCCGAAGACGAGGAGTAACAGATTATGGCGCACGATGTAGTCCTGATTCCCGGTGACGGTATCGGTCCCGAGATTACGCAGGCCATGCGCCGCGTGGTCGAGGCCACTGGTGTCCAGATCAACTGGAACGTCCAGGAGGCCGGCGCCGGCGTCATGGACGAGTTTGGCACGCCGCTGCCCCAGCACGTGCTCGATGCGGTCGCCGAGACCAAGGTTGCCATCAAGGGCCCCATCACCACACCGGTCGGCACGGGTTTCCGCAGCGTCAACGTGGCCCTGCGCAAGCACTTCGACCTGTACGCCTGCGTGCGACCTTGCCTGTCGCAGCCGGGCGATGGCTCGCGCTTCCGCGACGTTGACCTGGTTATTGTGCGCGAGAACACCGAGGACCTCTACGCCGGTATCGAGTTCGATGAGGGCGCTGCCGAGGTCGAGGAACTCTCGCAGCTTGTCGAGCGTTCGGGCCAAAAGACCTTCGCCGTCGATTCCGCGATCTCGATCAAGCCGATCTCTATCGCCAAGAGCCGCCGCATTGTGGAGTATGCCTTTGAGTATGCCCGCCGCTGCGGCCGCAAAAAGGTGACGGCCGTGCACAAGGCCAACATCATGAAGGCGACCGACGGCCTGTTCCTGCGCGTGGCGCGCGAGGTGGCCGCCAACTATCCTGATATCGAGTTCAACGACAAGATCGTCGACGCCACCTGCATGGGCCTGGTCCAGAACCCCAACGACTTCGATGTCCTGGTGCTGCCCAACCTGTACGGCGACATCGTGAGTGACCTGTGCGCCGGCCTGGTGGGCGGCCTGGGCATGGCCCCCGGCTCCAACATCGGTGCCGACTGCGCCATCTTTGAGGCTACGCATGGCTCCGCGCCCGATATCGCCGGCCAGGATATCGCCAACCCCACGGCCGAGATCCTCTCTGCTGCGATGATGCTCGATCACCTGGGCGAGAACGATGCTGCCAATCGCATTCGTGCCGCCGTATCTGCCACGCTCGACGAGGGCGAGCAGGTTACCGGTGACGTGCGTCGTGCCCAGACCGGCTCCGTTGAGGGCGCCGTGGGCACGCAGGCCTTTGCCGATGCCGTTATCGCGCACCTGGTCTAAGGTATGCACGCTGCAAACGCCTAAATAGTACTTAAGTGTTTGCGTATAACCTAAGAATCAATACGCCCGGCGCTCTGCCGGGCGTATTCTATTGGGGACTATGTTTCCTAACAAGGAGTAACTGATATGGGTCTGATTCAAAAGAAAGACGAGAAGGACGAGATCGACGGCATCCAGATCATCGAGCGCGGCGAAGGCCCCGACGGTGATGAGGACGAGAAGATCGACCTGGTCGCCGGCACGTCTGCCGAACATATTGCCGCCGGCACGACTGTCGAGGAGGAGGACGCTCGCCTGGAGGCAAAGATCGCCGCGGACGCCGCCGACGAGAACCTCATGCCCCAGGAGCAGGACGAGGACGACGATATCCTGGGTTCCGACGAAGACGACCGCGCATCCAAGCACAAGAAGACGATGATTGCCGCCTTCGTGGTTGCAGTCGTGATCGCTGCTGTGGTCGGCTTCTTTATCGGCAACGGTGGTTTTGGCGGCAAGGGCGTCGGCTCGGCGACCCTCACCGAGGACCAGCTCGATTCGACCGTGGCAAGCTACAGCTACAACGGCAAGAAGAGCGACATCACCGCGCGCGAGGCCATTGAGAGCCAGTACAGCCTCGACACCGTCAAGGATGGCGATGGCAACTACACCGCTCCCTCTGCCGACGTCATCCTGTCCTACGTGCGCAACAAGATCCTGCTCGACGCTGCCGAGGACGAGGGCATCACCGTCTCTTCTAAGGAGATGAAGAAGTACGCCGAGGATTCCATCGGCACTTCGGACTACAAGACCATGGCCACGCAGTATGGCGTGTCCAAGGACCAGGCCAAGCAGATCGTCCGTCAGTCCGCGACGCTGCAGAAGCTCTACAAGAAGAAGGTGGGCGATAGCTCCGCAAGCATGCCGACCGCCCCGACCGAGCCTGCTGATGGCAACGAGGAGACCGCGAGCAAGGACTACGCCGATTACATCATCAAACTTGCCGGCGACGAGTGGGATAGCGAAAAGGGCACCTGGAAGGACGCCGATAGCACCTACGCTAAGGCCTTCGCTGACGATGCCTTTACGGCTGATAGCGCTACCTACAAGCAGGCCATGACCGCCTATTACACCGCCTACCAGCAGTACTCTTCGCAGGCTTCGAGCGCCAGCTCCAAGTGGACCGAGTATGCTAACGGCCTGTATGCCAAGGCCAACATCAGCATCTATGGTCTGTTTGCATAAAGATCTGTCTGAGCCGCCGAGCGCGTAACCGAAATATCTGAATAAGCCCGCTAGAACGGACAACGTTCTAGCGGGCTTATTGCTGCCGAAACCACTGGGGCAGGCCTTGCGCCCGCGCAAGCGCTCCATCGCGCTTCCCTAATTCATCTGGGAAAACAACTGCAAACGATTGCAAGTAACCGGTGAACGGTCGAAAACTACCGTTCACCGATAATCTCAAAACTGGTTCTAACTGGTATTAAGTCAAAAAGACCAATTCACATATCTTCACAATGACCTGCAATTTTTCTACACGCTATTTTTAGCCGCCCTGCGTTGTTTAGACACAGGAAAAGATCCGATCTTTTGCCAAAGCATTTCGG
The DNA here is from genome assembly GCA_900550355.1 of uncultured Collinsella sp. GTDB lineage: Bacteria > Actinomycetota > Coriobacteriia > Coriobacteriales > Coriobacteriaceae > Collinsella. The sequence continues at coordinate 3,211 of URRT01000131.1, forward strand.
AACGGTTTCAAAACCGCAGGTAGAAGTGTTAACGACCGGTAAACGGTCGATTTATCACCGTGAGCGGTGCAAAAACGTTTTACCGTATGAATCAACGAAAGCGACCTCTTCTGGGGTGATATAGTGACAACAACACGTCACGTGGTTACTACCAGTTTAGAAACCACTGGTCTTCAAAGTACGCTTTCTAAGAAGCTTTAAGGGCGAGCGCCCGCTGGCTTCCGAAAATCATCGGACTCAGATCGTACACACCTTCGGAAGGGAAATTTGAATGGTTGGCTTTATTCTTACCGGTCATGGACAGTTCGCACCCGGCCTCGCAAGCGCTATCGCTATGGTTGCTGGCGACCAGCCCGCTTTTACCGTCGTTCCTTTTGAGGGCGACCAGGCTGCTTCCTACGGTGAGGATCTCCGCGCCGCTATTACCGCCATGCGCGAGGAGTGCGATGGCGTGCTCGTCTTTACCGACCTGCTTGGTGGCACCCCGTTCAACCAGGCGATGATGATTGCCCAGGATGTCGACAACGTCGAGGTTCTGACCGGCACCAACCTTCCCATGGTTATTGAGCTTCTGTTCCTCCGCGGCAACGCCACGCTCGCCGAGCTTGGCGAGCAGGCCGTGACCGTTGGCCAGACGGGCATCACCGCCCAGACGGTCGCATCCGTTGCCGGCTCCGACGAAGAGGATATCTTCGGCGACGAGGACGGCATCTAATGGCCGATTTCGGAGCCAACGTCCTGAGCTCCTCGGTCGCCCTTTTAGGCCTGCTTGTCATCATGGGCTTGATTTACACCATCTGGTCGCAAATCAACATGAAGAAGAAGCAGAAGTACTTCAAGGAGCTGCACACCGAGCTCAAGCCGGGTCAAGAGGTTCTTTTCGCCGGCGGTATCTACGGAACCGTCAAAGGCATCGAAGGCGAGAAGGTCCAGATCAAAGTCCGATCCGGAGCCGTCGTAGATGTTTCGCGTTACGCGATTCAGGAGATCAAGTAACTGTCGTCAGCAAATAACGAAAGGAAGCTGATCAACATGGCAGAACCCAACATTCTTCTTACCCGCATCGATAACCGACTGGTTCATGGTCAGGTTGCCACCCAGTGGAACTCCACCCTGGGCTCCAACCTCATCCTCGTCGCCAACGACGACGTGGCGTCCAACACCATGCGCCAGAACCTCATGAAGATGGCCGCTCCCGCCGGCGTCGCTACGCGTTTCTTCTCTCTGCAGAAGACCATCGACGTCATTGGCAAGGCGAGCCCGCGCCAGAAGATCTTCATCGTGGCCGAAACACCGGAAGACGTGCTTACGCTCGTCAAGGGCGGTGTGCCTATAAAGAAGGTAAACATCGGCAACATGCACATGTCGGAAGGAAAGCGCCAAGTCGCCACCTCCGTCGCAGTTAACGACGAGGATGTCGCTGCGTTTAAAGAGCTGCAGGAATTGGGGGTGGAGTTGGAGATCAGGCGCGTTCCGAGCACGCCTGTTGAGGACACGAGCAAGCTCTTCTCGTAATCCTCGTGATCCACGTTGTCAGGAGTGAAACCCTGACGTTCTGTACGTGAAATCCAAAGTGCGTACATACATTTTGAAAGGAGGAGCAAGATGGAATACTCGATCATCCAGATCGCTCTGGTCTTCGTCGTCACGTTCATCGCGGCAATCGACCAGTTTGACTTCCTCGAGTCTCTCTATCAGCCCATCGTCACCGGCGCCGTCATCGGTCTTATCCTTGGCGACCTCAACACCGGTCTTCTCGTGGGTGGTACCTATCAGCTCATGACGATCGGCAACATGCCGATCGGAGGCGCTCAGCCGCCTAACGCCGTCATCGGCGGCATCCTGGCAGGCACTCTCGGTCTCGGAAGCGATG
>URRT01000132.1 GCA_900550355.1 uncultured Collinsella sp.
TGACGATACGGTCGGCTAGAAATTCATCCGGCCATAAGCAACAAGGCCCCCGAGCAGCTTATTTGAACTGCTCGGGGGCCTTTTAGTTTGAAGCGGCCTGGTGGGCGGTCTTTATACCGGCAAACAAGGGGGGGGTACCAACCAACGTCGATACCCCCTTACAAGCCACGATGTCAGCGCACACAGTGCAGAGCGCACGACCCGCACGCCTACTTGCGAGAATTGCTCAGCTTATTGATCAGCGCCTCAAGACGCTCGCCGTCCTCGGCCGTCTGGGCAATAACCAAAATCGTATCGTTGCCGGCAAGCGAGCCAAGCACATCGGGCAACTCTGCCGCATCAACGGCGGCGGCGATGCCGGAAGCCGTGCCAGGCTGAGCCTTGATCATAACCAGATTATCGGTACGCAAAACGCCCGTTACGAGCTCGGAAACCATACGCTGCAGGTGCAGGTCCTCTGCCAGAACATAGATACCCTCGGGGAGCTTACGCAGCCCCATATCGGCAATATCGCGAGAGACAGTCGCCTGCGTGCAATCAAAGCCCATAGCACGGAGCTCATCGACCAGCACGCGCTGCGTACGGACGTCCTTATTGCGCACAATATCTCTAATGGCATCCTGGCGCCCATTGCGTTTTTTAGCCATACAAACCCTCTCTCCAAAAGATGGCGGAGACAATCAATCAGTGATTGAATAGTTTAACGCTATTTGAAGGCTTTTGTGTATAAGAACGCATTTCGAAACAATTCTATGCAAATTTGTTTCGAAATGAGCCGTTTAGGCGGTTTTTGCACCCGTCCGGTTAAGAAAAGCTGCCAGATGCGTACACATCACGCAGCGCGTGGGCTTGGCGCTGGCGATCGGCCCAAACAACAGACCGAGTCCCCGATGGTTGTCCTTGAGCGCGGCGACCATCTGACGGGTTCGAGGCGCCTCGAGCATATCACGCATGCGGGCGGAACGCTCAATTGACGACACCCCATGCGGGCTCAGACACAAATTCTCGATGCAGGCGACCAGTCCGGCAAAGTAGAACTTTTGGCTTGCCAGCTTGAGCCGACCACCGCTATCTGCTTCCGAGAGTGAGTCCGCAAGCTCGTCGAGCGCTCGAGTGTCATCGGATATCCTGGCATACATGGTGGGATCAAAGGCATCTGTAAGCTTAGGTGCCACCGCGTGGAAACAAGCGTCGCCGCAGCCGGACACGAATCGTGCCTGCGAGAGCGCATAAGCCATAAACTCAACCGTACGGTACGCCTTGCCGCGCGACAGGCATGCCTCAAACAGCGAGCGGCTGTACATCACGCCAGAGGTCTGAGCGACTAGGCCGCCTAAAATCAACTGAGGCAGCCCGGCCACCATCGAAGATTTGCCATCAATGGAAATATGAGTAGCATCCAAGACGCGCGAATGGCGCTCTCGATGTGCATCATAGCGGTCGAGCGACACCGTGGGGAACACCATGTCTGCCGCTGTATCGCACGCGATATCGACCATCTTGGAAAGGGACTGCGGAGCAAGCCACTCATCGGCGTTCATAGCGATGATTTGAGAGCCACGCGATGCAGCAAAACCGGCACGAAGACAAGCACCGCGCTTCGCGTCCTCGACGTCAATCAAATCAATATGGATGTCCCTGTCGGCAGCAACTTGAAGCGAATGGCGCACACCGGGCGCAGCATCGCGGCAGACAACGACAATCTGCAAATCGTAGAGGTCTTGGTTCTGGATACTCTCGAGCGCACGCATCGCATAGCTGGGCGAACCTTCTACCACAAGGATCACCGAAAGTCGCGGATGCGAGCCACGTCGAACCAAGTTATCCGTCCTCTCGACAGCAATGAATCAAACCGTGGTTCATGGTACACCCCGCCAATAAAAGCAATGAGACACCGGTTGTATTGCACGCCAAGAACAGATGTTGCACACGCGCAGCCCACAGATGACAGGTGCCGACGCACGACGCGTCGAGCCCTCCCCTAGTCGAGCACGACAAGCTCGGCGGGATCGTAATCCACGCCCATAAACGTAAGGCCGCAGGCAGGAGCCGTGGGGCCCGCAGCGGTACGGTCGCAAGCATCGATGACCTCGCGCATCCACTCGGGTTCACGGCGATGCATGCCAATCTCGACAAGCGTGCCCACGATCGTGCGGACCATCGAATGCAGAAACGCATTGCCCTCGATGGTAAACGTCAGGATGTCCTCGCCAAACGCAACCTCATGGCCAAACTCGGCACGCATCACGCAGCGGTGCGTGGGCTTGCCCACGGCAGACGCCACCTTGCAAAAGCTCTTGAAGTCCTGCTCGCCCAGCAGCGCGGGACAGGCCGCAGACATCGCCTCAACATCCAATGGGTAGCGATGCCACCACACCGCACCGCGCGAAAGCACAGGGCGCGCGTCGCGATCGGCAATACGGTACGTATACGTACGGGAACGCGCATCAAAGCGTGCAGAAAAGCCTTTACGGGCCTTGTAGACCTCGTTTATGGCGATATCTTTGGGCAGGAGGGCATCCATAGCCCTCAGCCACCTACGGCGCGTCAAAGCCAACTCAGCGTCCGTTACGGGCACGCTGATGAACTGTGCCACCGCATGCACGCCGGCATCGGTACGCCCCGCACACGTCAGGTCGATCGGGCGGCGCAGGAGCGTCTCGATAGCGCGGCGCAACTCGCCCGCAACCGTCGTCTGACCGGGCTGCTCGGCAAAGCCGCTGTAGGACGAGCCATCGTAGGCCACGCGGAAAACGAGCGTGGCATCGAGCTCGGGAATCGAATTGAAATCAGACGGCGCGGTCATGGACGCTCCCAACAAACAGGCAATGGCATTTCGACAAAAAAAGAGGGGTACGCGAACGTACCCCTCGAATATAGCCTATGCAGACGGATTGTCTACTCAGCGGTCTCCTCAGCAGGAGCCTCCTCGGCAGCCTCGACCTTCTTGGGAGCAGCGGCCTTCTTGGGGGCCGGAGCAGCCTTCTTAGCCTTAGGCGTGCAAGGCTCGGTGACGAGCTCCATGATAACGATGGGAGCGTTGTCGCCCTTGCGGTTACCGAGCTTCATGATGCGGGTGTAACCGCCGTTGCGGTCCTGCCACATGCCCTGAGCAGCCTTGTCGAAGATCTCGGCAACGAGCTGCTTATCGCCGAGCTTGGCGATAGCCAGACGACGAGAGTGCAGGTCGCCCTTCTTGGCCCAAGTGATGATCGGATCGACGACCGAACGCAGCGCCTTAGCGCGGGTCTCGGTGGTCTTGATGCGGTCGTTTTCGAAGAGGGCCTTAGCAAGGCTCTTCTTCATGGCCTTGGTGTGGCTCGCATCGGTGCCGAGCTTCAGGCCCTTCTTAACGTTGTGACGCATGGTCTAGTTTCTCCTCAAATATGCGAAGCATTAAGCCTTCAGGCTCAGGCCCATGGACTCAAGCTTGTCCTTCACTTCCTCGATCGACTTAACACCGAAGTTACGGATGTTGAGCAGATCGTTCTCCGAGAACTCAACGAGCTGACGGACCGAGTGAATGCTGGCGCGCTTAAGGCAGTTGTAGGAACGGACGGAAAGGTCCAGATCCTCGATCTGCTTGTCCAGCTCGGCGTTGTCGTTGGTGACCTCGGGAGCGAAGATCGAAGCCTCCTCCTCGACCTCGGGGGTCTCGGCAAGGTTCATAAAGGCGGCCATATGCTGGTTGATGATATTGGCAGCCTGGACCACGGCGTCGCGCGGGGCGATGGAGCCGTTGGTCTCGATCTCGAGGACAAGGCGGTCGTAGTCGGTGTGCTGACCGACACGGCAAGCCTCAACGAGCTTGGCGCAACGGGAAACCGGCGAGTACAGCGAGTCGACGTGGATCACACCGATGGGATCGTTGTCGCGCTTGTTGGCCTCGCCAGAAACATAGCCGCGGCCATAGCCGATGCGCATGCTCATGGTGAGATGGCCACCCTCGGTGAGCGTAGCAATGTGCTGCTCGGGGTTGACCAGCTCAAACTCGGACGGAATAAAGAAGTCCGCACCGGTGACCTCGCAGGGGCCGTCAACCGAGATGGTGGCGGTCGCCTCGTCGGTCGTGCCGAGAGCCCTGAAGACAAGACCCTTGACATTCAGGACGATGTCGGTGACATCCTCGACCATGTTAGGGATGGTCATGAACTCGTGCTGCGCACCATCGATCTGAATAGCCTCGACGGCGGCACCCTCGAGCGAGGACAGAAGAACGCGACGAAGGGAGTTACCCAGCGTATCGCCGTAACCACGCTCGAGCGGCTCGACGGAGACACGAGCAGACGTCTCGTTGATCTCTTCGACCTGAACCTGAGGCCTAATGAATTCTGACATGTATTACCTCCAGCCTCAGCAGCCCGGATGGACTACTTAGAGTAGAGCTCGACGATGAGCTGCTCGTTGATATCACCGCTGATCTGCTCACGCGTCGGCAGAGCGAGCACGTTACCAGACAGCTTCTCGATATCGACCTCGAGCCAGCCAGGGACCTCAAAGCGCTCGGAGGAAATCAGGGCCTCCTTGATGGGGAGGAGGTCACGGAACTTCTCGCCGACAGCGACGACGTCGCCGGCCTTGACGCGGTAGGACGGGATGTCCACGCGCTTGCCGTTCACGGTGAAGTGACCGTGACGGACGGACTGACGAGCCTCTTTGCGGGTGCGGGCGAAGCCAAGACGGAAGACGACGTTGTCGAGGCGAGACTCAAGAATGATCATGAGGTTCTCACCGGTGACGCCGTTCATCTTACGGGCCTTGTTGAAGTAGCCGTGGAACTGCTTCTCCAGAACGCCATAGATGAACTTGACCTTCTGCTTCTCGCGCAGCTGCATGCCGTACTCAGATTCCTTGCGACGGCGCTTGGGCTGACGGATAGATTCCTTCTTGCTGCTGTAACCGAGCTCAGCGGGATCGATCCCGAGCTGACGGCAGCGCTTAAGAACAGGAGTCCTGTCGATTGCCATATTGATACGATCCTTTCAGTTACACGCGGCGACGCTTCTTGGGGCGGCAGCCGTTGTGCG
>URRT01000133.1 GCA_900550355.1 uncultured Collinsella sp.
CGGCCGCTTCGGAGCTGCTGCTGAGCTACTCGGTCGAACGGGTGCTGCGGCGCGGGGTCGCCGTCGTCCGCCGCGGCGGCGAAGCGTTGCGCAGCGCCGAGGGGCTCTCGCCGGGCGACCGGCTCGACATTACGCTGGCCGACGGCGAAGTGCAGGCCGCGGTGGTCGCATGTACGAAGAAAAAACGATAGAACGATGGATAAAAAGGAACTCACCTATGACGAAGCGATGGCCGAGATCGAGGCCATCCTCGCCAAATTCCGCAACGAGGAGATGTCGGTCGACGCGCTGGCCGCCGAGGTCAGGCGCGCCACGACGCTCATCGCCTTCTGCCGCAAACGGCTCTTGAAGGCCGAGTCCGACGTGAAAAAGATCACCGGAGAATGAAGCGGCTGATCCGTTGGGCGCTCAACCATGTGCCGCGGCCCCTCCTGCAACGCCTTGCAGGGTGGGCGGTGCCGGTCGCGGGCCTTTTCTACGTGGGGCGCGGCCGCGAATGCCCCGTGTGCGGTGCGCGCCGCCGTCGGTTCCTGCCCTACGGCTACGTCGCGCCGCGTGCCGATGCGCTCTGTCCGTCGTGCCTGTCGTTGGAGCGGCACCGGCTGCTGTGGCTCTACCTCACGCGCGAAACCGACCTGCTGCGACCCGAGAACACCGTCGACAAGGTCCACGCCGTCTGCCTTTCGGGCGGATCGGCCTTTGGTCTCGAGGCTGCAAGCGGCGTCGCTCGCGAGCTTGAGGGCCGCGGCATCGGCCTTCCCGTCGGCCCCACGCAGGTGCCCATCGTGTGCTCCAGCTGCATCTTCGACCTTGCCTTTGGCGACCCCACCGTTCGCCCCGACATTGAGGCCGGCATCGCAGCCGTGCGCGAGGCACTCGACAACACCCCCACCACGCTTGAACAGGGCAATGTAGGTGCCGGCACGGGTGCCACCGTCGGAAAGCTCATGGGGCCCACCACCTGCATGAAGACCGGCCTTGGCGCTGCCGCCGTGGCGCTCGGTCCCGTTAAGGTAGGCGCCGTGGTTTCGGTCAACGCCTGCGGCAACGTGGTCGACCCCTTCACCGGCGAGTGGGTCGCCGGCATGCGTGCCGCAGCAGATAGCGACCAGATCGTTGACATGGAGCTCGCAGCCTTTGCCGCCGCCGGATCCATGCAGATGCCGCTCGACCGCACCAACACCACCATCAGCTGCATCGTCACCAACGTGGAACTCACTAAGGCACAAGCCACCAAGGTCTCCCAGATGGCCGCAGACGCCTACGCACACGCCATCCGCCCCACACACACCACCAACGACGGCGACACCATCTACACCCTCGCCAGCGGCAAACTGGGCGCCCAGGCAAGCGCCGCCGTTCCCCTAGACCTGCTGGGCATGCTCGCAGTAAGGGCCTTGGAAACTGCCATCATAAACGGAGCCAAAACCGCCAAAACCTCCCACGGCATCCCCGGCGCCGCGAAGTAGCCTAACCTAACCGGTTGCCCGGTGGGGCTTGGTTATGTTTGCTGCTCTACAGTCCTGGCTCGCACGAAGAGCACATTAAGTGCTCTTCGGCTCGTGCGGAACTCGCGACAAACATAACCAAGCCCCACCGGGCAACCTACCATCCAAGTCTTTTCAGCCCAGGCCCATGTGTACCGCGCGTCGAAGATCTTCAAATTCAAATAACCTGACAATCGATTTATAGCAGAGGCCCCTTGGCCTTTAGTTTGATACAAGTTCCGCACGAGCCGGAAAGCACTTAATGTGCTTTCCGTGCGAGCAGGACTGTTCGCAGTAGCAAACTAAAGGCCAAGGGGCCCAGTCAACCTATCAGCAGCGATTACTCAGCAGCTAGTTGAATTTGAAGATCTTTGAAGCAAGACGGTATAGGCCGAGTGTGGTTTTGTCTCCGGCCCGTCCGCGCAGATTGGTGAAGAACCCGACCACGCCGTAACGGGCACGACGATACATGCGCTCGTCGTAGGCCTTCAAATCATTCCACAGCGTCTTTAGGCGCTCGTCGGCGCAATCTTCCTCAGAAAGCTTGGTGAGCACCGAGCAGATCGCCATCATCATGGTGAAGTAGCCCATCATGTACGAACGCAGGCGCGACGACTCGACATCGCTGTGCAGGTGGTACGACTCCATCATGATACGCGTAACACGGAACTGCTGGTCCAGACGCTTGACCATCGTTGCCTCGTTGACGCTCTGACCTTCGCGACCGATAAAGTAGCGGTAGAGGTCGATGTCGGCGTAGTACATGGTCTTGCAACGCGGCAGTGGCACGTAGGCGTAGATGTTGTCCACATAGAACGTGTGCGGCGGCATGGGAAGGTTGGACTCGCGCAGCACATCCGTGCGATAGCACAGGCTGTGCATGAGCAGGTTCTGGTCCAGGCGGAAATGACCGATCTGATCCCAGGAAAAGATCTTTTTGCGCGGCAGGGCAAATTTGTAGCCAATAGCAGTATGCGTGCCCTCGTAAACCTTCTCGTACACATAGTTCGAGATAAACAGGTCAACGCGTTGGTCGCGCTCCTCAAAGCCACGCAGAATCGACAGCATGGTCGAAAGGGCAGCGCCGTCAAGCCAGTCGTCCGAGTCGACAACCTTGTAGTAGGTGCCCTGCGCCTCGCGCAGACCCGAAAGGACGGCAATACCGTGACCGCCATTCTCCTGGTGCACCGCGCGGATGATTCCAGGATAACGGGCCTCCCACTCGTCAGCCTTGGCGGCCGTCTCGTCCTTGGAGCCGTCGTCCACCACGATAATCTCGATATCGGTGGCGTAATTGCTCCCCTCCAAGATGGAGGTGATGCAATGGTCCATGTCCTTGGCGGCGTTATACGAGGGAATACCGAATGTTATGACTTTATGCATGGCAGGCGATAATCTCATCCGAAAGATCGAGGGCGGAATTGGTCACAGCGTCCATATCGTAGTAACGATACTCGGCCAGACGACCCACCGGGTGGAAGTTCGTCAGGTTCTGGACGCGCTCAAGATAGCGCTCATAGAGCTCACGGTTCTCGGGCTCAAGAATGGCGTAGTACGGCGTCTCGCCCGAGCCGGGCGTATAGGCCTTGGAGTACTCCTTCATGATGGTGGTCTTGCCGGGCAGGACCTGACCGGTCATGTTCTTGAACTCGGTGATGCGCGTGTAGTCCTCGCTCGTGGTGTAGTTGACGGTGCCCACGGGCTGGAACTGGTCCATATCGAGCGTCTCGAACTTCATATCGAGCGTGCGGTACGGCAACGCGCCCAAGTCGAGGTTGAACAGCTCATCGAGCGGACCTGTATAGACAATCTCGCCGCCGTAGACCTTACCGTCGACCTTGACGGTGGTCTCGTCGATCTCAAAAAGATCGCGGGCGTCCACGTCGCAGAACACGTCAATCAGGTCGTGGTCGAGCATGTGCTCAAAGAGCGCCGTGTAGCCCTCCTGCGGCATGCCCTGGAAGGGAGCTTGCGGGAAGTAGCGGTCATCATCGCCCACAAAGACGGGAACGCGGCCGGTGATCGAGGGGTCGATCTGATCGGGCGTCTGGCCCCACTGCTTCATGGTGTAATGCAAAAAGACGTTCTCATAGACGTAATCAGCGACCTCGGCCAGGTCGGGGTCGTTCTTCTTGCGCAGCTCCATAATGGGCACCTTGACATCCTTGCCAAAGGTCTCCACGAGCTTCTGATACAGCTCCTCGCCACGCTCGTCACCAAAGGCGAGCTTGAGACTCGCATGGTTGAAGGGCACGGGCATAAGGGTACCGTTGATGTTAGCGAGCACCTTGTGCTGATAATCCGTCCACTTGGTAAAGCGCGACAGGAAATTGTGCACGCGCTCGTTAAAGGTGTGATAGATATGCGGACCGTACTCGTGGATCAGGATTCCGGCCTCGTCAGTGCAGTCATAGGCATTGCCCGCAATGTGGCTACGGCGCTCCAAAACGGCAACACGATAGCCGATGGTCTCGGCAAGACGGCGGGCGCAAACGGCACCGGCATATCCAGCACCGACGACAATCATGTCGTACGCGCCGGCGTTAAAGCCTTCAGGCAGGCCTGAGGTAATCTGCATCGATACTCCTTGTCAAAAGCCACGGGCTCGTTAGCTGGGCTTTTCTCGAACATTCTTCGAGACATATTTATCAGAGCGATTATAGCGCTAATGCGTCCTATAATGAGCTTGCCACACAAGGAAAGCTCAAGCACCGCGGCGAACATAATTGAAAGGTAAACCCGCTAGCAGCGGGTTTATTCGTGAACAGCCGGGCGCCTGGAGCTTAGCGAAACGCTTGTAAGGAGTAACATGAGCGATTTCCTAAACCGTATGAAGTCTGCCGCCAAGGCCGACCTTAAGACGATCGTCCTGCCCGAGGGCGAGGATCCGCGCACTATCGTCGCGGCCACCAAAATCATCGAGGAGGGCCTGGCAAAGATCGTCATCCTGGGCAACCCCGACGAGATCAACGTTCCCGGCGCTACCGTCATCGACCCGCGCAATGCCGAGAAGCACGAGGAGTACGCAAAGAAGTTTGCCGAGCTCCGCGCCAAGAAGGGCGTTACCATCGAGCAGGCTCGCGCCCAGGTGATGGACGCCACCTACTTTGGCACCATGATGGTCAAGATGGGCGACGCCGACGGCCTGGTCTCCGGCGCCTGCCACTCCACCGCCGACACCCTGCGCCCCGCGCTTCAGATCCTCAAGACCGCCCCGGGCACCAAGCTGGTCTCGGCCTTCTTCGTGATGTGCACCGACACCCCGCAGTTCGGCACCGACGGCACTCTGATCTTCGCCGACTGCGGTCTCAACATCAACCCGTCCTCCGACGAGCTCTCCGAGATCGCCATCGCCTCCGCTCACTCCTGGTCCACCTTCATGGGCAATGTTGAGCCGCACGTGGCCATGCTCTCCTACTCCACCATGGGCTCCGCCGGCGGCGAGGTCGCCAAGAAGGTCCAAGAGGCCGTGAAGTTCTGCAAGGAG
>URRT01000134.1 GCA_900550355.1 uncultured Collinsella sp.
GATAGTAGCCGCCGTTGGCAAACGTCGCGTAGGCGGCGGCCATCTCGAGCGGCGAGATCGAGCCGGTGCCGAGGGTCATGACGGGAACGTCCTCGATGTTGTCCTTGGCGGGATCGATGCCGAGCTTTTTGACGAGCGAGATGATCTTGCTGTTGCCGACGGCTTCCGCCACCTGGATGTAGCCGGTGTTGGAGGAGTACGCCGTTGCCTGCTTAAGCGTGATGTTGCCATAGCTATGGTTGGCGTAGTTTTGGACCTCGGTCGTGGTGCCCTTGGCCTTGAGCGGCGAGTTGCAGTTGAGGGTGACGTTGGGGTTCATGCCGTTTTGGATGGCAGTTGCCAGCGTAAAGGCCTTAAAGGTGGAGCCGACGGGACGCTTGGCCGTGGCATGGTTTACGTGGTTCTCGTCGGCGTTGTAGTCGTAGCCACCCACCATGCACTTGATGTAGCCGGTCTTGGGGTCGACGACGACCATGCCCATGTCCAGGCCGTCGAGTGAGAGCGTGTCGAGCTGCTCGCGGACGGCATTCTCTGCCACCTGCTGCATCGTGGGGTCGATGGTGGTCTTGACGGTCAGGCCGCCCTTAAAGAGCACGTCGGTCGAGAACTCCTGCTCCAGCAGCTGCTTAACATAGGCGACAAAGTAGGGCTGCGAGTATACGTCGACGCCGCTGCCCGAAATCTCGGTCACGTTGAGGGTGATGGGCTCGGCCTGTGCGGCATCGTGCTCCTCCTGCGTGATGTGGCCCAGGCGCAACATGTTGTCAAGGACCTTGTTGCGACGGGACAGCGCCAGGTCGGGGTTGACCGTGGGGTCGTACTGCGAGGGTGAGTTAGGAAGGCCGATCAACAGTGCGGCCTCGCTCAGGGTGAGGTCGGCGGCGCTCTTGGACAGATAGGTTTCGGCTGCGGCCTCGATGCCGTAGGCGCCGTGGCCGTAGTAGATGGTGTTGAGGTACATCATGAGGATCTCGTCTTTGGAGTACATGTCCTCCATCTTGACGGCGATGTAGGCCTCGCGCACCTTACGCTCGATGGTCGAGTCGAACTGCTCCTCCTGCAGAATGGTGTTGCGCACCAGCTGCTGGGTGATAGTCGAGGCGCCTTCGTGCCCGCCGCCGAGGGTTGCCACCGCAGCACGCGCGATACCCCACAGGTCGATACCGCCGTGCTCGTAGAAGCGCTCGTCCTCGACGTCAACGGTGCCCTGCAGCACGTAGGGGGAGACCTCGTCCTTGGTGATGGACTTGCGGTTTTGCGTGTAGAAGCTCGCGATCTTGTTGCCGTTGCAGTCGACGATCTCGGTGGGCTCGCTCACCAGATACGCGTTGGCGTCGGTGTAGTCGGGCAGATCGGACAGCCAGCGGTTGACGTTGCCGACCATGCCGATGCCAAATGCCACGCCCGCGATAAGCAAAAAGCCCAAAAACGAGAGCAGGATTATGGGCAGAGCATGCGTCTTTGAACGGCTGCGTCCCTGTCGTTGGCGAGGACCCATATATTGACCTCCAGGTATGTCGTGCCGGACGGTGGATGTGCCGTCGGGGCAGGATGGACATAAGTTATTACACGATAAACCAAACGGGGCGCGCGAGGCCTCGTGTATGCTGGAAGACGGCATTTTTCAGAGTGAATGCATACCTTGGTAAGGAGTTTGCCGATGGCGATTCGGACGATGGGGCCGAGCGGACAATACGAGACTGGATTGGATGCTGCCGGTGCGGCGCTGCCCGAGCTGCTGGCGCCGGCGGGCGGGCTCGACCAGATGCTTGCGGCCATCGCTGCGGGTGCCGATGCCATCTATGCGGGGTTGGGCGGCTTTAACGCCCGTGTGAGCGCCCATGGCTTTACGGATAACGAGTTTGCGCGCGGCTGCGCCGTGGCGCATGCCCATGGCGTGCGTGTGTACGTAACGCTCAACGTGTTCGTGTTTGACGATGAGTTGTCCGACGCGGTGGCGTTGGGAGCTCATGCACTGGAGCTGGGCGCCGATGCTTTGATTGTCGCCGATGCCGGGTTGGCCTGCGCGCTGCGCGCGGCGATTCCCGGGGTCGAGATTCACCTGTCCACGCAGGCGGGCGCTCATAGCGAGGGTGCCGTGCGGCTTGCCGCCGATGAGCTGGGGGTCGAGCGCGTGACGACGGCACGCGAGCTGACGGTCGACGAGATTGCGGCGCTATGTGCCACGGGCGTGCCCATCGAGGTATTCTGCCACGGTGCGATTTGTATCGGCTATTCGGGGGCGTGCGAGTTCTCGGCCCTGCGGCGTGGGCGCTCGGCGATGCGCGGCGACTGCACGCAGCCGTGCCGTCTGGCGTACGACCTGGTGGACGAGGCGGGACAGAGCGTTGTCGCCGTCGAGGGAGATCGCCTGCTGTGCCCGCGCGACTATCTGGGTATTGCGCATCTGCCCGAGCTTGTAGATACCGGCGTGGCGTCGCTCAAGATCGAGGGGCGCATGAAGAACCCCGATTACGTATTCAACGTGGTGCGGGTGTGGCGCCGGGCGCTCGATATGCTGCGCGACGGCGCGTGGGACCCCGGTGCCGTGGAAGAGCTTGAACGCGAGCTGGGAAGGTCGTTTAACCGTGGGTTTACCGATGCGTACCTGCGAGGGCGTTCGGGTGCCGAACTGATGAGCTTTGAGCGCGCAATTAACCAGGGCGTGCGCGTGGGGCGCTTGGTCGCTGTGGGCCACGAAGAGGTGACCGTTGAGCTCGATGCCGCCGTGGCGGCGGGTGACACGCTCGAGATTCGGTTCTATCCGGGTGCCGACGCGCGTCCCGATGTGCCCAAGCGCTGGCCGCAGGTGCCCTGCCCGGTGGATGCCGCAGCGGGGAAGCGCGTCGTCGTGCATTGCAAGCGTAAGGTGGACACGGGCTGCGAGGTGTACCTGATTCGCAGCGCCGGCGTGTTGGATCAGACGGCGGCGGTGTTGGAGCGCATGCGGGCCGAAGCGGATGGGGTCGTGCCTGCTGCTCGCGCCGTTGAAGTGCTGCCGTTTGAGGGCTCCGTTGTCGCTGGCGATGTGCCGGCGGCGGGACTGGCGGAGTCGGCGGAGCAGGGGGCTTTGGCTCGTATGTTCTTTGCCTGGGAGCTGATGGATGCCGACCCGTGTGACGAGCTCGACCTGTCCGATGCGACCGTGGTGCTCGATGAGGTCTGTCGCGGGGGCGACGTCGAGCGGACCCGCTCGCTGATGCAGCGTGCCGGGCGTGTGGTCTGCCGCAATTTGGGACAGGCTGCGATGGCGCGTGAGTTGGGCGTGGCGTTTGATGTGGCGGCGCCAGTGTTTTGCGCCAACCGGGCCACGCTTGTCTGGCTGCGTGGGCTTGGTGCGGGCCGTGTGTATGTGCCAGCCGAGTTGCTCGCCAACGACGCTGAGCGCGTTGCCGAGCTTGCCGCTTGCCCCGGTGTCTTGGGGCCTGTCGACGCCGGCCATCCCGAGCTCATGGCGTGTGAGCATTGCCTGCTCACCGCCGAGGGGCCTTGTGCCACACAGGCAACGGGCTCGGTCCATTGCCGTGACTGCTCGCGTCGTCGGCAGACGCGCTATTTGGTCGAGCGCGACGGTACGCGTCTGCCGGTCGCTGTCGACGCATGCGGCAGGACGAGGATTTTCCTGTCGTAGGTGTTCGGCCGCGCCGTTTTGTTATCATATGAGAGTTTATGGACTTCCAGCACCGCCGTATCCGGCGAGGGTGCTATAGCAAAAGGAGGATACCCAATGCTGTCTGTCGACGAGCAAATGCGTATCATCACCTCGGGCGCCGCGCAGATCGTCCCCGAGGCCGACCTTCGCAAGAAGCTTGAGAAGGGCGAGCCCCTCAACATCAAGCTCGGCGTCGATCCCACCAGCCCCGACCTGCACTTGGGACATGCCGTGCCCCTGCGCAAGATGCGTCAGTTCCAGGACCTGGGCCACAACGTCACCCTTATCATCGGTAACGGCACCGCGCTGATCGGCGATCCTTCGGGCAAGAATTCCACCCGTCCGCAGCTTTCGCAGGAGCAGATCGAGGCCAACGCCGAGACCTACGTGAGCCAGGCCATGAAGATCCTGGATCCCGAGAAGACCACCATCGTGCACAACGGCGACTGGATCCTTTCGATGGACCTGGCCGGCCTGCTGCAGGTGTGCTCCAAGTTCACCGTCGCCCGCATCCTTGAGCGCGATGACTTTACCAAGCGCTACCAGTCTCAGACGCCGATCGCCCTGCATGAGTTCCTGTATCCCGTGATGCAGGCCTTCGACTCCGTGCAGATCAAGGCCGACGTGGAGATGGGCGGCACCGATCAGCTCTTCAACCTGCTCGCCGGCCGTGAGCTCATGGAGAAGATGGGCATGGAGCCCCAGATCGCGCTCACCATGCCGCTGCTCGAGGGCACCGATGGCGTGCGCAAGATGTCCAAGTCCTACGGCAACTACATCGGCCTGACCGACGCCCCCAAGGATATGTTCGGCAAGACCATGTCCATCCCCGACGAGATGATCGGCAAGTACTATCGTCTGGCCAGCTCGCTCACCCCTGCAGAGGTCGACAAGATCGACGCTGCCCTGGCCGATGGTTCTGCCGACCCCTACGAGCTCAAGCGCGCTCTGGGCCGCGACCTGTGCGACACCTACCACGGCGCCGGTGCCGGCGACGAGGCTCAGGCCGAGTTCGACCGCGTGTTCAAGGAGGGCCAGCTCGCCGACTTCCCCGAGAAGCACGTTGAGCTGACTGTTAACGACGAGGGCCAGATCTACCTCGCCGGCCTGCTCAAGGACTTGGGTCTTTCGGCGAGCGCCGGCCAGGCTCGTCGCGAGATCGACGCATTTGAG
>URRT01000135.1 GCA_900550355.1 uncultured Collinsella sp.
GTCTAAAAAGGGCCCGGAAGGCTTTGCCTTCCGGGCCCTTTTGCAATGCAAGCGTGCTTGCAAGTGCGATTTAGCGCACCTGAGCGACGTAAGCGACGTTGGTCGAGGAGACCTTGTCCTCGAGCTGAACACTCATGCGGGGATCGCCGGCGGTAGCGACGGTCAGATCGCCGGCCTCGACGTAGCCGAGCTCCTTAGCGGTCTCGATCGCCTTGACGATCGTGCCGTTGACGGTGCCCTGGGTAATCTCGGCCTGGTGCGGGATAACGCCCCAGTACATGATCATCTGCTGGACGGCCCACTCGTGGCGGGAGAACGCGCAGATCGGCATGTTGGGACGGAAGTGCGAGATCAGGCGTGCGGTACGACCGGTGGTCGTCGGCACGGTGATGCACTTGGCGCCAACGGTGGTGGCCATGTTCACAGCGGACATACCCACAACGTTGTTGACGACGCGGGTGCCGTGAGCGTCGGCCGGAACCTCGAGCGGAGCGTGGGCCGGGAGGTACTTCTCGGTCTCGAGAGCAATGCTGGCCTGCATCTTAACGGCCTCGACCGGGTACTTACCGGCAGCGGACTCGCCAGAGAGCATAACGGCGTCGGTGCCGTCGTAGATGGCGTTAGCAACGTCGGCAACCTCGGCGCGCGTCGGGCGCGGGTTCTGCTGCATGGAGTCGAGCATCTGCGTAGCGGTGATAACGGGCTTGTAGGCCGCGTTGCACTTGGCGATGATCTCCTTCTGGATGTGCGGAACGAGCTCGGGCTTGATCTCGATACCCAGGTCGCCACGGGCGACCATGATGCCGTCGGAAGCCTCGAGGATCTCGTCGAAGTTCTCGACGCCCAGGGCGCACTCGATCTTCGGGAAGATCGTCACGTGCTCGCCACCGTTCTCGCGGCAAAGCTTGCGGATGCCGCGGACGGACTCGCCGTCACGGATGAAGGAAGCGGCGATGTAGTCGATGTTCTCGGTCAGGCCAAAGAGGATGTCCTGACGATCGCGCTCGGTGATGGCGGGCAGCGAGATGTTGACGTTGGGCATGTTGACGCCCTTGCGCTCGCCGATCAGGCCGTCGTTCTTAACGACGCAGGTCATGTCCTGGCCGCTGACGGACTCGACCTCGAGGGCAACCAGGCCGTCATCGATCAGGATGAGGGAGCCCTTCTCGACCTCGGAAGGCAGAGCCAGGTAGTCGAGGGAGATGTGCTCAGCGGTGCCGTGGAAATCCTCGGACGTGGGCTGAGCGGTGACGACGATCTTATCGCCGGTCTTGACGGCAACCTTCTTGCCGTCGACCAGAAGGCCGGTGCGGACCTCGGGGCCCTTGGTGTCGAGCAGGATGCCGACAGGCAGACCGAGCTCCTTGGAAATACGGCGGACGCGCTCGATGCGACCGTGGTGCTCGTCGTAGGAGCCGTGCGAGAAGTTAAAACGGGCGACGTTCATGCCCGCCTTGATCATCTCGCGGATGGTCTCGTCGCTATCGCAGGCGGGACCCATGGTGCATACAATCTTAGTGCGCTTGTACATTCAGACCTCCATCTGACATCGTCTTGCGCTGATAGATAAACCATAAGAAATAAAACCGAGATGATTATAACGAAATGCCGACCGAATACCCCAAAAAATCGACCGTATGCCGAAATGGAAGTTCATTTTTTGCGGGAAAAACGGTATATGAAAAATTTTTATCAACCACTCCAACCGCTGCTATCTGGGCGATATGTCAGTTTGGCGATGTGCCGAAGAAAAAACGTTTTACCAATGTTGAGCATCACACGGTCTGCACCGTTGCGTGCGGACCATATTTCCAAACCGATTGTTTTGGCTAGACGCGTCGCTTTGGGGTACCATAGCTCCACTATCAACTGCCGCTCAGCACGGCAGCCTTGATGAGCCCTTGCCCTTCTCCTGGGAATTATGATCGGGCATCAATCTGCTGAGTGGCCCGAATCCCAGGAGGGGACTCTATATGCAAAAGGAATACCTGTCCGCCGCGGCGGAGGTGCTCAGCGACCAAGGTGTCGATGAGAACCTCGGCCTGAGCAACGACGAGGCGTCTTCGCGCCTCGCCAAGACAGGCCCTAACAAGCTCGAGGAAGCCGAGAAGACGCCGCTGTGGAAGCGTTTCTTTGAGCAGATGGCCGACCCCATGGTCATCATGCTGATCGTTGCCGCCGTCATCAGTGCGCTCACGGGCATGGTCAAGGGCGAGCCCGACTTTGCCGATGTTGCCATCATCATGTTCGTCGTTATCGTCAACTCGGTGCTGGGCGTGGTCCAGGAAGCCAAGAGCGAGGAGGCCCTCGAGGCCCTGCAGGAGATGAGTGCGGCGCAGTCCAAGGTGCTGCGCGACGGCAAGCTCGTGCACCTGCCGAGCGCCGAGCTCGTGCCCGGCGACGTGATCATGCTCGAGGCGGGCGACTCCGTCCCGGCCGACTGCCGCGTGCTCGAGAGCGCCACGATGAAGATCGAAGAGGCCGCGCTCACCGGCGAGTCCGTGCCCGTAGAGAAGCACGCCAACGTGATCGAGCTCGCCGCGGGCACCGATGACGTGCCGCTCGGCGACCGTAAGAACATGTGCTATATGGGCTCCACCGTCGTGTACGGCCGTGGCCGCGCCGTCGTGGTCGGCACCGGCATGAGCACCGAGATGGGTAAGATTGCCGGCGCCCTGGCCGAGGCCAAGGAAGAGCTCACGCCGTTGCAGGTGAAGCTCGCCGAGCTCAGCCGCATCCTCACCATCATGGTTATCGTCATCTGCGTCGTCATCTTTGGCGTTGATATCATCCGCCACGGCGTGGGCAACGTTCTTACCGACCCGACCGCCCTGCTCGACACCTTTATGGTCGCCGTCTCGCTTGCCGTCGCCGCCATCCCCGAGGGCCTGGTCGCCGTCGTGACCATCGTGCTTTCGCTCGGCGTGACCAAGATGGCCAAGCGCCAGGCGATTATCCGTAAGCTTTCCGCCGTCGAGACCCTTGGCTGCACACAGACCATCTGCTCCGACAAGACCGGTACCCTTACCCAGAACAAGATGACCGTCGTCAAGCACGAACTCGCCGCGCCCAAGGAGAAGTTCCTGGCCGGCATGGCGCTGTGCTCCGATGCCCAGTGGGATGAGGAGCTGGGCGAGGCCGTGGGCGAGCCGACCGAGTGCGCGCTCGTCAACGATGCCGGCAAGGCGGGCCTCACTGGCCTGACTGCCGAGCACCCGCGCGTGGGCGAGGCCCCGTTCGACTCGGGTCGCAAGATGATGTCCGTGATCGTCGAGACCCTGGACGGCGAGTACGAGCAGTACACCAAGGGCGCGCCCGACGTGGTGATCGGCCTGTGCACCCATATCTACGAGGGCGATAAGGTCGTCCCCCTGACCGAGGAGCGCCGTGCTGAGCTCGTGGCCGCCAACAAGGCCATGGCCGACGAGGCCCTGCGCGTGCTGGCGCTGGCAAGCCGCACCTACACCGAGGTCCCGAGCGACTGCAGCCCCGCTGCGCTCGAGCACGACCTGGTCTTCTGCGGCCTGTCCGGCATGATTGACCCGGTCCGTCCCGAGGTGGCCGACGCTATCCGCGAGGCGCACGACGCCGGTATCCGCACCGTCATGATCACGGGTGACCATATCGACACCGCCGTGGCCATTGCCAAGCAGCTGGGAATCGTCACCGATCGCAGCCATGCCATCACCGGTGCCGACCTCGATCGCATGAGCGACGAGGAGCTCGACGCGCACATCGAAGACTACGGTGTGTACGCCCGTGTCCAGCCCGAGCACAAGACCCGTATCGTCGAGGCTTGGAAGTCGCGCGACCAGATCGTGGCCATGACAGGCGATGGCGTCAACGACGCCCCGTCCATCAAGCGCGCCGATATCGGCGTGGGTATGGGCATCACCGGCACCGACGTTACCAAGAACGTCGCCGACATGGTGCTTGCCGACGACAACTTCGCCACCATCATCGGTGCCTGCGAAGAGGGTCGCCGTATCTACGACAACATCCGCAAAGTCATTCAGTTCCTGCTTTCGGCCAACCTTGCCGAGGTGTTCTCGGTGTTTATCGCCACGCTCATCGGCTTTACTATCTTCCAGCCGGTGCAGCTGCTGTGGGTGAACCTGGTCACCGACTGCTTCCCCGCGCTCGCGTTGGGCATGGAGGATGCCGAGGGCGACATCATGAAGCGCAAGCCGCGCAACGCCAAGGACGGTGTCTTTGCCGGACATATGGGTCTGGACTGCGTGGTCCAGGGCCTAATCATCACCGCGCTGGTGCTGGCGAGCTTCTTTGTGGGCGTGTACTTTGACATGGGCTACATCCACATCGCCGATATGATCGCCGGCAATGCCGACGAGGAAGGCGTGATGATGGCGTTCATCACGCTCAACATGGTCGAGATTTTCCACTGCTTCAATATGCGCAGCCGTCGTGCGTCGCTGTTCACCATGAAGAAGCAGAACAAGTGGCTGTGGGCTTCCGCCGCGCTGGCGCTGGTGCTGACGGTGATCGTAACCGTGCAGCCGACGCTTGCTGAGATGTTCTTTGGCCCCGTAACGCTTGAGCTCAAGGGCGTTGTCGCTGCTCTGGGCCTTGCCTTCCTGATTATTCCGCTGATGGAGATCTACAAGGCGATCATGCGCGCTGTGGAGAAAGAGTAACGTACCTGTCCGGGCCCGACCGCCTGCGGGGTTTCCACGGGCACGTCCTCGCCGCTTTGCGGCTGCGGGATGTGCCCTTAGGAAACCCCTCCCGGCGGGCGGGCCCTGCGGTATCCTT
>URRT01000136.1 GCA_900550355.1 uncultured Collinsella sp.
CGGCGAATGCCTGCGGCGGCACCGAGCCGACCGTCATCGTCAGAGCCAGACCCGCGGTAATGGCCGCGTTGACATGCCTTCTGTTCATGTTTCCTCCCGACACGCTCAACGGACCAAACAGCACAGGTCCGATTGGCAAGTTAAGCTGAGCGTATCCTTCGCTAATGGAGGTTTGCAATATGCCACAGGTTAAGCGGCATAAATGGTCTCGTAAACGGGAGAAATCAGGTGACGTATCTATGTGACAACGGGCCGGTCCCTTTGTCACATTCCGATTACACTACGCCACGAAAGCGGGCTATCTACTACGTTTGACCCGTATGGGTCGACCACACCCGCGTTTTCGCAAAACTGGCAAGCCTTCCACCTGCGGTTTTAATTTTGCATTTTTCGGCGTGGTCGAGGGTAACCGGTCAAACGTAGTAGATAGGCCAATTTCGTGGCGAACAGGTCAAATTAGCTGCCCTGCGAGTGGCGTTAACGCAGCAGGCCGGCTACTTCGCCGGCTAGGGTGATGGTGCCGGCTGCTACGAAGGGCTCGCCTGCGGCCTTGAAAGCTGCAAGGGCCTCGGAAACGCTGGGGTACACACCTGCGAGCTTATCGGCGTCCACAAGGGCGGCGAGCTCCTCTGCCGGCAGGGCGCGATCGGAATCGGTCTGGGTCACGACCACGCGGGGAAACGCCGGAACCAAAACGTCAACGATGCCGGCCACGTCCTTGTCGGCCAGCGCGGCGCATAGCAGCGTGGGGCGATTCTCTACGCACGGATCGATCTCGTCCAGTGCGCTCACAAAGTTCTCGCAGCTCTGGGGGTTATGACAGGCGTCGATCAGCTTGAGCGGATCGGTCCCCAGCACATCAAATCGGCCCGGCGTGGGGCAGCCCATAAGCGACGCATCGAGCTTGTCATGATCGAGCTTGTGACCCAGATACCCCTCGCACAGCATAATCGCGCACGCGGCATTCTGCGGCTGATAGGCCGGCTTGAACATGCTCGACGTATAGATCGCACGCGGCGTGGTGCAGCTAAACTCCACCGTGTCGCCCACGTGTGCCGGAAGTTTGGTCGTCGTATGGCTCACCACGAGCGGCACAACGCCGCACTCACGGCAACGGGCATCCATCACACATTGAACGCTCGCCTCATGCGTACCCTCGCCCAAAACAACCAAGCGCCCAGGCTTAATAACCGCAGCCTTCTCCCCCGCAATGGCCTCGAGCGTGTCGCCCAAAATACGTGTATGATCGAGCCCAATGCCCGTAATGGCAACGGCGACGGGATCGGTCGCACTCGTGGCGTCCCAACGCCCGCCCATGCCAACCTCAAGCACGGCTACGTCCACGCAAGCCTCGGCAAACACTACAAGTGCAGCAGCCGTCAGCAGGTCAAAAGGCGTGATGGAATAGGCGCGCTCCCCCGCCGCCACACGACGCGCATTCACGCGACGCCCCGCCTCGACAGCTGCCGAAACGCCACGGGCAAAGGCCTCGTCGCTCACGACGCGCCCGTCAACCTCCATGCGCTCGGGATAGCGAACAAGCTGCGGCGACGTATACAGCGCGGTCTTGAGCCCCTCGCCGCGAAGGATAGCGGCCGAAAAACGCGTGGTCGAAGTCTTGCCATTAGTGCCGGCAACCTGAATGCAATCAAAATACTCATCCGGACGTCCCAGCTCATCGAGCATATCGACAACCGTCTCGAGCAGAGGACCAGCATCCCCAGAAATCCGCCCCGTATCAGCAGCAAGCCCCACAGCTTCACCAAACGAAAGCAACTCAAACGAGAAAGGAACGACATACGACCCAGAACGCTTAGCCATAACCCAAAGTCCCCCATAACAGAAAAAGAGGCCCACCAAAAAGAATGAGCCCCTCGCGTTGACAATATAAGCCTTTATCCGCTTGCAGCAAGATCAAGGCCACGAACAAGTGGCCATAACCTACCAGCTGCAAACAACCACGTAACCGCACTAGGAGCGGCCCGACGCTTTGCTCGATACAAGTTCCGCACGCAAAGGACAGCACTAAATGTGCTGTCCGTCTTGCGCAGGACTGTTCGCAGTAGCGAGCAAAGCGTCGGGACGCGCCCCAGAGCAAACCTTACGAGAAGTCAGCAACCTGAGCAGTCAGCGCCGCCAGGATCTCCTTGAGCTCAGCTGCACGGTCCCTCTTCTTCTGGACCACCGCGGGCGCGGCCTTGGCCACAAAGCCCTCGTTGGCGAGCGTCTTCTCGCAGCCGGCAAGCTCCTTCTGAGCCGCGGCGATCTCCTTCTCAAGACGTGCCTTCTCGGCCGAAAGGTCAACCTTGCCCTCGAGCACCACAAAGGCCTCGACGCCGCTGTCGACCACGGCGATGCTCGCGGCCGGCTTCTCCACACCGGCACCCATGACCAGCGAAGCGGTGTTCGCCAGCGGCTCAATGGTCGAACGCAGGCTCTCGAGCTTCTCGATGTCCTCGGCACCGGCGCGCACGGCCACGTCGAGCTCGGCCTTGGGGCTCAAACGATAACGCGAACGCGTGGCGCGGGCGGCGGAAACGACGGCGCGGCACAGCTCAAACGCGCGCTCGGCGTCCTCGTCAACATACTTGGCGTAGTCGGCGGGCTCGGGCCACTTGGCGATCATGAGCGCCTCGGCGCGATCCACGTTGCCCTCGGCGTCCAGGTCGAGCACGCTCGCCGGCATGTTGTCCCAGATCTCCTCGGTGACGAACGGCATGAGCGGGTGCATCAGGCGAATAGAGGTGTCGAGCACAAAGATCAGGTTGCGCTGAGCCTGCAGACGGCCCTCGCCCTTCAGACGAGCCTTAGTGACCTCGACGTACCAGTCGCAGACCTCGTTCCAGAAGAACTGCTGCACGCCGCGGGCCATATCGCCAAAGGTGTAGTTCTCAATACCCTCGGTGACCATCTGGACGGCCTTGGCCAGGCGGCTGAACATCCAAGCGTCGGCCGGCGTCTCAACGACGGGCTCGCCGGGCGTGTAGCCCTCCATGTTCATGAGCAGGAAGCGGCTGGCGTTCCAGATCTTGGTCACAAACGACTTAGCCTGGTCGGTACGCGGGCTGTCGATAAGCTTCTTAGTCTTCTTATCGATGTTCGCATCGAACTTAACATCCTGGTTGTTGGTGCACAGCGTGAGCAGGTTGAAGCGCATGGCGTCGGCGCCGTACATACCGATGAGGTCCATGGGGTCAACGCCGTTGCCCTTGGACTTGGACATGCGGCTGCCGTCCTTGGCCAGGATCGTCGGGTAGATGACGACGTCCTTAAACGGCACCTCGTCCAAGAAGTACAGCGAGCTCATGACCATGCGTGCGACCCACAGCGCGATGATGTCGCGTGCGGTGACGAGCGCCGTCGTGGGATGATGGCCCTCGAGCAGCTCCGGCTTTTGCGGCCAGCCCTGCGTGGCGAAGGTCCACAGCTGCGAGCTAAACCAGGTGTCCAGCACGTTCTCGTCCTGATGCACGTGATGACCGCCGCACTTGGGGCACACATCGGTGTCCTCGGTAAGGGCGTCCTCCCAGCCGCAGTCCTCGCAGTAGAACACGGGAATGCGGTGGCCCCACCACAGCTGGCGGCTGATACACCAGTCCTTGAGATTCTCCATCCAAGTGGTGTAGGTCTGCGTCCAGCGCGCGGGGTGGAAGGTGACCTTACCGGAGTTGACGGCGTCGAGCGCCGGCCCCTTGAGCTTGTCGACGGCGACGAACCACTGCTCGGACAGCCACGGCTCAAGCGCGGCGTCGCAGCGGTAGCAGTGCATGACAGAGTGGTCGTGCTCCTCGACGTGGTCGAGAAGGCCGTGCTCGTCGAACCACTTGATGACCGCCTCGCGGCACTCCTCGCGGGTCATGCCGGTGAACTCGCCGTAGCCTTCGACGACCACCGCGTGCTCGTCGAAGATGTTGATCTGCGGCAGGTCGTGAGCCTGACCCATGGCGTAGTCGTTGGGGTCGTGGGCCGGAGTAACCTTAACGAAGCCGGAACCGAAGTTGGCGTCGACATGCCAATCCTCAAAGATGGGGATCTCACGGTCGACGATGGGAAGCTTGACGGTCTTGCCCACGAAGGCGGCCTTCTCAGGGTCCTTCGGGGAAACGGCGACGCCCGTGTCGCCGAGCATGGTCTCGGGGCGCGTAGTGGCGACGACGATGTAGTCCTGGCCGTTGACCGGCTCGGTCAGCGGGTAGCGCAGGTGCCACAGGTGGCCCTTCTCGTCCTTATATTCGGCCTCGTCGTCCGAGATGGCAGTGGTGCAGTTGGGGCACCAGTTAACGATACGCTTGCCACGGTAGATCAGGCCGTCGTGGTACCAATCGCAGAAGACCTTGCGCACGGCCTGTGCATAGTCCTCGTCCATGGTGAAGCGCTCGTTGTCGAAGTCGACGGAGCAGCCCATGCGCTTGATCTGCTCGACGATGATGCCGCCGTACTCATGGGTCCAGTCCCAGCAGGCGTCGACAAACTTGTCGCGACCGATCTCCAGGCGGCTGATGCCCTCGCTCTTGAGCTTCTTGTCGACCTTGGTCTGCGTGGCGATACCGGCGTGGTCGGTACCCAGCACCCAACGCGTGGACTTGCCGCGCATGCGGGCCATACGGATGATGGCGTCCTGGATGGAGTCGTCGGTGGCGTGGCCCATGTGGAGCTTGCCGGTCACGTTGGGAGGCGGAATGGTGACGGTGCAGTCGCCCACGCCCTCACGGCGCTTGTAGTAGCCGCCGTCGAGCCACTT
>URRT01000137.1 GCA_900550355.1 uncultured Collinsella sp.
CACCCGCCGCTTTAAACTCACTTTTTAGCTGCGGATGCATGCGCATCGTTCGTTTGTAGTCCACCTTAAATTGAGCCTCGACTTTAATCTCGAACATCGCTATTCCTCATCGAGGAATGACATAAGCTCATCAGCGTTATTGAATGACAGGCTATCGTCCGGCAAAATCCCCAGCTCATGAGCCTCGGCGATCACCATGGCGCGCCTCGTCACCTCGTTGGGCACCTCCGCCCTTCCTACAATCTCAAAAGGAATCTTTCGCTGATTTACCAGCTGCCGAACAGCAAGATTGAGATAGGAATTGAGGCTGAGGCCGACCGAATCCAAGAACTCAGTCGCCTGCTCCTTGAGCCCCTCTTCGATTCGAACCGTCGTAGGCTTAACTGTTGCTGTAGACATTTGCGACCTCCTCGCCCTCGTCTTTTACACCAGTATACCCAATACGCATGGCAATCTGATGTTAGATAACATCAGATTGCCATGCGTATTCATGTCGCGTGGGCACGATTGATCTACATCAGCCCGCTGAGCGCAATGTCAACGGCCTCGTTGAGGTCGTCGGTAATGTGTACCAGATCCGGATCGAGCGGGCTAATCATACCGGTGCTCATCACCGGGCCGTTGAGCCAGTCGAATAGGCCCTGCCAGTACTCGGTGCCCACCAGCACGAGCGGCATGCGCTTGACCTTGTGCGTCTGCACCAGCGTGAGAACCTCGAACATCTCGTCGAGCGTGCCAAAGCCGCCGGGAAATACGATGGCGCCCGAGCTGTACTTAACGAACATGGTTTTGCGCACAAAGAAGTAGCGGAAGTCCATGCCGAGGTTCACATATTTATTGAGCCCCTGCTCGTGCGGCAATTCAATGCCTAGGCCAACTGACTTGCCGTTGACACTCGCCGCTCCCCTGTTGGCCGCTTCCATGATGCCGGGGCCGCCACCGGTGATGACCGCCACGCCACGTTGCGCGATCTTGCGCCCGACGGTACGCGCCGCCTTGTAGAGCGGATCGGTCTTGGGCGTGCGGGCGCTACCGAAGATGGTCACCGCAGGTCCAAGCTCGGCAAGCGCGCCAAAACCATCGACAAACTCTGCCTGAATGCGCAGCACGCGCCACGGGTCGGCATGCAGCCAGTCGGTCGAGTCCTCGGGCGCCAGCAGGTTGGCGTAGGTGTTGTCCTTAGGAATCATGGGGCCGCGCATGACCACGGGGCCGCGGCGGTACGTCTCGTCGTAGGCAGGCTCGCCCTCGACGTTCTCATTCTTAATCATGGGTACTCCTATCGAGAAAAAGAAAAACGGGCGGGGTCGACGCTGTGCGCCAAACACCCGCCCGAACATCAACTATTCGGTATGGTACCCACGATGCATCAAGTGCTTGCAAGCTATCGGTCATCGGTCGCGCAAGCGGTGTTAGCAAACGTGATGACCGGCCGGCGCTCGCCCCTTGCCGTTGCCCGCGCTCTGCAAGCGCCCGTGCTGCTCTTAGTAATCCACCGCCGCAGGGCTGTTCATGCAGTCGCTCACGAACGCGCCGTAGCGGCCCTCGATAATGGCCTGGCGGGCCCGCTGCATAAGGTTGAGCAGGTAGTAGATGTTGTGCATCGAAAGCAGAATGCCGCCGAGCATCTCCTTCTGCGTGACCATGTGACGGATGAGCGCACGGCTGTAACCGCCCGTGCACACCGGGCAGGTGCAGGTGGGATCGATGGGACCGTCGTCGTGCGCAAAGCGAGCGTTGCGGAAGTTGAGGCGACCCTCGCTGGAGAATGCCGTGCCCATACGGCCGGTGCGCGTCGGCAGCACGCAGTCAAACATGTCGATGCCCACGCCAACGCCGCGCACGAGCGTGGTCGGGTTGCCGACACCCATCAGGTAGCGCGGCTTATGCTTGGGCATGTACTCGCTCACGAGCGGCGCCAGGGTCTCGAACATGGTCTCGTGATCCTCGCCCACCGAATAGCCACCGATACCATAGCCCGGGAAGTCGCCGCACTCCTCCAGATGGCGCAGCGAGCGCAGGCGCAGATCCAGGTGCATGCCGCCCTGAACGATGCCAAAGAGCGCCTGGTCATCGCGGGTATGCGCCTTATAGCAGCGCTCGGCCCACATGCTCGACAGCTCAACGGCGCGCTCAACGTAGGCGCGCGTGGCGGGATAGCCCGGGCACTGGTCGAGCTGCATGCAGATATCGGAGCCGAGTTTCATGGCGATTTCCATGTTGTCCTCGGGCGTCCAAAACACGTGGCGGCCGTCGTAATCGTTGACGATAAAGCGCACGCCCTCATCGGTGAGCTTGACGGCATCGTTGTGGCTGAAGACCTGGAAACCGCCCGAGTCGGTGAGGATGGGGCCGTGCCAGTTCATGAACTTGTGCAGGCCGCCCAGCTCGGCGATGATATCCTCGCCGGGACGCATGGACAGATGATAGGTATTGGCGAGCACGATCTGGGCGCCGAGCTTCTTGACAGTCTCGGTAGGAATGCCCTTGACGTTTGCCTTGGTGCCCACGGGCATAAAAATCGGCGTCTCGATGTCGCCGTGCGGGGTGTGCAGTACGCCGGCACGCGCGTGCGTCGTCGGATCCTCGGCAATCAGGTCGAATTTAAAAAGGTTCTGGTCCATAAACTGGAACTCCTTGGTTGCGGTTCATACGCAAACCATTATACGGGCAACCCGCAAGAAGCACCGACTCGACAGAAACTAGTGCATTAGGATCAGGTTCCCGCGCTAGTCGTTGGGTAGTCGTTGGGGACGGTCTTAAACGACTAGACGTTGGGGACAGTCTTCAGCGCCATCTTGCAAATGAGCGCCCCAATCTGCCGGCACTCAGGGACTGTCCCCAAGTGCCGGCAAGAGTGTCCCTTTCGACTAGTCATTTAAGAACGTCCCCAACGACTACATCCAACAGTCAAGGTAACGCCGATGCTCTGACAACATCAGCGAGCGGTCACCAGAGCGAACAAATTGGCATGAAAAGAGGACGGCATAGACCTTCTGGTCATGCCGCCCTCTTTGAATGACAAGTTGTCGCTCTGGTGACCGCGCAGCGTCGGCCCGTTACGCGGTTTGGTAAAACCGCGTAACTCCTACGGACGCTGGCCCATGCCACCCTCGAGGGTGACGGTCTCGCCGTTCATGTACTTAAAGTCGGGACCGCAGAGCTGAACGACCACGCGGCCGATTTCCTTCTCGACGTCGCCGTAGTGACCCGCCGGTGGCATGTGGACGTTGGCCTTGAACGCCTCGGGATAAGCATCCTGGAAGTCCTCGAGCGCAGCGGTCCAAGCAAGCGGGCAAACGATATTGACGTTGATGCCGTCCTTGCCCCACTCGTTGGCGGCAACGCGAGTCAAACCGCGGATGCCCTCCTTGGCAGCGGCATAGCTGCACTGGCCGTAGTTGCCAAACAGGCCGGCGCCCGAGGCAAAGTTGACCACGGAGCCCTTGGTCTCCTTCAGGTGCGGGTAGGCCTTCTGCATGTACAGGTAGGTGGCATACAGGCCAGAGTAAATGGCCAGGTTAAACTGATCCATGGTGTGATCGGCAATGGTCACGCCCGAGGCGCTGGCCTGAGCATTGTTGACGACGGCGTCGATGCGGCCGAACTCCTCAATAGCCTTGTCGATGACGTTCTGGACGACAGCCTCGTTGTCCTGACCAGCCGAAACATCGGCCTGAACAGGCAAAACCTTGACACCGTACTCGGCCTCGAGGGATTCCTTGGCGGCCTCGAGCTTGGCAACGTTGCGGCCGGTAATGACGAGGTTTGCGCCCTCCTTGGCAAAAGCGATATCGATACCGTAGCCGATGGAGCCAGCGGAGCCGTCCTTGAGCGTGGCCTTGCCGCCGCCGGTGACGATCACGGTCTTACCAGTGAAAAGTCCCATATAAAGTCCTTTCAAATCGCGACGGGCGCACCCGCCGACTGCGCGCATCCAAATAAACGCGACAAAAGCTGAAATGCAACTTTAACGGGTTCAAGTGAAAAGAAAAGGCCTCGGCAGGCGAACGGCATAACGTCTTTCGGCGAAGGGATTGTCAAGTACAAACTGGATAAAGTGGCCGAGTTTTTGCTATCGACGCGAGCCATCGAACACGTTTTGAAACTTTGCTGCAGCGCGCGGGATGTCGGCGCGAGACTTTATCATAGGGTGACAAACAACGATGAGGAGCACATGCCTATGACAGACGAGCTGGACCCCCAGACTCAACAGCATATTGATGATTCCGCAGACGTCACCGCAGATGCTGACGCTGTGACCTGCGATGATATTGACCTCGACGACCCCATCTTGGACGAAAGCGCTACGGCGGAAACCCCCGGCGCCGAAGATGCAGGCGAGCAAAATGACGATGCGCCCGCTCAGGACGACGCCCCTGTACAGGATGCTGCTCCGCAAGCTGCGGGCCCTATCGAGGTTTCTTCGGAAGAAGAGCTCGACGCCGTCATGGACTCCATGATGGATGCCGTCAAAGCGATGAAAGACGCCGTGGCCGACGCTGACGTTGACGCCGAGGAAGAGGAGGCCGCCGAGGCGGCCTCGACCTTTGTACCCGGCGAGACTCCGGTTGCCGACCAGGGCAGCACCATGCCCTCGTTTCTGCAGCTCGAGCATCCCACGATTGGCGCCGATGCGGTCGACCCGCACGCAGCAGGCTTTTCTGTGATCGAGGGCGGTACCGGCAATATCGCCGTGCCGCAGGCTGCCGATGCGGACG
>URRT01000138.1 GCA_900550355.1 uncultured Collinsella sp.
CCGCAGGAAGCTTGGATACGCCTAGGCGCGGTCCAAGAAATCGTCCGCACCCCCTATGGGATATCCAAGCCCCAATAGGAATTATTTCACCGCAAGTTAGGCTGGGAGGTATGATCCTTCCCGTCGTGCCGGGCAGTTGCGGCCTGCTCGGTTTGGTAAAATACCGCCGCATTTGGGAACGGATGGGCTCCGGTGGGCTCCGCGGTCCTCAAAACCGTTGCGAGGCGTGCAAAACGTCTTGGATGTGTTCGATTCACATACGTTCCCGCCATACGCTACCAGCGCTTTTGTGCTCGCGGTCTTGCTGCGTGCCGCAAAGGCGCTGTTTTGTTTTTGCACGAGCTTTTCGTAGCGCTGCTATTTCGGTGGCTGTATTTAGCTTCGTGCACCGGGTTTCGAGCATGCCGATGGAGGTGTTTTGCCGTATGACTACCGTAAGACGTGCCGATCTTTCTTGTGTCGTCCAAGCGGGTGGGCTGTCCTCGCGCATGGGCTGTGATAAGGCTCGTATGGCGTTTTGCGGCGAGCCGCTCATCGAACGCGTGCTGGGTCGGCTGGCGCCAGTTGCCGGCGAGTTAGTCGTGACGACTTCGCGTCCCAGCGAGCTTGCCTACCTTGAGGAGCGCGCGTTTGGCGGCCTGGTGCCGCGTGTGGTGGCGGACCTTGAAGGCTCGGCGGGCGCAATGCGCGGCATCGCGAGCTCGTTGGCCGCGGCCCGATTGCCGCTCGTGGCGATCGTCGCCTGCGATATGCCGTTCGTCTCACCAGAACTGATCGGCGCGCTTGCCGATCATGTTGAGGCCGAGGCGCTCGACGCGTGCGTGCCGCGCGAGGAGCGGGGGATTGAGCCGCTTTGCGCCGTCTGGCGCCGTGACGCTTGTGCGCCGGTTGCCCAAGAGCTGCTCTCCTGCGACCGACAGCGCATTCGCTGCCTGATCAATCGCGTTCAGGCTGGTTATATGGATGAGCCGCAGATTGTTAAGGTCGCCGGCTCGACGCTCTGCTTCGAAAACGTCAATACGCCCGAGGAGTTTGCGGCGGCCGAGTTGCTCGCCTAGACGATTGGAGTTGCCATGTCTCACGATATTTGCCCCGACACGGGAGAGCCTTGCACTTGCGATGGTTCCGAGCCCTGTACCTGCGGCTGCGGTGGCTGTGGTCATACTGCGGAAGAGGAGGCGGCCGCCGCGGCGTATCGTGAGGCACACCGCGAAGGCCCGTCCGGTGATGCTCTCGACCATGAACGCAAGATTATCGTGTCGTTCGACAGCACCTTCGATGTGATGGAATGCGAACAGCTGTGTCTTGCCGCCGGTGTGCCCGGGCGCATTATGCCTTTGCCCGGCTCCATTACCGCAGGTTGCGGCCTGTGCTGGGCCATGCCGTTCTCGGGTGATGCCCTCGCCGCCTTCCGCGCTGCCACCGAAGGCCGCATAACCCCCGCCGACTACCACCAGCTCGTCCTCTAATCACCAACACCACCACAAAGGTACCTGTCCCCAATGTGGTGGTTCGGAACATGTGGACGAAACAGCTTCGAAACACGCGATTTGTTCGTCAGGTGCCCAAAAACGCTTCTACCTGCATCGTAATCAAAACGAAACATCTGCTCGTCGGCTTATGCGAAACTTTGCTG
Organism: uncultured Collinsella sp.; assembly: GCA_900550355.1. Lineage (GTDB taxonomy): Bacteria > Actinomycetota > Coriobacteriia > Coriobacteriales > Coriobacteriaceae > Collinsella. The sequence continues at coordinate 1,637 of URRT01000138.1, forward strand.
CAACAGTGCGATATTATCCATACTCGATAAAGCTCGCGGCGCATGGGGCGCCTCGAACGACACTTTTCTTTTCCATCAATTGGAGGAAGCATGAGCTACACGCAGAAAGTTCTCGAAGAGCTCAAGGCCCGCTATCCCGAGCAGCCTGAGTTCATCCAGGCCGCGACCGAGATTCTCGGCACCATCCAGCCGGCGCTCGACGCCCATCCCGAGTACGAGGAGGCCGCCCTGCTTGAGCGCCTCGTCGAGCCCGAGCGCACCGTCATGTTCCGTGTTCCCTGGGTCGACGACCAGGGCAAGGTTCAGGTCAACCGCGGTTACCGCGTCGAGTTCAACTCTGCCATTGGACCCTACAAGGGCGGCCTGCGCTTTAACCCGACGGTCACCCTGGGTATGCTCAAGTTCCTGGGTCTGGAGCAGATCCTCAAGAACAGCCTGACCACCCTTCCCATGGGCGGCGGCAAGGGCGGCTCCGACTTTGACCCCAAGGGCAAGTCCAACAACGAGATCATGCACTTCTGCCAGTCCTTCATGACCGAGCTCTATCGCCACATTGGCCCCAACACCGACGTTCCCGCCGGCGACCTGGGCGTTGGCGGCCGCGAGGTTGCCTACCTGTTCGGTCAGTACAAGCGCCTGACCAACGAGTGGACCGGCGTTCTTACCGGCAAGGGCCTCTCCTTTGGCGGCTCGCTCGCCCGTACCGAGGCAACCGGTTACGGTCTGGCCTACTTTGTGGACGAGTACCTTAAGAGCCGCGGCGACTCCTTCGAGGGCAAGAACGTCGTCGTTCACGGCTCCGGCAACGTCGCTATCTACGCGGTCCAGAAGGTCACTCAGCTCGGCGGCAAGGTGCTCGCCTGCTCCGATACCCACGGCTGGGTCGAGGATCCCGACGGCATCGACTACACCGTGCTCGAGCACATCTACAACAAGAAGCGCTCTGGCCACGACAAGGGCGTTACGCTCGCTATGTACGTTGACGAGAAGCCCAACGCCGTGTGGCACGAGGGCGACGGCCGCGGCGTGTGGCAGCTGCCCTGCGACATCGCGCTGCCCTGCGCTCGCGAGAACACGCTGCTGCTCGAGGACGCCCAGGCGCTCGTCGCCAACGGCTGCAAGGTGGTCGGCGAGGGCGCGAACATGCCCACGACCATCGAGGCCACGACCTACTTCCAGGAGAACGGCGTCGCCTTTATGCCTGGTAAGGCCGCCAACGCCGGTGGCGTGCTCGTGTCCGGCTTGGAGATGAGCCAGAACGCCGAGCACCTGTCCTGGACCTTCGAGGAGGTCGACGGCAAGCTCGAGCAGCTCATGCGCGGCATGTTCCACAACGTGGACGACACCGCCAAGGAGTACGGCCAGGAGGGCAATTTCGTCATGGGCGCAAACATCGCCGGCTTCCTGAAGGTCGCCGACGCTATGCTCGCCCAGGGCGTCTGCTAAATCTTCGCTCGACATAGCATGCGATAAGGCTCCCAGCTATCTGGCTGGGAGCCTTTTCTATCCCGGAGGACTCCTCATTACTTGCGGTGAAATACGGACTGTTTAGCGCCCCAGAACGGCTAATCAGTCCGTATATCACCGCAAGTTATGTATGGGTGGGTGGATTTTGTCCTAAAACGGTGTGCGGCCCCTCGTTTGGTACACTTAAACGTACTGGACAAGTGGAGAGATGGGGGAGAACGTGCTCAAGTTCGGTACCTACGTCCGTGTTGGAAACGCGGCCGAAGCCTATGAGCTCTTACAGAAGAACCGCAACAACAAGATTGTGGGCGGCGGCATCTGGATGCGCCTTGGTTCGCGTCGCGTGGCGACGGCGATTGACCTTTCGGCCTGCGGACTCGATCAGATCGAGGAGACCGAGACCGAGTTTCGCATCGGTGCCATGTGTACCCTGCGCCAGCTCGAGCGCCATGCCGAGCTCAACGCGCTTGTCAACCATGTCTTTGAGTTCGCCGTCCACGATATCGTGGGCGTGCAGCTGCGCAATACCGCCACGGTGGGCGGCAGCATCTACGGTCGCTTTGGCTTCTCGGACGTTCTCTCCGCCTTTCTCGCGCTCGATTCCTATGTTGAGCTGACGGGCGCCGGCCGCGTGCCGCTCGCGGAGTTCGTGGACATGGGCTACGTGCGTGACGTGATCGAGCACGTCGTAGTCGTCAAGCACGATTACCGTGCGAGCTACGAGGCCGTGCGCAAGGCCGCGACGGACTTCCCCTCGCTGAACGTCACCGCCGCCTGGTGGGACAACAGCTGGCATGTCACCGTGGGCGCCCGCCCGCTGCGCGCGACCTTGCTGCAGGGCGAGTCGTGTGGCCTGGTGAACGAGCAGCCTTCCGAGGACGAGCTTCGCGCCCTGGCCGCATCTGTGCGCGCGCTGAGCTACGGCACCAACCTGTGGGGCTCGGCCGACTACCGCCGTCGCATCTCGGCTCCGCTTGCCGTGCAGGCCGTGCGCCGCGCCGCCGGCATCGAGCTTTCTGCCGCGCTTGCCCGTGAGCTCGAGGGCGTGCAGATTCCTAAGTTTGCCACGGACGAGTATTCCTGCCGCCGCGTGCCCGGCGTCGATTCTAGCGAGGTGCGCTAATGGCTGCCAAACTCATCGATCTTTCCTTTACGCTCAACGGCCGCAAGGTCAAGGTCCAGATTGCCCCCGACACCATGCTCTTTGCGCTTTTGCGCGAGCAGGGTTGCGCGTCGGTGCGCTGTGCCTGCGAAACCACCAACTGCGGCCTGTGCACGGTGTGGCTCGACGGCGACCCGGTGCTGAGTTGCTCGGTTCCCGCGGCGCGCGTCGAGGGTCGTACCATCACCACGCTTGAGGGCCTTAAGGCCGAGTCTGAGGCACTGGCCCGTGCGATGGCTGCTGAAGGCGCCGAGCAGTGCGGTTTTTGCGCCCCCGGCCTCATTATGAACGTGCTGGCGCTCGCCCGTGCCGCCAAGGAGGACCCGAGCCTTGTCGCCACGCGCGAGGAGCTCTCGCGCCAGCTCGCCGGCAACCTCTGCCGCTGCAGCGGCTACGGCAACATGCATCCCGGCAAAGGCGCGCG
>URRT01000139.1 GCA_900550355.1 uncultured Collinsella sp.
GGGCAATACGGGGCCCGCCCATGCGAAAACCAAGTTGTTAGGATAAGCCAGCTGGCTAGAGCTCGACCGGCACCCATTCGTCGTGATTGCAGATAAAAGCCTCGGGATCCTCGACGCTAAAGAAGACGAGCATGGGGTCGTTAGGCCCCTCATAGTGCTCGCCCAGGCGCTCTAGATGCTTCCACCCGGCTTCGCGCATTTCGTCTAAGGCCCGGTCATCCAAGCCGGCACGCCCGCGCAAGATGAGCCAGCCATGGCCCGGCCACCAACTCGTGGCCTCAAAGCGCTGATTCTGCAGCAGCTCCTGCCACACATCTTTGGTGCGCGCCGTTACAAACCACAGTTTGCCGTCCTGAATCTGTGCAAACGAGAACGGACGCACATGTGGCTGTCCGTCCACGCTCGTCGCCAGATACCACGCCGGCACCGACGTCAGATACTCCAAAACCGTATTCAATCCGTCCACGTTTCCTCCTGTACTAGCTAGTTTGGGAGCCTGGTTTGTGGTTGTTAGAGCTCCAGGCGCTCCTCGCTGCCGTCGATATCACAAAAGCGCGCGGCAATGTTGCGGACCGAAAAGAAAGCAAGGCGGCCGTCGTTGACGCTCTCGTGTTCCTCACCGATGCCCACCATGTGCTTAAAACCCGCTTGACGCACCTTGTCGCTCGCAACTGCGTCGTCCTCAAGTGCGGCCTCGCCGGTCAACACGATCCAGCACTCCCCCGGCTTCCAGCCCGAGAGTTCAAACTTGGGATTCGCGCTCAGCTCCGCCCACACATCCTTGTCGCGCGACGTGCAAAACCACAACTTACCGTCATCGACCATGGCAAACGAAAACGGTCTCACGCGGGGCTGATGTCCGTCGGCCACATCGGTCGTGGCCAGATACCACGCCGGAATGCGCCTGAGATACGAACAGGCGCGCTCAAGCTGAGCCGTGCGGTCGTTGTCGGTCATAGGGGCCCCTTTCTTGCGCTCGAATCGCGCCTAAACAAGTTGAAGATTGATGACGATGACGCAGATGAGCAGCAACGCCGTCACCACCGCCGCCAACGCATCGTCGCGGCCAAACGTAAGCGCATGCAGACGTGTGCGCCCCTGCTCGCCGTGATAACAGCGCGCATCCATAGCGGCCGAAAGCGTCTCGGCATGACGGAACACGCCGGTGAACAGCGGAATCGCCACACTGCCGAGCATACGCACGCCGCCGAGCGGACCGCCCGTCACGCGCGCGCCGCGGCTTGCCTGTGCATCGGCCGTCTGCTTCATCTCAGTGGCAAACTGCGGCATAAAGCGCAGCGCGATACCCATAATCATGCCGAGCTCGTGCGCAGGAAGTCCCACACGCGCAAACGGCGCGAGCAGGCGCTCAAAGCCCGCGGTGAGGTCGAGCGTCGGCGTGGTGAGTGTAATGGCGCTCATGCCGGCCATCATCAACGTCAGGCGGCACGCCATAAAGGCGGCAGAATGCAGCGAGCCCTCGCTTATCTGCAAAATGCCAAGCTGCCACAGAATGCGCCCGCTCTGGTCGGAAAACAGGTTGAGCACTGCGACCACCACGACAATCGCCAGCAATGGTGCCATCGATGATAGGACCCGGCGCAACGGCACCCGGGACACGGTATAGATCAGGACAACGAAGATTGCGACCGGGGCCAGTCCGCAGAAGCTGCTGACTGTGAGCGTCGTGATCAGAAACACAAAGCCCAAGAGCAACTTGGTTCGCGGGTCCAGGCGGTGGATCGCACTATCGCCGGGATAGTAGCTGCCAAACGAAAACGCCTCCATCAGCAGCCCTCCTCTCGCGCGACCGTCTTGGATTTAGCAATGTCCGAGACGTTAGAAGAACCGTCTGAGCGACCGATCAGCAAATTTGCCAACTCGTCGGCCAACAACTCAACCGTATAGAGCCCGCCGCGGCGCAGCGGCACGCCCACCTCCGTAAGCGCCAGCGCCATACGCTGGGCGGCGGGAACGCCCAAGCCGATCGACTTGAGCTCATCGGCATGCGCAAACACCTGCGCGGGGGTTCCCTCGGCAAACACCGCACCTTCGTTCATTACGACGATACGGTCGCAGCAATTGGCCAGGTCATCCATGCTGTGCGAAACCATGACAACGGTCAGGCCCTCGCGATGGAGTCGACCGATGAGCCCTAGGAAATCCCTGCGCGCAGCCGGATCGAGCCCCGCCATGGGTTCATCGAGCACCAGGACCTCGGGCTCCATGGCGAGCACGCCGGCGAATGCCACACGCCGTTGCTGACCGCCCGAAAGCTCAAAGGGACTCTTGTCGCCGACCGTGGAAAGATCGAGGCCCACGCGCGAGAGCGATGACTCGACACGACGGTCGACTTCATCTTGCGGCAAGCCAAGGTTATGCGGACCAAACGCCACGTCCTGTGCCACGGTTTCGGCAAATAGCTGGCGCTCGGGGTACTGAAACACCACGCCGACCTTGGCCTTAACAGCGGCGGCGTCTTTCTTGTTTGACAGGTCGAGCCCCAGCGCGCGAACGGATCCCTCCTGGGGGCGAATCAAACCGTTGAGATGCTGGACCAGCGTCGACTTACCCGAACCGGTATGGCCTGCTAGCCCCAGGAACTCGCCGCGACGCACCGTCAGCGATACATCGCGCAGCGCCCACGGGCTGCTTGGGTCGTTTCCCCAGAGAGCCTGTTTACTCGATTTGCCCGCAGTGGGCGAGCGCTTATGCCAGCGGCGGCGCTCGCGCGGACTGAGCGAATAACTGTACGAAACATGGGATAGCTCGATGACGGGCTCCGACGCGTTCCCCTCGTTGCCTACCGGAACAGTGCCGTCAGTGATTTCCAACTGGGATGCGGAAGACTGCCCCGCGGTGCCTGCCCCGCTCCGCTCGGTATAAGCCTGTGCAATCTCGGAGACCATATCCGCCTCACGCACCTGCGCGCAAACGGGCACGCCCTTCGCACGAAGCGACCTGCCCAGACAGCACGACGCCGGCATATCCAGGTTGAGCTGCGCAAGTTCGTCTGCCCGCGTCAAGATCTCCTCGGGCGTGCCCAACATGGCAACGCGGCCCGCTTGGAAGACAGCAACGCGATCGGCCTCAGCGGCCTCTTCCATAAAGTGCGTAATCATCACGATGGTCATGCCGCGATCGTGCAACGCGCGGCAAGCCTTCATGAGGCCCTGACGCCCACGCGGATCGAGCATCGAGGAAGCCTCGTCCAATATGAGCACGCGCGGTTCCATGGCGAGTACGCCGGCAAGCGCCACGCGCTGCTTTTGGCCGCCCGAAAGCGCGTGGGTCTCGTGGTGTTCAAAGCCCACCAGGCCCACGCCCTTCAGCGCCTCGCGTACGCGCTGCGCAATTTGCGCCGATGGCACGCCAAGGTTTTCGGGACCAAACGCAACGTCATCTTCGACAAGCGTTGCCACCAGCTGATCATCGGGATTCTGGAATACCATGCCCGCGGTCGAACGAATGTCGTAGACCAGCTCGGGGTCGGACGCATCCATGCCGTTGATACGCACCGTGCCCGCATCGGGCTGCAACAGTGCATTCAGATGCTTGGCAAACGTCGACTTGCCCGACCCATTGCCACCGAGGATGCAGAAAAACTCGCCGTCCTCAATGTTCAGATCGACGCCGTCGAGCGCCGGCACGACACCGTCATAGCTAAAGGAAACGCCCTGACACTCAATCATGCGCGGCCTTTGACCTGGTCCTTTTTAGGCGTGATGAGGTTGGAGACCGCCTTGTACACCGCAAGCGTCAATACCGAGTTAAGCACGGTCTTGATAAGGTTGAACGGCAGCACGGCAGGAATCATGAGCGGGGCGATCACATCGACCGAGCCATACCAGAACCATACGCCAATGGTAAGGTTTGCGACCATAGACAACGCCGTAGCGGCAATAACGCCGAGTACCAGGCCAATCACGGCACCCTTATAGGTATGCATCTTCTGGTAGACAATAGCCGCGGGCAGAATGTAGCCCAGCGTGGCAACCAGGTTCATAAGCGCGCCGACCCAGTCACCCGTAGTGAGTGCATGGATGACGATCGCCATGGCGGCAACAGCGGTACCGGCACCGGGGCCATATGCAAACCCGCACACCATCGCCGGCACCAGCGACGGGTCATACGTCAAAAACGGCGCCGAAGGAAGAATGGGCAGCTGCACATACATAAAGAGCGCGCCCAGGGCACACATAAGCGCCATGGTTACGAGCTGTTTGGTGCTCCACCTATTCGTGTTCTCAAAATGGATATGCTGCGACTGTTCAGACATAAGATCACCTGCCTCTTTCATCCGGACTCTAACCGTTGGCACTGGGATCTCACCAGTTCAGCCGGCATGCGAACCAACACACGCACGGGTCGCGGACTCATCGGCTCGACGCAGGTCCTCGCCTGCGCCACGGCACCCCTTTGGCACCGCCCAATTTACCGCCAGTGGGGAATTTCACCCCGCCCTGAAACAGCAATTGCAAGTGTAGCACCAGCAGGCTTTCGCGCAAGCATGCCAAGTATAATTTATGGCGGGGACTAGTTGCCGCAACTACCACGTTCCCCACCCATCCCAAAGTAGCGCGCCTTTCGCGGCAAAGCCGCGAAACAGCGACCGGGACACGTATCCCCATCA
>URRT01000140.1 GCA_900550355.1 uncultured Collinsella sp.
CTGGCCGAACGAGCCCCCATACCCTCGTTCGGTCAGACGCGCCGCCGCGTTTTGTTTTTGTGCCGTATAATGACCACTACCTATGACGCGATACAAAAGAAAGGTGTTTGCCCATGCAGGCACAGAAGGCGGAGGGAACCCGCGACCTTATCGGCGCCGAGATGCGCGCCTGGCAAAAGATGCAGCAGATCGCTGCCGGCGTGTTCGAGCCGTTTGGCTTTAAGCCCATCGAGACGCCCGCCATCGAGCAGGTGGACGTGTTTGTCCACGGTATCGGCCAGTCGACCGACGTCGTGCGCAAGGAGATGTTCCGCGTGTTTAGCGGCGCCAACCTGGAGCGCGTCTTTACCGAGGGTACCGACACCAAGCTCAAGCCCAAGCAGCGCCTGGCCCTTCGTCCCGAGGGCACAGCCGGTGTGGTGCGCGCCGTCGTGGAGAACAACCTGGTGCCCCAGGGCTCCACGCCGTTTAAGGCCTATTACGCCGAGGCCATGTTTCGCGGCGAGCGTCCTCAGAAGGGTCGCCTGCGCCAGTTCCACCAGGTGGGCATCGAGTGGCTCGGCGCTCCCGATCCGGCTGCCGACGCCGAGTGCATCATCATGCTCATGGAGTTCTACAAGCGTCTGGGCTTCGATCTTTCCAAGCTCCGTCTGCTTATTAACTCAATGGGCGATGCCCAGTGCCGTCCGGCCTATCGCGAGCAGGTTAAGCAGTTCATTCTCGACCACGCCGACGAGATGTGCGACGAGTGCCGCGAGCGCGCCGAGCTCAACCCGCTGCGCGCCTTCGACTGCAAGAACGACCACTGCCGCGAGATCATGGCCGACGCCCCGCTGATGGGTGACAACCTGTGCGACGAGTGCCGCGAGCACTACGAGCAAGTCAAGCGCTATTTGGACGCCGCCGGTATCGAGTATGTTGAGGATCCCACCCTGGTGCGCGGCCTGGACTACTACACCCGTACCGTCTTTGAGGTCGAGGCTCCCGGCGCCGGTGTCGGCTCCATCGGTGGCGGCGGTCGCTATGACGGCTTGGTCGAGCTCGAGGGTGGCAAACCCACGGCCGGCGTCGGCTTCGCTGTCGGTTTTGAGCGCGCCCTGCTGGCCCTGCAGGCCTTTGGCAGCGACCTGGGTGCCGAGGAGGCCCCGTGTGTCTACGTCGCCAACGCCGGCAAGGAGCTGCGTCAGAACGTCTTTACCATTACGCAGGAGCTTCGCGCCGCAGGGATTGTGACCGAGGCGGACTATCAGGGCCGTTCGCTCAAGGCTCAGTTTAAGCAGGCCGACAAGGTGGGCGCCAAGCTCATCCTGGTCCTGGGTGGCGACGAGCTTGCCGCCGGCAAGGTCAAGGTGCGCGACATGCAGAGTCACGACGAGGTTCTCGTCGATTTGGCCAACGTGGTCGAGGCGGTTCGCGAGCGCCTGTAGCGCATGTTTTTTGAGCTGCGGGCCTGCTAACGTGCCCTGCTCATGGAGAGCGATTGTTACGGGGGTGTTTCGCATTTATGCGGAATGCCCCCGTTTGCATATGCCGTCCACCGAGAAATACGACCATTTGGGGCAAAAAGCCTTGCAATGCAGAAAATACTTTTGTGTGGTAAAGCGCAATCAGCTTCGAAAGTTTTTGCCGAGTGCCTATAATAAATACCGCATGTTACGTGCATAGAAGGAGGAATGGGAGGAAACGTGGCTGAGAACCTAAGCAACCAGTCTGTACCCGAAGCTGCGGCGCGTGTCGCTGCCGTGGTCAACCGCCTCGTTAACCGAATCGGCTCGAATGCCGAATCCAAGGAGCGTCTCGCCGAGATCGAGATCCCCGAGGAGCTGCGCGATAATCTGGCGCTGTTCCTGCGCCTGGAGCGCCGCGTGCTTAGCGAGTATGATCCCGAGATCGCGGACCTGTTCGACAAGATTTTGACAGCCGAGATTGTGGCCAATGCTGGCAACCCCGGTAGCCGCGCTGCCGACGAGTCCGTTGACGAGCAGGGCGTGCCCACTGCCGACGAGCCCACCGCCGTGGCGTTTCGCGAAGTCGTCGATCTGATCGACAGCCTGCCGCTCGATAAGCAACAGGTCATTGTCCGCGCCTTTACGAGCTTCTTCCATCTGGCAAACCTGTCGGAGGAGAACTACCGTGTGGCGCAGCTGCGCGAGCGCGAGGCCGGCGCATCGACCGATACCGAGGTCGATCCCGCTAACGAACTCACCGTCGCCTATCACCAGTTGGTAAACGAGATGGGTGTCGAGGGCGCCAACGAGCTGCTCGGCAAGCTCGAGTTCCACCCTGTCTTTACCGCACATCCCACCGAGGCTCGTCGTAAGGCCGTCGAGGGCAAGATTCGCCGTATCTCCAACCTGCTGGAGGAGCGTCCGCGTCTGGGCGGCTCCGACCTGGTGGAGAACGAGCGTCATATGCTGCAGGAGATCGACGCCCTGGTTCGCACGAGCCCCATCGCGCTCAAGAAGCCCACGCCGGTCGAGGAAGCCGATACCATCATCGACATCTTCGATAACACGCTGTTCGACGTTATCCCCGTCATCTATCGTCGTTTTGACGACTGGGTGCTGGGTGATAAGGCCGGTACCGTGCCGCCGCTGTGCCCGGCGTTCTTCCATCCCGGCAGCTGGATCGGCTCCGACCGCGACGGTAACCCCAACGTCACCGCCAAGGTGAGCCGCGAAGTCGCCGCCAAGTACTTCACTCACATGGTGCTCAAGCTCGAGGACAAGTGCCGCCGCATCGGCCGCAACCTGACGCTCGAGGCCACCTACAGCAAGCCGTCTGCCGAGCTCATCAACCTGTGGAACCATCAGGTCGAGATGAGCACCCAGTACACCGCACGTGCCGAGCTGATCTCCGAGCACGAGCCGCATCGCGCCGTCATGCTCGTCATGGCCGACCGTCTGAACGCCACCGTGCGTCGTATCACCGACACCATGTACCACAGCGCCGATGAGTTCCTGGATGACCTGCGCGTCGTCCAGCGCTCGCTGGCCGCCTGCGGTGCCGTCCGTGCCGCCTACGGCCCGGTCCAGACCATCATCTGGCAGGTCGAGTCCTTCGGCTTCCACATGGTCGAGATGGAGTTCCGTCAGCACTCCGTGGTGCACGCCCGCGCCCTTAAGGATATCCACGAGAACGGTATCCATGGCGACCTGCAGCCCATGACGCGCGAGGTCATCGATACCTTCCGCGCTATCGGCTCCATCCAAAAGCGCTACGGCAAGAAGATGGCGCACCGCTACATCATCTCGTTCACCAAGAGCGCCCAGCATGTGGCCGACGTCTTTGAGCTTGCCCACCTGTCCTTTGCACACGAGGAGGATGTCCCCGAGCTCGACGTGATCCCGCTGTTCGAGCAGCTCGAGGACCTCGAGGGCTGCGTCGACGTGCTCGACCAGATGCTTACGCTGCCTGTGGTGCAAAAGCGCCTTGCCCAGACCAACCGCCGCATGGAGGTCATGCTGGGCTATTCCGACTCCTCCAAGGATGCCGGTCCTACCACGGCCATGCTCGCGCTGCACTCCGCGCAGGAGCGTATCGCCAAGTGGGCCGAGAAGAACGATATCGACCTGGTGCTCATGCACGGTCGCGGCGGTGCCGTGGGCCGTGGCGGCGGCCCGGCCAACAAGGCCGTGCTGGCTCAGCCCAAGGGTTCGGTCAACTGCTTCTTTAAGCTCACCGAGCAGGGCGAGGTCATCTTTGCTCGTTACGGTAACCGCACGCTGGCTCAGCGCCATGTTGAGTCCGTTGCCGCCGCAACGCTTTTGCAGTCGGCCCCGAGTGTCGAGAAGACCAACACCGAGACCACGCAGAAGTTCTGGGATATGGCCGAGAAGCTCAACGCCGCAAGCCACGAGCGCTATCTGGACCTGCTGAACACCGAGGACTTTACACCGTGGTTCTCGACCGTGACGCCGCTGACCGAGGTCGGTCTGCTGCCGATTGGCTCGCGTCCCGCCAAGCGCGGCTTGGGCGCCAAGTCGCTCGACGACCTGCGTACCATTCCGTGGATCTTCAGCTGGAGCCAGGCACGCATTAACCTGGCCGCTTGGTACGGCCTAGGCACCGCCTGCGAGCAGCTGGGCGACCTTGACCAGCTCAAGGCTGCCTACCAAGAGTGGCCGTTCTTCCGCACGTTCATTGACAACATTGAGATGTCGATCGCCAAGACCGACCAGCGCATCGCCAAGATGTATCTGCACCTGGGCGATCGCCAGGATCTGTCCGAGAAGGTCTTCACCGAGATGCAGCTCACCCGCAAGTGGGTCCTTGCCATCGTCGGTGACGAGTGGCCGCTGCAGCGCCGCCGCGTGCTCGGCTGCGCTGTCCGCGTGCGTAATCCCTACGTCGATGCCCTGTCCATCGCCCAGGTCCGCGCCCTTCGCGAGGTGCGTATGAACCAGGACGAGATGGCCGAGGAGAAGAAGGCCGAGTACATGAGCCTGATTCTTTCGACTGTGACCGGCGTCTCGGCAGGATTGCAAAACACGGGGTAATCGATAGCCCTGTAGTCGTCCGGGCCCGCCATCAGTTTACTTTTAGGCACGTCCTCGGACATGCAAGAAGCCCTCGCTGCGCACTTCGTGCGGCGAGGGCTTCTTGCGTCCTGCGGAGTG
>URRT01000141.1 GCA_900550355.1 uncultured Collinsella sp.
TACCGGCGTGTCCGGGATGTGCGTAGTAGGCATCCTTGACCTCGAGCAGCGTCTCCTTAAGCGCCGTGGAGCAGTCGGCAATCTGGCCGTTGGGCAAAACCTCACCCGGCTCGATAGCGTTTCTGTAACGAATCTCCCACGGATCCAGGCCGACCTTCTCGGCCAGCAAGTCGATCAGGCTCTCGAGCGCAAACTCGGACTGGCAAACGCCAAAGCCTCGGTACGCACCGGCGGGCGGGTTGTTGGTGTAGTAGCCAAAACCGCGGATGTCGGTGTTCTGGTACTTGTAGGGGCCGACGGCGTGCGTACAGGCGCGCTCGAGCACCGGGCCGCACAGCGACGCGTAGGCGCCGGTATCAAAGTTGATCTCGCAGTCCAGGCCGGTAAAGTTGCCCTCGGCGTCGCAGCCCAGCGTAAAGGTACCGTCCATGGCATGGCGCTTGGGATGGAACGCAAGCGACTCGGCGCGCGTGAGCTTGCACTTCACAGGACGCTGGAACTTATATGCGGCGAGCGCGGCCAGGTGCTGGATGGACACATCCTCCTTGCCGCCAAAGCCGCCACCCACGAGCATGGTCTCGACGACCACGCGCTCGGGCTCGTTATCCCAGCCAAACATGTGGGCGCACTCTTTGCGCGTATCGTAGGCGCCCTGGTCGGTCGACTGCACCTTGACGCCGTTCTTGTACGGGAAGGCAACGGCGCACTCGGGCTCCAAGAAGGCATGCTCGGTAAAGGGCGTGGTAAAGCGCTGCGTCACGGTAAACGCGCTCTCGGCAAGCGCCTTGGCGGCATCGCCGCGCGTTACGTGGCGACTCTGGCACACGTTGTCCTTGAGCTCCACCGTGTTGCCAAAGGCAAAGAAGCTGTCGTGCAGACGCGGGGCGTCGGCAGCCCTGGCTTCGACAATGTTACGCACGGGCTCCAGCGGCTCGTAATCAATCTTTACGAGCTTCTTGGCCTTCTCGAGCGTCGCCTCGTCCTCGGCGACCACCAGCACGATGGCGTCACCCACGCAGCGGGTGATATCGCCCTGGGCGATCATGACGTCCCAGTCCTGGATAAGGTGGCCGACCTGGTTGACCGGCACGTCCTCGGCGCGCAGGATGCCCACCACACCGGGCAGGGCCTCGGCCTTGGAGGTGTCGATGGAGAGCACGCGGGCGCGCGGATACTTGGAGCGCACGGCGCTGGCGTAGGTCAGGCCCGGCTGATCGAGCTCGTCGATGTCGTCGGGGTATTTGCCCTCGCCGAGCACCTTCTTGCGCACGTCGATGCGGAAGGCGCGCTTGCCCACGCCGTAGTCGTCGCCGCGCTCCAGGTCCTCATCAATCTGCTTTTCGCCGCGGAGCACCGCTGCGGCCAGCGAGATGCCCTCGATAATCTTTTTGTAGCCGGTGCAACGGCAGACGTTGCCGCGGATGGCGTACTTGATCTGCTCCTCGGTAGGCTCGGGATCCTCGGCGATGAGCGCTGCACCTGCCATGACCATGCCGGGGATGCAAAAACCGCACTGCACGGCGCCCACGGCGCCAAAGGCGTACACAAAGGCCTCGCGCACGTCCTCGGGCAGGCCCTCGACGGTCACGATGTTGCGGCCGGCGGCAAGCGCGGTGGTCAGCACGCACGCCTTGACAGCCGCACCGTCCACATGGATGGTGCAGGTGCCGCAGGCGCCCTCGGAGCAGCCATCCTTGGCGGAATGGATGTGTAGGTCATCGCGCAGATAGCGCAGCAACGGTTTGTTTTGGGTCGTCGTGCGCTCGACGCCGTTAACGGTAAAAGTGAATTCCTGTGCCATGGTGATTCCCTTCTACACGCCGGCGGCGATGCCGGTGCGGTCGTGGATGGCGCCATGCGGGCAGACGACGGCGCACATGCCGCACGACAGGCAGTCCGCACCGTCGATGTGGGCGCAGTTGTCCTCGATGCGGATAGCACCGGCAGGGCACTTTTTGGCGCACATGCCGCAACCGATGCAGCTGGTGTCGCAGATCTTGCGGGCGATGGCGCCCTTATCGGTGTTGTTGCAGCGCACCAGAATGTTCTGGTAGCCGGGAACGAAGGCAATCACGCGCTGAGGGCACGCCATGCCGCACAGGCCACAGCCCGTGCACTTGGAGCGATCCACGCGGGCGATGCCATTGACCAGCGCAATGGCGCCGTGGGGGCAGGCCGTAACGCAGGCGCCACAGCCAATGCAGCCTTCGCTGCAGCGGGCGTCGCCGCCTGCGGAGGCGCAACCGCTTCCGCAGGCAACGTAGGCCACGTTATGTTGAATGGATTTGGCCATAAGAGACTCGCCTATTTCTTAAGAAGGTACGGATAGTTGTCGCGCACGGCCCTGATGGTCAGGCGGACAGCCTCGGGCAGACCGGTGTTGACGGCATCGACCGAGACGGTGCGGACCGTGCCAGCGACGCGGACCTTAAAGTGGTCCTCGTCCACGGCCAGGAAGCCCTCGTTCTCGGAGTTCTCCATGTCCTGCTCGCTCCAGAACAGGGTGAGCTTGTCCTTGTAGGGACGACCCTCCTGGTAGGGGCAGAACACGGCGCAGTTACCGCACTCGTTGCACATGCCGTCGACATGGACGACCTGATGCTTGGCCAGGCCCGGCACCTTAATTGCCACGTTGGCGCGGTTGGGGCACACGTCGCAGCAGACCTCGCACACCGAGCCGCAGCCCAGGCAGCGGGTCTTGGTGCAGTTGCGCTTGTCGCGGCACAGCGACCCCTTGCGCTCGTAGCAGGTGTCCTCGCGGCCGGCCTGCTCGTTGCAGTCGGCGTACTTGTTAAAGTCCACGCCGGCGATGGCACGGGCGACCTCGGCGGCGTCGGCGATAGCCTCGACCACGGTGGCAGGACCGCGACGGCAGTCGCCCGCAGCCCAGACGCCCTCAACGCCGGTGGAGGTGGCGGCAAGACGGCCGCGACGGTCGTGCTCGACGCCCACGGCATCGTACAGGCTGGCATCGATGCCCTCGCCCACGGCGCAGATCACCGTGGTGGCGGAAAGCTCGACGGTCTCGCCCGTGGCGACGGGACTGCGACGGCCGCTTGCATCCGGCTCGCCGAGCTCCATAACGTCGCAGGTCAGCACGGAGCCGTTGAGCGCCTTGGGCGCCAGCAGCTCGCAGAACTCAACGCCGTCGGCAAGAGCAAGATCGAGCTCTTCCTCGTCGGCGGGCATCTGCTTCTTGGTGCGGCGATACACCAGGCGCACGTTCTTCACGCCGGCCAGGCGCTTGGCCACGCGGGCCGCGTCCATGGCGGTGTTGCCGGCGCCAATGACCACGACGTCCTCGCCCAGCTCGAGCTTCTCGCCCTTCTTGGCGGCCTCGAGGAACTCCAGCACATCGAGCTCGGCACCCTCGCCCAAGCCCGCAGAGCCGGGCATCCAGGCACCGGTGGCCACGACCACGTCGGTAAAGCCCTGGGCCTTGAGCTCGTCAATGGAATCAACGCGAGCGTTGAGCTGCACCTTGGCGCCAAAGGCCAGGCAGAGCTCGGCATCGTGGGAAATATCGTCGCTGGCGATACGGAACTCGGGGATCACGTGACGGACCACGCCGCCGAGAGAGTCGCGGGCCTCGAAGATGGTGACGGGCACGCCGGCACGCGTCAGGAAGAACGCCGTCGCCAGGCCGGCCGGGCCGCCGCCGATAACGGCAACGTTGCGCTCGCCGTCGTTTGCGATGGCCTGGGCGCGCAGCTTGGGCAACACGGCGGTCATGGCCTCGCGGGCGGCCTTGAGCTTGCTGGCGCGAATCTGGGCGCCCTCGGGCTCGTAAAATGCACGCTCGCAGGCACGGCCGCAGGGATGCGGGCAGATGGTGCCGGTAATGAACGGCAGGGCGTTGCGCTCGATGATAATGTTGAGCGCGTCCTCGTAGCGACCCTCGTCAACAGCCGCCAGGTAGGCGGGAATATCCTGCTGGATGGGGCAGCTCGTGCGGCACGGCGTGGTAAAGCAGTCGGAAAGCGGGCTCTTACCGGCGACCTTGCGATCGGGCAGCGGGCGCAGCGGCTTCTTATAGAGCGGGTTGGTAAGCGAATCGACCTGGATCGCGGTCACGGCGTCGAGAGAGACACCCTCAAACGGCTTGCCGTCCAGATCGGTAAACTCGCCGGCCATCTGGCTAAAGCGCTCGTAGCCACCAGGCTTGAGCACGTCGGTCGCCAGGGTGACGGGCCAAATGCCGGCATCGTACAGGGCGCGGATGTTGTAGACCGTAGCACCGCCGGAGTAGCTGATGCGCAGCTTGCCATCGAACTGCTCGGTAATGCGGCGGGCGGCCTCGATGGTCAGCGAGAACAGCGAACGGCCCGACATGTACATCTCGGTGGAGGGCAGCTCGTTCCTCGTCACATCGACGGGGAAGGTGTTGGTGAGCTTGACGCCAAACTCCAAACCGCGCTCGGCGCACAGGGCAATCAGGCGCTCGAACATGGGCACGGCATCGGCCCACTGCAGGTCCTCGCGGAAGTGCGTGTCATCGAAGACGATGTAGTCAAAGCCCAGCTCGTTGAGGCGCTGGCGGGCAAACTCATAGCCCAGCAGCGTGGGGGT
>URRT01000142.1 GCA_900550355.1 uncultured Collinsella sp.
GGGCGATCGTCGCCGTTCCGGTCGCAATGACGAGCGCGGTGGCCGTGATGGGCGTCGCGGCGGCGAGGGTCGCGGTGAGCGTGGCGCCCGCAGCGGTGAGTCCCGTGGCGGCAAGCGCTTTGAAGAGCGCGGTGGCCGCGGTGGCGAGCGTCGCGAGGGCGCTCGCGCTAATGGCACCCGCAGCGGCGCCGGGCGTTCTGGTGAATCGCGCGATCGTCGTGATCCGCGTGCCAGCCGCGATCGCCGCGATGATTGGCGCAACTACGACGATACCCGCGAAGAGCGTCGCGGCGGCTACCGTGGGGGGCGCGGCGGGAACCCCCCGCAACTTCCGTGGCAGCTATGGCAACGGCCGTGGCGGCAAGCGCGGCGGCAGCTCCCGTCGCCCCGGTGACGGCGGCGGCAAGCGCAAGTAACATACGCGTCGCGCTCTAAGTCGAGGCGACCAGAGGGCTCCGGGCATGTTTTTGCTCGGAGCCCTTTTTGGTGCAAGGGGGACAGGTTCATATGCACCAACGTCTTGAAGTTGCGGTGGAATACGAACTGTTTTGGCCTTTTGAGCGGCTTTTCAGTCCCTATTTCACCGCAACTCATGATTGGTGCATGGTGGCCTGACTCCTTTGTTCCAAAAATGATCCGTTTTCCTCCGTCCCCAAGGGATCATGTGATCCGAAGAGGACGGAGGAAAACGGATCAAAAGGAAAAAAGTAAGGCGTTCCTTTCCACATTGGATATTGCTATTTGGTAACGCGTTTTATCAAATATGGCATTTATCTGCGGTAATGTTCTATTTCACCGCTGAGGACGACGTTTCATACCGCCTGCCGAACCGTGTTGCTGCCAAACAACTTTATAGGTCAGTGTGTTGCGTGTAGCAATTTCGCCCGGCCTCGCCTCCGGGCTGCCATGTGAGAGGGGATCTTATGGCTCGACTGCATGTAATGGAACGCAGCCACGCTCAGGCCGTCATGGACGACCTGCACGATGCGCTCGGACGTCGTCTGGCGGTGAGTTCGCTCGCTCCGTGTCCCGTTGAGTTTACGGCAGCGCTCGTCAACCTGTGCTCCACCCAGAGCTGCGGCAAGTGCACGCCCTGCCGCGTGGGCCTGAGCGCGCTGAGCGACCTGCTCGCCGATGTGCTCGAAGGGCGCGCCGATGAGTCCACGCTCAACCTTATTGAGCGCACGGCCCGCACCATCTACCTTTCGAGCGACTGCGCCATCGGCTACGAGGCCGGCGCCATGGCGCTCACGGCCATTCGCGGCTTCCGCGACGACTTTGAGCACCACATCCGTGAGCACTCCTGCGGCTTTGACCGCGAGGCCCGTGTCCCGTGCGTCTCAGGCTGCCCGGCGCACGTCGACATTCCCGGGTACATTTCGCTCGTTGAGGCCGGCCGCTATGCCGATGCCGTCAAGGTCATCCGCAAGAACAATCCGCTTCCGCTCGTCTGCGGCCTGGTGTGCGAGCATCCCTGCGAGATGCACTGTCGCCGTGGCATGGTCGACGACCCCATGAACATCCTTGCCCTCAAGCGGTTTGCCGTTGAGCATAGCGACCTCAAAGACCACAAGCCACATGTAGTGGACAACACTGGTAAGCGCGTCGCCGTGATCGGCGGCGGCCCGGCCGGTCTTTCTTGCGCCTACTACCTGGCCGTGATGGGCCACAAGGTGACCATTTTTGAGCAGCGCCACCACCTGGGTGGCATGCTGCGCTACGGAATCCCCAGCTATCGTCTGCCACGCGAGCGCCTGCAGGCCGAGATCGACTGGATCATGAGCGCCGACATCGATGTGGAACTCGACCACTCCGTGAACGGCGAGGAGCTCGCCCGTCTACGCGACGAGTTCGATGCCGTCTACCTGGCCATCGGTGCCCATAACGACAAGAAGCTCGGCCTTCCGGGCGAAGAGGCGCCCGGCGTGGAGTCGGCCGTCAAGATGCTGCGTGCCATCGGTGACGACGAGCTGCCCGACCTGAGCGGCCAGCGCGTGTGCGTCATCGGCGGGGGGGAAGGGGGCACGGGGGGCGTGGCGGCGGCGGCAACGTGGCCATGGACGTGGCGCGCTCTGCCGTGCGCTGCGGTGCCGAAAAGGTAAGCATCGTCTACCGCCGTCGCATCTGCGATATGACGGCTCAGGACGCCGAGATTGCCGGCGCCCAGGCCGAGGGTTGCGAGGTTCTGGAACTCACGGCGCCGTTCGCCATCGAGACGGGCGAAGATGGTCGCGTGAGTGGCCTGCGCGTGCAGCCGCAGATTATCGGCGAGCCCCGTCGTGGGCGTCCGGCTCCGCGTGCCGCCGCCCCGCCCGAGCGCGTCATTCCCTGCGAGCGCGTGTTCGTGGCCATTGGCCAGGACATCGATTCCAAGCCGTTTGAGGACATGGGCATTGCCTGTAAGTGGGGCTGCGTGGTCACCGATTCGGATGGCGCCGTGCCTAACTTCGATGGCCTCTTTAGCGGCGGCGACTGCCAGACCGGCCCCGCCACCGTCATCCGGGCCATCAACGCCGGCCGCGTTGCTTCGGCAAATATCGACCGCTACCTGGGCTTTGACCACAAGATTAAGCTCGACGTGGAGCTGCCGACCGTCCAGTTTAAGGGCAAGCACGAGTGCGGCCGCTGCGAGCTGGGTGAGCGCGAGGCCGGCGAGCGTATTCACGATTGGAATCTGGTCGAGCAGGGCCTTACCGAGGAGGAGGCGCGCCAGGAGGCAAGCCGCTGCCTGCGTTGCGACCACTTTGGCTTTGGCGCGTTCCGCGGAGGGAGGAACCTGGAATGGTAGAGCTCAACAAAACCACCGTCGGCGACAACAGCGAAAACGGAGCGCACAACATGGTCAGGCTCATTATCGATAACTGCGAAGTCGTGGTGCCCGAGCACACCACGATCCTGGATGCGGCCAAGTCCGTCGGCATCCAGATTCCCACCCTGTGCTACCTGCGCGATCTAAACGAGATCGGCGGCTGCCGCGTGTGCGTGGTCGAGGTTGAGGGCTGCGACCAGCTGGTTGCCGCCTGCAACAACTACGTGCTCGACGGCATGGTGGTCCACACCAACAGCCCCAAGGCCCGCGAGGCCCGTCGCACCAACGTGCAGCTGCTGCTGTCCCAGCACGATTCGCAGTGCACGAGCTGCGTGCGCAGCGGCAACTGCAACCTGCAGACCATCGCCAACGACCTGGGCATTTTCTATCTGCCGTATCAAAGGCATTTGGCGGGCGAGGGCTGGGATTTCGATTTTCCCATCATCCGCGAAAACGACAAGTGCATTAAATGCATGCGCTGCATCAAGGTGTGCGAGAGCGTGCAGGGCCTAGGGATTTGGGACCTGACCAACCGCGCCACGCATACCGCCGTGGGCACCCGCGGGCGCGCACCGATCGGCAAGACCGATTGCGTCGCGTGCGGCCAGTGCATTACGCATTGTCCGACGGGCGCACTGCGTGAGCGCGACGATACCGAGACCGTGTTTGACGCGCTCGCTAATCCTGACAAGATCGTGCTGGTGCAGATTGCGCCGGCCGTGCGCAGCGCCTGGGGCGAGGAGCTCGGCATTCCGCGCGAGGAGGCTACCGTCGAGCGCCTGGCTTGCGCGCTGCGCCGCGTGGGCTTTGAGTACGTGTTCGACACCGACTTCTCGGCCGATCTCACCATTATGGAGGAGGGCTCCGAGCTGCTCGAGCGCCTGGGTAAGGCCGCCAAGGACGAGGGCGACAGTCGCGGCTGGCCCATGTTCACGAGCTGCTGCCCGGGCTGGGTGCGCTTCGTGAAGGCACGTTACCCCGAGTTTGTCGACGGCCTGTCCACGTCAAAGTCGCCGCAGCAGATGTTCGGCGCCATCGCCAAGACCTACTACGCCAAGGTGCTGGGCGTGGAGCTCGAACGCCTGTTTGTGGTGTCCGTGATGCCGTGCACGGCCAAGAAGGCCGAGTGCGCGCTGCCGAGCATGGTGGGCGAGGACGGCACGCCCGATGTGGACGTTGCGCTGACGGTGCGCGAGATGGTGCGCATGATTCGCGCGAGCCACGTGAGCGTCGACACGCTGGTTGAGGAGCCGCTCGACACGCCGCTGGGCTTTGGCACGGGCGCGGGTGTGATCTTTGGCGCCACGGGCGGCGTGATGGAGGCCGCCGTGCGCTCGGCCTATTACCTGGTGACGGGCAAGAACCCCGACGCCGATTTCTTTACCGACGTGCGCGGCCTGGACGGCTGGAAGGAAGCCGTCGCCGATATCGATGGCACCAAGGTGCGCGTCGCCGTGGCACACGGGCTGGGCAATGCCGCCCGCCTGCTCGACGCAATTCGCGACGGCCGTGTGAGCTATGACTTTGTCGAGGTCATGGCGTGCCCCGGCGGCTGCGTCGGTGGTGGCGGTCAGCCCATCCACGACGGTTGCGAGCTGGCTGCCGAGCGTGGCCAGGTGCTCTGGGGCCTCGATGCGAACGCCGAGATTCGCTTCTCGCACGAGAATCCCGATGTCCAGGCGTGCTATAGCGAGTTCTTGGGTG
>URRT01000143.1 GCA_900550355.1 uncultured Collinsella sp.
GATCCTGGAGCGGCTTGGTCTTGTTCTTTACGAGATAGAACGAGCCGGTTGCAGCGGCGTCCGTCGACTCAAAGTCAAACGGTTTGCGACCGCTGTAGAGCTGGTACAGAATGCTCGAAAGCGCATAAACGTCGATCGCGGGCGAGCGGCGAAGGGCCGTGATGCCTTCGATATCTTGCGTGAGCATTTCGGGCGCGGCGTATGCGGGCGTGGCAAAGCGCCAGATGTCGGCGCGCCGGGTGATCGTGTCGTCGCCGAGAGCCATGGTCGCGGAGCCCATGTCGATGAGGCAGGGGTCAAAGGAGCAATCGGCAATCTGCTGCTCGAGCGTTCGGCTGGTGGTGCGGAACATGATATTGGCAGGCGACAGGTCGCGATGGATGACCGGATTCACGAGGCCTTGGGTCATCAAGAGCGCACGAAGCACGGCGTTTCCGACGGCGGCGACCATCTGGGTGGTCAGCCCGCCCGAGGCGTCGTGCGGAAGCAGGGGCAGCGCCTGCTTGAGTGAGGTGCCCTCGACCCACTCCATGAGGATGAGCGGGTCGTCCTCGCATGAACCGTAGCCATAGACGCGCGGAAATCCGCGCAGGTGCGAGACGGTACACAGATGACGGTACTCCTCGAACAGCGCGGCGGTGTTGGCCAGGTGAGCGGCCGATTGCTCGGCGGAGCGGTCAGGGGCTTGGCCGGAAAGGACGGCGTTGTCCTTGAGTAGCTTGACGGCAAAGACCTCGCCGCTCGTGTTGGTCGCGCGCAGCACGTGCCCGATGTTGCCGTTGTTGCGGTGGGCCGTCTGGAGAATAAGCGTCATAAACCGACGCTTGGCCTCGTCCTCGGCGCTGGGGTCGACCGCCACGGCGGTGTCGAACGTGTCAAGACGGATGAGTTTGTCGCCATAGGCGCTATTGGTAGTATCCATGGCGTTCCTTTGTCTGGCATGGGTTGCCGCACGCATACGTGAGCAGTGCGGATATCGGTAAAGTACCATGATAGCTGCACTGCCCACGTATACCGCTGAGTATTGTCGTTTGCGACGCAGAAGGTAGAAGACGAAAGACGGACGGCGGCCGTCTTTCGATCGCCGTCCGCGCTAGTCCACAATGACAAGGAATGTCGTGTAGAGACCCAGATGGAGCCTGTCGCTGTTTTCGATTTCTACTGGGGGATAGATCTTGCCGGGCTCGCGTTGGTTGCGCGGCGGCTCAATCACAATATCGCCGTCGCCTGCACCCGATTCGAGTACCGTGCCGTTGGTCGATCCAAGGCCCTGGGCATACCAGTGCTCACCCTCAAGCCAAATGCGAAGATGCTCGCGCGATGCGTCGGCGCCCACATCGGTGATGCTGGGCGAGGTTTTGGGCAAAGAACCAATCACGGTGCCGCGCGGATCGCGTGTGAGGGGATGGATTTGCATGTCGGCGCAGTTGTCGGCATGGGTTCTGAGCAGACCGAGGTTGGGGGCGACGGTGCGCGGCTGCTCCAGGCTGCTCATAAAGCCACGTCCGACGGTAGTTTCGGTGGTGCCAAAGTGCCCGCCCGTCTTGTTGTCGCAAAAGCGCTCGACGGTGGCCACGCCTTGAACGGGATCGGCGAGCGCCCCCGTTGCCACAAAGAGCATAAGGTAAAGCGTGCTTTTCTCGCGCACGGCATTGCCGTCAAAGTTGTCGATGCGATTGAGGGCATTTGCATATAGGCGGCTGTCCAGCTTGTAGCTGGCGAGAGCCGACATCATTTCGTTGGCGGCCGGACCGCGATAGTGCTCGGCGATTGCCTGATAGGCGGACTCGCCGCCGCCGAGCTTGCTGCAGATTGCCGCGGAAAGGTTGAGCGTGGTGACGGTAAAGTCGCTGTAGATGGCGGGCGCGCACTGGTCAGGCTTGCGATGAACGATGTAACGGGTGAGATACGAGCGGTTGGAAGAGCATTTCTCGAGCAGGGTACTGCCGAGATAAGAGTTTCCATTGATAAGCATTCGGGCGATCTCGAGATGTTTAAGACCGCCGAACGAGCGAATATCGTTATAGAGGACCGAGCAAGGCGTCTCTGCTGCCACGGATACCTCCTTTGATTGCTTCCTAGCCAATATGGCGATAGGAATTAATGGCCCCCGGTGGGCGACGTATTAAATGGCTGCGCAATATATAGTGTAACCAAAGCAACATTATAGGCCACATGTTCGAAATTGCAGGAAGCCTGAGAGATTTGGTTTGGACTGGACGGAAATCCCCCTCTGTCTTGATCTATAACAATTAGGGCCGATTTTGCTCGGCAACTGTTACAGATTGAGACGTTTGTGAACCGTGTCGACCGTTTGTCTCGATCTGTAACACGTAGAGGAAGATTTGCCCTGTAGATGTTACAGATTGAGACAATCAGCCGGGCCCACCTCGTCCGCCTCGTCATCTGTGGTTTACGTGGGGGCATACGGAGTACGGGTATACTAACCCGCGGCGAATCTGCCCCATCGCTTAGAGCTGCTGCGTCTGGACGGCGCGTGATAGGGCTGCCAAAGCGATCGCCAGCGTGCTGAGCAACGTCCTCTCTGTGCGCACCCGTTTTTGTATGTATTAGCGCACTACCAAGCACGCCCGCGCGGCCGCATGCCGCGCCCATTGCGCGTGCAGATAAGGAACAACAACATATGCGTAATTCTGTATCTGACGTCACCGACGCCGAGATTCTGGACGAGGCCCGCGAGGCCATGACCCAGGCTGCCTTCGATGCCGCCGATGAGGCCAATGCTGCCCAGGCCGTCGAGTCCGCCACCGAGAGCCTGCCCGCCTTTGACGAGCTGGGGCTTTCCGAAGAGATGCTTCGTGCTATCGAGAACCTGGGCTACACGGCGCCGACGCCCGTGCAGGCCGGCTCGATCCCCGTGGTGCTCGAGGGCCGCGACCTGCTTGCCGCCGCTCAGACCGGCACCGGCAAGACGGCCGCCTTCTTGCTGCCGACTATGAACAACCTGGAGCACATCGCTCCGCCTAAGCCCGTGCACGAGCGTGGCGGTCGCAATCGCCGTCGCGGCGCCAAGAAGCCCGAGGGCAACGGTCGCGGCCCGGTGATGCTCGTCATCACCCCCACGCGCGAGCTTGCCCAGCAGATCGACGAGGTCGCGAGCAAAATCGCCGACGTCACGGGCCACGTTGCCGTGACCGTCGTGGGCGGCGTGAGCTACAAGCCCCAGACCGCTGCCCTCAAGTACGGCTGCGACATCCTGGTTGCCACGCCGGGCCGTCTGGTCGACCTGATCGAGCAGGGCGCTTGCCACCTGGACGAGGTCAAGGTGCTGGTGCTCGACGAGGCCGACCGCATGCTCGACATGGGCTTTTTGCCCGCCGTCCGCCGCATTGTGCGCGAGACACCGGCCGAGCGCCAGACGCTGCTGTTCTCGGCGACCCTCGACGAGGAGGCCGTGGGTGAGATCACCGACCTGGTGAGCGACCCGGCCCGCGTGGAGATCGCGCCCGCCACGTCGACCGCCGACACCGTCGACCAGTTTGTGTTCCCGGTGTCCATCGAGGCCAAGAACAACCTGCTGCCCGAGTTCCTCAAAAAGGAGGGCCCGGAGCGCACCATCGTCTTTATGCGTACCAAGCACCGCGCCGACAGCTGCTGCCGTCGTCTGGAGCGCAAGGGCATCAAGGCCGCCGCGATTCACGGCAACCGCAGCCAGGCCCAACGCGAGCGCGCGCTTTCTGCCTTCCGCGACGGCACCGTCGACGTGCTGGTGGCAACCGACGTGCTCGCCCGCGGCATCGACATCAGCGACGTGCGCTACGTCGTGAACTTTGACGTGCCGGCCGAGCCGACCGACTACATCCACCGTATTGGCCGTACGGGCCGCGCAGGCGAGCTAGGCTGGGCCATCACGTTTGTGACCGAGCAGGATGTCGATGAGTTCTACGAGATCGAGAAGCTCATGGACAAGACGGCCGACATCTACGAGGCCGGCGACCTGCATGTGGGTCCCAACCCGCCCGCGGTTGACCCCGAGCGCGACCCTGCGGCCTTCAAGGTGAAGAAGAAGACCAAGCGCGGCAAGTCCAAGAGCAAGAAGAAGCTTGAGCAGGCACGTCGCGACGGCAAGCGCAACGGCGATGACTACGGCGATGTGGCCGGTCGTTCCAACCGCGGCCGCGACGAGCGTCGTGGCGACGGCGAGCGTCCGAGCCGTCCCAAGCGCGGCGGCAAGACCCGCGTGCGCGAGGGCGTTCAGGCTCGCGTGGACGAGGCTGTGGAGAGCGTGGCCCGCGAGGTGGCTGCCGAGGAGCGCGGCGGTGCTGGTGTCGTTGAGCAGGCCCCGCGCGGCAACCGTGCCGAGCGCCGTGCCAAGCAGTTCCAGGGCGAGGCACACCGCCGTCGTCGTGAGGACGAGGACCGCGGCGGTCGTCGTCGTGTCGAGCTCGACGGGCGACAGGCTCTGCTGGGTTATGGCTCCCGTGTCGGCTTTTGCGGTCGATGCGCTGTCGGATACGACGATCCGGGTA
>URRT01000144.1 GCA_900550355.1 uncultured Collinsella sp.
CGCCTTGGTCAGCAGCAGAACATCGCCCACACGCGCGCCGCTGTTGGCGAGCATACGGTCAAGCGCGACAAACCCGCTCACGGACAGGCCATACTTGGGCTCGTCGTCGTTGATGGTGTGGCCGCCCGCGATGGAGCAGCCGGCCTCGACGCACTTGTCGGCGCCGCCCGCCAGAATCTGACCGGCAACCTCAACGCCCAGGCAACTGGGAATGCACAGCAGGTTCATGGCATGGCTCGGCCGCCCGCCCATGGCGTAGATGTCCGACAGTGAGTTTGCCGCGGCAATCTGGCCAAACAGAAACGGGTCGTCGACCATCGGTGGGAAGAAGTCGATGGACTGCACAAGGCCAAGGTTCTCCCCTACGCGGAAGACGCTCGCATCGTCGGAGGTATCGAACCCCACGAGCAAGTTGTCGTTATGCACATTGGGTAAATCGCCCAGGACCTGGGCGAGGGCTCCGGGGGCCAACTTAGCGGCTCAACCGCTCGCGGCCGTCATGGATGTGAGCCTCATGGTGTCCTTAGCCATACGAACCCCCTTCCAACAAATCAACGACTTTAAGTATACGCCCCAGGCACGCTTCCCAAGAGACCGCCGACGGCTCGAGCGTCGAAGGCGGCGCCGCAAGCGCCTGCGCGATAGCATCTGCCAGTGCGCGCTCAAACAACGGAAGGTCGGCCGCCACGGGCGTGTCGACATCCGTCATACGCGGCGACGCCACCCACGTCACGGGAGCACCGGGAAGCATCGCCTCCATCCAGGGACGAACGCCGGGCAAATCGGTCGCCACAACTTTGCAGCCGCACGCGAGGGCCTCGATCGTCACGAGCGGCAGACCCTCGTAAAACGAAGGCAGCACAAAGACGTCGGAACTGCGGTAGGCACGCACGAGTCCATCGCTATCCAGGCGCCCCGCCAGCGACACCGGCACATCTGAGGCCGCGGCCAAGCGCTCGATACGCGCGTACTCGGCATCGTCCCCGCGGCCGCCCACAAGTACCAAGCCAGATGGGCGGACGCCATCGTCAATCGGCAATGACACGGCTCGAACCAGCGACTCGACGCCCTTTTTAAAGCAAATCTTGCCCACGTACACAAGCGATCCCGGCTGCCTCGCCACGTTTGCGTCGCGGCAAAAGACGCGATGGTCGTAGCCCGTCCCAATCACGTGGATGCGATCGGCATCGACGCCGCACACCAGGCCAATCTGCTCAGCCTGCTCAGCATGGAGCGCAAAGACGGCATCGAGCCGACGAACCGCACGTACGATGAGATCGCGCTCGAGAGCATGCGAACGCAGCTGGCGCAGGTCGGTCGAATGGCACACGGCAACAACCGGCACGCCCCGGACGCACTCGCGCGCCAATGCGGTCACCAGATACAGGTGATGGCAGAGCACCAGATCGGGCCGAAACTCAGCCACCGCCCGATCGATTGCAGCAGCAAATGCCCGCTCAAATGCCTTGAGCATCGAAGGCGTCAGGTCACGATAGCGTGTAGAGGGATAGGGCATGACATCGGACATACCGCAGATGGGAAACGGCAGCTCGGGCGACTCGAACGGTACGGCAAACACGGCAGCACGCCGGTCCAGCTCGCCTTGGGTATCACCCGGTGCCGCGCCGCAAAGCACGGCGGCGTGATGCCCCGTCTCGATCTGCTCGCGTACGAGCGCGGCAAGGTAGGTGCCGCTACCGGTGCTATCTGGTTTTTGTGCCGAGATATTAAGGATGCGCATGTCGCGGTACACCCCTAGGCCAAGGCGGCGGCGCGGACAGCCGCGCCAATCGCTCCGGCAAAGCGAGCCTGGGGCGAGGTGGTCACCGGCGACCCCAGTAGCTCGCCCAACCGCTCCACTACGAAGGCGTTCTCGCACAGGCCACCGGTCAGGTAGTACGGGGCGCCCGCGGCCTGCCCGGCCATGGTCGCCACACGCGAGACCACGCTGTCGATCACGCCACGCGCAATGTTCTCGCGCGGCTCACCGCGACCGATCAGGCTTATGACCTCGCTTTCGGCAAACACCGTGCACATGCTGGAAATCTTGGTGGGCTCGCCGGAACGCGCCAGGTCGGCCATCTGCTGCTGGGAAATGCCCAGACGGTCGGCCATGATCTCCAAAAAGCGCCCCGTGCCGGCAGCGCACTTGTCGTTCATGGCGAACTTGGCCACGCGACCACCTTTAAGCTGGATGACCTTGGTGTCCTGACCACCAACATCGATTACGGTACCGTGGTCGCCAAACAGACGCACGGCACCGGTACTGTGGCAGGTGATCTCGGTCACGACCTTATGCGCATAGGGCACGGCGACACGGCCGTAGCCGGTCGCGACCACGCGCGCATCGTCGCCCGTCACGTCATAGCCGGCCGCTGCCAGTGCCTCGCGCAGCCGCTCGGAAGCATCGACCGAGGAGAACCCGGTTGGCTGCACGCACGTCCACGCCACCGAACCCTCCCCGTCGACCACAGCAGCCTTAGCCGCCGTAGACCCGATATCGATCCCAATCCCTATCATGGCTCTCCCCCAATCTAAACATCAAAGGTAGCGGCGCGTTCAGGCGCCTTAGCTCTAGGTTTCTCAGGTGCCGGAGGTTGCCCCGAAAGAGGAGCGCAGCGTACTTTGGTACGCAAGCGACGGTTTGAGGGGCAAGATCCGGTGCCTGAGGAAGCTAGAGGGTTTCGATGAAGGCGGCGATGCGAGTCTCGATCTGGCCCATGTCGCCGTTGCTGTAGTCGGTCTCGATCTTCATATACGGAATACCCGCACCCTCGACGGCCTCCTGCATGCGCGCGCTCTCAACGTTGAAGGTGTGGCAGGCCTGCAGCACGCTCTCTACCACGCCATCGACATGATACTTCTCGCACATAGCCAGCGTGTTTTCCATACGACCGTCGTTGGGCGTCATGACCGAGCAGTTGATGTCCAGGTAGCGGTCGGCGATGGCGCGCAGGATGTCGGGAGCCTCCGGATCGATCATCATGGCCGCCGTGCGCTCGCCCGAGCAGTCGTCCATGCACACGACCACACCGCCGTTGGACTCGATAGTACGGCCGATCTTGTTGATCACGCCGCCCACCGGGCAGCCGGTGATCAGAATGCGCTTGGCATCCGCCGCGACCAGGCGCTCGCCAGTCTCGTAGGCCTCGCGCAGCTTGGCGACCTTTTGCTCCAGCTGCTGCGTATAGGCCTCGATATCAAAGCTAAACGTACCGGCAAACATAGTGCTCATCAGGTCGACGCCGCTCATGGCCGCCGGCTGGTTGGCCTGCAGCGCAAACATCTCGAGCTGGGCCGCACGCAAGCGGTTGCGACGACGGACGGCAGCGCGCAGGTCATCGTCGGTAATCGTGATGCCGTAGAAGCCCTCAAGCTCCTCCTTGAGCAGGCGGCACTCCTCGTACCAGCCTTCACGCTCGTAGGCGCGATCGCGACCCTGCGGAAGATGCAGAATGTGCGTGCGCTTGAGCTCGTTGAGTAGCTCGTACATCTTCTTCTTGCCGTCGCAGGTGGTCTCACCGATGATCATGTCGCTAAAGTACGTAAACGGACACTTTTGCGAGTAGGCAAAACCGTAGGTCGACTTAATGAGCGGGCACAAGTTTGCCGGCAGCACCTTCTCGGCCTCGGGAATCACCTCGTCGGACGTGCCGCACAGCGCCACGCTCGCAGCCCCCGCGGCATCGATAATCTCGAGCGGCGTATAACTGCACAAAAAGCCGACCAGGCGATTACCCGCCTGCTTGTAATCCTTGACGCGAATAAACGCCGCCTTGCGTTGCTCGTTGAACTCCTCAAACGTGCGCGGCAACGGCTGTTCCTCGATATCGGCCATAGTAGTTCCCCTCTCTTGCACCGAAATACCGACAATTAAACAACGAACCCACGCCATACCCAAAAGGAAGCATCCTCTAGGGAATGGCGTCGATAAGCTCCTGCGTATACGGATCGCTCGGGTGCGCGATCACGTCCTCGGCCGCGCCTTCCTCGACAAGACGACCGTGGTAGAGCACGCCAATCCGGTCGGACATATGCCGAACCACACGCATATCATGCGTGATAAACAGCAGCGCCACTCCCGTCGTGCGCTGCAGGTCGCGAAGCAAGTTGAGCACTTGGGCCTGAACGGACACGTCAAGCGCCGAGACCGGCTCGTCGCATACCACAAGGCGCGGCTCGCAAATAAGCGCCCGTGCCAGATTGAGTCGCTGACGCTGTCCCCCCGAAAGGTCATGCGGATAGCGGTCATAATGCTCTGCCAGAAGACCGACCGAGGCCAGGGCCGAGAGCGCGCGCCCATGGCGTTCATCCGCATCGCGCACGCCAGCGATAATCAGCGGCTCCTCCAAAATGCGGCCGACACGGTTGCGCGGGTCAAAAGCCGTAGAGCTATCCTGGAATACCAGCTGGATCTCGCGGCGAAACGGCTT
>URRT01000145.1 GCA_900550355.1 uncultured Collinsella sp.
TGCCGAGAACGGCGGGGGCTTTGGACGAAAATGCCTCGGTCGCGATATCCTCAACGGCTATTCCGAGGTTTTTGGCAAAACCCTCGAGGAACGAGCCGCAGCCCGCAGAGCACGCCTCGTTGACGACGATATCGGTCAGCACGCCGTGGTTGAGCCAGATGGCCTTCATATCCTGTCCGCCGATGTCGAGCACGAAGGTCGCATCGGGAACGCATGCGCACGCGGCGCGGGCGTGCGCGACCGTCTCGACCGTATGGTAGTCGGCGTGGAACGCGCGCGCGAAAAGCTCCTCGCCGTATCCCGTGGTGCCCACGGCATCGATCGCAAGCGTGACTCCCGCTGTCTCCCAGCGGTTCTTCAAGCTGACAAGACCCTGTTGGGCGACGTCGAGCGGTCTGCCGTTATTAGACGCGTAGAACGAATCGACAAGCTCACCCGCCTCATCGACCAGGGCGAACTTGGTCGTCGTGCTCCCCGAATCGATACCGAGCGCCACACGCACCGTCTCTCCGGGCGCATACG
This sequence comes from uncultured Collinsella sp., assembly GCA_900550355.1. Lineage (GTDB taxonomy): Bacteria > Actinomycetota > Coriobacteriia > Coriobacteriales > Coriobacteriaceae > Collinsella. Next base: position 523 of record URRT01000145.1, read on the forward strand.
CATCCGGACCCTTTGCCGGCGTCTCTTTGCCATGGCGTGCCGTAAAATCCGCCTGCTCGGCAGGTGTGGCAAAAAAGGGCTGGGAAAGACGTCCCTCCCCGCTTGCGGGCGCGACCGTCTCGAGCTTATCCAGCCGGACAAAAGCGTCGGGAAGGTCGATCGGTTGGGACGATGCGAACATGTCGGTCAGCGACAGGGCGGCACCGCGCGCGACCATGATCTGCGGATCGCGCGGGACGATAACCTGATCGTCCGATAGATTCAGTTGCTCCCGGAACACGCGGACCAGCGTGGGGTTGTAGGCGAGCGTACCGCCCTCGAAGATTACCGGCGGCTCGATGTCGATACCCTGGGCCAGACCGCCGATCGTTTGGCGGGCGACCGCGTGAAGCGCCGAAAGCGCCAGGTCGGTGGTAGGAATGCCCTCGTTGAGCAGCGGCTGGATATCGGTCTTTGCGTACACGCCGCAGCGGCCCGAGACCTCGTGGACGGTCGTTCCCCGGCTTGCGAGCTGCTCGAACTCGCCCGATTCGGTGCCGACCCCCATGAGCTTTGCCATCTCGTCGATAAATGCACCGGTACCGCCTGCGCACGAGCCGTTCATGCGCATGTCGGCAACCTCGATGTCTCCCTTATCGTTGGTGCGGAAGAAGATCATCTTGGCGTCTTGGCCGCCCAGCTCGATGGTGCAGCGCGTCTGCGGATAGAACCTGCTGATCGCGAGCGCGTTGGCGACCACCTCCTGAACGTACGAGGCGCCCAGCGCGGTCGCGATATCGCGCGCACCCGAGCCGGTCACCGCAACGCGCAGCGACTCATGGGGAAAGCGCTCGGCGAGCTCGCCGAGCATGGCGCGCACGCTCGCTGTCTGACACGCCCCGTGGCGGCGATATCCCCACCACGCCTCGGTCATATCCTCGTGCATCGCGTAAACTTTGGTCGTCGTCGACCCTACGTCCAGTCCTACTAGCAACGCCATAATGCTCCGTCTCTCGCATTTTTCCTGCTAGAGATATACCACTCTACGTAATACAACAGACTGTTGTATTTAAACTCCGTAAAAAATTGGCTACCGAAACGCTTCAGCAGCCGCCGAATACACCAACAGATTGTTCTGCGCGCTAGCACGTCGGGCAACGGAGCAGCACGGGCCCTCCGGTCATGCGCACCGCTCACGCCCGCGATGTCGCCGAGAGAGCTATCCACGCTTAGGGCTCCAACCAAGCAAGTCGCCCGCGCTCAGCAGATCCCTAAGCGAGCTACTCGCACTCAGGAGCCATAGCCTGCTCCAAGAGCTCGGCATGCTCCTCCTCGAAAACCGTCCCCACAGGGAAGGCGCGACGGAAGACGAAGTGGGAAATCGGACCGGCTACCAAAAGGTTCCACGGCAGCGCCATCACAAAATTATGCGGGATGTTGATCATCCAGATCGCGGGCACGGAATACAGGTTCGCAAGGATGCCGCCGGGCATGTGCGTCAGACCCTCGCAGGCACCGTACAGCGACATGATGATGACCATGGGAACGACCATGCAGGAGCTGACGGCGAGCGTCATGGCAAGCGGCGAGCTCTTGCCCGGCGTGACCAGGAATTTAAAAGCGAAACCCTTGGCAAGGGGGCTGGCAACAAACCAGTCGCAGCACATGGCAAAAATGTAGGCAACGGGGAAGCCGAGCCACGCGGCGGCAACAACCTCGCCGTTGATGGCCCCATGCTGCAGGGCAACGTTGTAGATGCTCATCCAGAGCACCATGCAAAAGCACATGATAAAGGTGAACAGCAGGCTCTCTCGTTTGTTGATAGGCATAAAGGACAAAATCCTTTCTGTGTTACGCCGCGGCACCACGCAACAAAAACGGGCGGGCAAGATGGAGCTGTTGGGACTTCATCTCGCCCGCCCGTGTTACGCGCGTCTGCGACTACTTATGTGGTGGAACTACCCTAACACGAACGGCGCGCGCTTCGTAAGCGTTGAGTTTGTGGAGATGCAGGGCACCAAAACCCCCGACCCCATAAGTTGCGGTGGAATACGGACTGTTTTGACCCTTTAAGCAACAATTCAGTCCCTATTTCACCGCAACTCATTTGGTGCAAAGTAACCTGTCCCCCTTACACCAATTAGCTGGTATGGCGCCAGCGAGGGTCGGTGAGGGTTCTCGCCACGCCCAAGCCAACGGGCAGAAACGCCACGATGAGCACTGCGCGCACAAACCAGCCGAGCATGTTGACCGTGTCGAAGGTGCACATGTAATACATAGAGCGATAGAGATACAGACCGGGCACCATAATGACAATCGAAGGCACCGTGAGGGCGATGCGCGGGTAGGTGAGCTTGACTTCGGCCAAGCTTGCCAGCAGACCCGATACCAGCGCGCCGATAAACGCTGCTGCCTCGGGAGGCATTCCCGTGCTGAGGCCCAGGAAGGGAATCATCGTCGGCGCATCGACAAGGGTCAGACGCAGGGTATTGGACACGGCGCCGATCAACCCAGCTGCCGCGGCCATCTTTACCGGGCTGTTGAACATCACCGAGAAGCCGAATACGCCAACGAAGCTCATCACCACGCGCAGGAGCGTAAGAGCAAGCGGCGAAAGGCCGAGCGGCGCAAAGTCGTCCGGCGCCAGGCCAACACACTCGGCAACCATCCAACCTACGAGCGTCGCCATCACAATAATCGATACGGCATATGACAGGCGCTCGATACCACTTCGCATGTCGAGCTTAGCGATGTCGAGGCCTGCCGTAATGAGCGGAAAGCCGGGAATCACAAAGAGCATGGCGCCGATATAGCCTTCTTGGTGCGACATTGCCCCCGGTACGACCTGGCCAAGGCCGAGCAATGCCAGCAAATACGAAACGCAAGCGAGCGCAACGCCGGTCGTCAGCGCGCTGAACTGACCAAGGCCTTGCTTGAGAATATGGGAGCGGGCAAAGTTGCCGACACCCGCGCCCACAAACGCGCAGGCCATCTCGATAGGGCCGCCGCCGAGCAAAAAGACGAAGGCGCCGCAAGCACAAGCTGCCGCAAGGCCCTGTTGCCAGGGAGAGTAATCGGGTTTTGAACTCTCAACGGTCTTGAGCATCTCGTGATACTCGTGTACCGTGAAGCGACGACCATAGGTCTCGATTTCCTTGAGGAAACTCTCCATCATCCAAATGCGATGGGTATTGACTCCCGTTGTGGGCAGGCTGACAACCTCGTTAAAGCAGTGGCCATCTTCGATGCAAGTGCACTCAAACGACAGAAGACTCAGGTCGACGTGAATCGTGACGCCGAGTACGGCAGCAACACGATTCATGGTATCGCGCACGCGCCAGGCACCTGTTCCGCTTGCCAGCATAAGCATGCCAGTGCGGCAGATGATGGATGACTTATCGGTGAGTGGCGCATCGACGGCAAGCTCATCGCCTGCCGTCACGATCTGGTGCCAGTCAGTTTTCATATGGAGCGCGCCGGCACGAACGCCGTGGTGCATGGGGGCTCTCGAAAGCAGCGAGTCAAGGCGCGAAGACTGTGGGGGCTCCGTTGATTCGTCCTCAACCTCATCAGTCTCTTCATCGACCAGATCAAAGGAATCAAGCGGCGCTGGCTCGCGACGGTCGATCAGCTCCTCGTCCTCATCATCAAAGTAATTGAACTGATCGAGCATGTCCTCTTCGATTGAACGCTCGCTCGCGTCGTCCATATAGACGCTCCCTTCCTACCGACTAACCCCCATCCTAGGCAGCAACGGCTAAAGGAAACATAAAAGAGACAACTGTCATGTGGGCCATGTGCGCAATAGCCGTTGGGTAGTCGTTTAAGAACGTCCCCAATGACTACATCGATGTTCTAAGTGTCAACCAAGTCAACGCCGCAGGTAGAGGACGGACAGCGAGCGACGTCCAGGGCGAACAAGTTGGC
>URRT01000146.1 GCA_900550355.1 uncultured Collinsella sp.
GGCGATATGCGTGAGGATAGTTAAAACCCCGTCTCAAATGAGCTACTAGAGGAGGTTGAGGGGGAGCTGGGGGGCGTCTCCCCAGAGTTTCTCGAGGCGGTAGAAGTCGCGGGCTTCGGGAGTGAAGACGTGGACGACAACCGAACCGTAGTCCATGAGCATCCAGGTCTTCTGCTCGCGGCCCTCGATGGAGAACGGATGCTCGCCGCAAGCCGTCGACGATAGAATCGACCTGGCGGTTGTTGGCACCGGTGGCAAGCACAAAGTAGTCGCATACGTCGGAAAGCTCGGTCAGGTCGAGCACCTGAACGTCCTCGCCCTTCTTGTCGTAGGCGGCCTGCGCCGCGGCGCGGGCGACATCCTCGGCGGCGACACCGCTCGCGGACAGCGAGGCGGCAGTGCGGTCGGATGTGGCAACGAAACTCTTGTGCTCCACACCTTCAAGAATCTGCTCGTCGGTCATGGTCTCTTCGGCCATGGAATACCTCTTTCTAGACGCACCCGAGCTAGCGCAGCTGGGCGTAATGGTTGTAAATCGTAATAGCCGTGGGATAAAGATAACGCCCGGACTGGATCACATAGACCAGACCCTGCGCAAAACAGGAGAAGAACAACTCGTCGAGCGAGGACTTCCCCACCATCTTGCGCAGCGCATGGGCATAGTCACCGTGACGGTTGGGCTCGATGGCATCGGCCACAAAGACCACCATATCGAGCGGCGTCATGTCGCAAGCACCCACGGTGTGACGGTCGACAGCCTGAAAGACCGCCGACGACAGCTCGGGAAAGAGCTGCGGAAGCTCATAGGCGGCAACCGGGCCATGCAAAAGCGGCGTCGCGGCAGACGGAGAGCCGGCAATCTTAATGCCGTAATGCAGAGCGCGCGTGACCAGCTCGTCGTCGGAGAGCACCTTGTCCCAGTCATGGATCAGGCCGGCGGCAGCGGCATCAAAGCGGTCAACGCCGTAGACCTCGGCCAGATGAAGTGCGGTCTCGGCAACACCCAGCGAATGCACATAGCGCTTGCGCTTATCCTTCATGCGAACATCGAGCAGCTCTTGAATGCGCTTGAGTAGCGCGCGCTCATCGCCCTCAAACTGATCCTCTACCGACAACGTAGACCCCCATCACTCAAAATCTTCTTGGCCCAAATCGGCATATAGCCTGCGTTTGCGAATGTAGCCGAGCACGGACTCGCTCGTAAGATAGCGCACGCTCATGCCGCGGGCAACTCGCTTACGAATGTTCGTCGAGCTGATCGCCAGCGCCGGAATCTGAATATAGCGCACGTCGAACGGCAGTCCCGACTCTTTGATTCGGGCACGCGCCGTATCGATATCAAAGCCCGGTCGCGTCGCAGCAATAAAGGTGGCAAGCTCAGCGATTCGTTCGGCATCATGCCAGGTCACAATATCGATAATCGCGTCGGCGCCCGTAATAAAGTAGAGCTTTACCTGCGGCGGGTAAAAGTCGCGAAGGGCATGAAGCGTATCGGCCGTATAGGTTACGCCCGGACGGTCGATCTCGAACCGGCTCGCCAAAAAGGCCGGGTTCGCGGCGGTAGCGAGGACCGTCATGGCATAACGGTCCTCGGCAGGCGTCACCGGCTTGTCAAGCTTAAAGGCCGGCGTGCCCGCCGGCATAAAGAGCACGGCATCCAAGTCGAGGGACTCGCGCGCCTGCTCGGCGGTCACCAGGTGCCCGTAATGGATGGGATCAAAGGTGCCACCCATAATGCCAAGCCTAAACTCCTGCCCGTCCTCTAGAGGAAGCTCGGGCAGACCGATTCCACCGCGCAGCGACATGGCTTACTCGCCCTCCGAGGTCTCGGCATCGTCCTCGGCATCCGCCGCATCGACAACCTCGACGCCTTCATCCGCAGCATCGGCCACGTCAATGGCCCCAACGGCGATGTCCTCGCCAACATCCTCGAGCTCCTCGTACTCCGAGAAATCCTCAGCACCCTCAAAGTCAAAGGCGCGCTGGCAAATGCGGACCTCGTCGCCCGCACGGCAACCGGCCTTCTCGAGCGCGTCGTCAACACCCATACGCGCAAACTTATGCTGCAGGTAAATGACGGCTTCCTCGTTTTCCCAGTCGGTCTGGATGACCATGCGCTCGATGGCACGACCGACCACGCGGAAGGCACCGGGCTCTTCCTGGACAATGCGGAAACGCTTCTCACGCTGCAGGCGGCGGCGCTCCCACTCATCGTCGCGCAGAACGACCGGCTCATCCGAGACAGCCAACTCGGCGCGCAGCTTAGCCACCTGCTCGCCCACGGCAAGCATCAGCGTGTTGAGGCCGGCGCCCGTCACAGCAGACACGGCAAAGAACATATGTCCATCGTCGAGCGCTGCGCGCTTGAGATCGGCAATCTTGTCGGCCGTGCCCGGCGCGTCGCACTTGTTGGCAACGACGATCTGCGGACGCTCCGAAAGCTCGGCACCATACTGCTCGAGCTCACAGTTGATGATGCGGTAGTCCTCAACCGGATCGCGATCCTCAAAACCACCCGTCATGTCGACGACGTGCATGATCAGGGCCGTACGCTCAATGTGGCGCAGGAACTGGTGACCCAAGCCCTTGCCCTCGCTCGCGCCCTCGATGAGACCGGGGACGTCGGCAACGACGTAAGAATATTCGCCGGCACGCACCATGCCGAGGTTCGGCACGAGCGTGGTAAACGGGTAGTCGGCAATCTTGGGACGGGCGGCACTCATGCGCGCGATGAGTGAGGACTTGCCTACCGAGGGGAAGCCCACGAGCGCGGCATCGGCCATAAGCTTCATCTCGAGCTCAATCCAGTGCTCCTCGGCCGGTTCGCCCAGCTGAGCAAACGCGGGCGCGCGGCGCACCGACGTCACAAAGTGCGTGTTGCCCAGGCCACCGGCACCGCCGGGCGCCACGACAACGCGCTCGCCATCGTGCACCAGATCGGCAATCTCGAACATCGGGGTCTGCGTCTCGGGGTCGAGCTCGCGCACCACGGTACCCATAGGAACCTTGAGAATCAGGTCCTCGCCGCTCTTACCGTTACGACGGGCACCCTGCCCGTGCGTGCCGCGCTCGGCGCGGAAGTGATGCTTAAAGCGGTAATCGATCAGCGAAGACAGCTGAGCATCGGCCTGGATGACGACATTGCCGCCACGACCGCCGTCGCCGCCATCGGGGCCGCCCTTGGGGACAAATGCCTCGCGCCTAAACGACATGCATCCGGCTCCGCCGTCGCCGCCGCACACGTTAATGCGGCTGATATCGGTGAACTGTGACAACAGAATCGCCTCCTACAAAAAGAGGGAGACCCTTGAATCCTAAAACTCAAGTGCCTCCCACATATGTGCTCTATGAAGGGTGAATTACGCGTTCGCGAGCGGGCGTACGCTGACCCTGTGCTTGATACCCTTGTGGAACTCAACGGTACCATCGACCAGCGCGAACAGCGTGTCGTCCTTGCCACGGCCAACGTTCTCACCCGGGTGGATGTGCGTGCCGTGCTGACGGACGAGAATCGTGCCCGTGGTTACCGTCTGGCCGGCATAGCGCTTCGTGCCAAGGCGCTGACCGCGGGAGTCACGGCCATTACGGGAGGAACCGAGTCCTTTTTTGTGTGCCATTGTGTATACCTACTCTTTCGTTACGAGTGTAATCTACTCGGCGACGGGAGCCTCGGCAACAGCCTCAGCCTCTGCCTTGACAGCCTTCTTGGCGCGGGAGGTAGCCTGAACCTTCACGATCTTCAGCTTGGTGAGCTGCTGACGGTGACCCTTCAGACGACGATAGCGCTTGCGCTTGTGGAACTTGAAGACCAGCTGCTTCTCGCCCTTGAACTGCTCAACGATCTGAGCGGTAACCTTGGCCTTGGCCAGCTTGTCGGGATCGGTGACGATCTTCTTACCATCGTTGAGGAAGATAACCGGCAGGGTGACCTTGTCGCCCTCATTGCCCTCGATCTTCTCGACGGTGATGACATCGTCGGTGGCGACCTTGTACTGCTTGCCGCCCGTGTTAACGATTGCGTACATGTTTACTTGCCCTTCATGCATCAGTTAGTGCAACAGCCGAATATAGTAGCAGGCGAAAATCCCCCCGTCAACGAGTATGTGGAGCAAATCCACAAGTTCGCACAGGTATGGGGCTGACGAGTCGGCCCTCGTCGTCCTCGCATGCTTGATTCTGACGCTCGACATCGTAGGAGCAGATGGTCACGAGGTCTTGCATACCGGTGGAAACAATAGGTGCATCCACGCCCGGGGTCAAGCCCTGCAACAAAACATCAGCAGCGGAAAGCAAAATTTCCGGACGCATGG
>URRT01000147.1 GCA_900550355.1 uncultured Collinsella sp.
GAGATCCCAGGGCCCGGACCGCGGCCCGGGTGCCCCCCGCCAAGCCCAAGCTCACCATCACGGCCGAGTCTCCCCTGCGCGCCGACAGCGCGGACGGGTCGACGGGCAGCCTGGAGGCGTCGCTCATCAACACGCCCACCGGCACACCCCCTAGCATTACCACCGGAGGCTTTATGCCCTCGACTGGCGATATGGCAATGTACGCCGCGGCCGCCGCAGCGGTCGCCGGAGCCGCGCTCATCGTGGTCGCGCTCCTGGTCAAGCGGGGAGGTGGCAGCCATAAAGAGTAGCTGGCAGCCCCACAGAGAGCGGGGCGAGACGTAGCGAAGTAGATGCTAAGACACAGACAGACAGATTTAGATCAAATGGAATTCGAGCAGAAAGCAGAGGAAAAGAAGATGAGCATGAGCAAGAACATCGCACGCCTGGCAGTAACCGCCGGCCTCACAGCAGCGCTGAGCTTCGGCGGCGTGATGGCCCCGGTGAGTATGGCGTTTGCTGATGGCACGCCAACGGTGGCTCAGGATGGCAATGTAAAGATTGACGAGAAGACCTATACGGATACAACCTTTAAGGGTATCCAGATTTTCAAGGCCAAGGTCACGCAGGATTTGGAAGGCGTTAACAACTGGAATGGCGCTAAGACGCTTTCCGACATTGAGTGGGCGTCAGATGCCGTTAGGGATGCTGTGATCGGGGCATTTGCCGATACTAGCGACGTTACAAAGCCCTCCGGCAATGATGCTCAGAAGTGGGCTGACTGGCTTAAAGTTAAAACCGAAGGTGAGTACAAGTCAGGTACAGACAAGACTACTAAGCTCGATGCCGGAAAGACTCTCGACAAGATCGCCAAGGCACTGGAGGACGCCAATATCACTGAAGGGACGGATGAGTGCAAAACGAGCCCCAATGGCACCTTCACTGGTCTGAATACCGGCTACTGGCTCTTCGTGACTAAAAACGTCAACACTAGCACTAATCCACCCAAGTGCGACACCGATACCTTCACTTCGCCCATTTTCGTCGTTGTTGGCGGTTCTGCTGAGACCATTGCTCCCAAGAAGCAGGTCCCCACTGTGACCAAGGCCGTTAAGGATGACAAAGAAGGCGGCTCTTTTGGCGATAACGTGTTCACGAATCCCAACATGGCTGCGGACTCCCGAATGGATCAGTTTATCGATTATCAGCTTACCGGTACCGTTGCGGGTAACATCAACACTTACAGCACCTCCTACAAATACATCTTTACGGATAAGCTTCCCGAATCCATGACGCCGAAGTTTAAGGACGGCAGCACGACGCCAGACGTCACGGTCAAAATTGGCAATATAAAGGTCAGCTCCTCTAGCTACGAATTAGACTACAACAACAACGTACTCACAGTTAGTTTCACTGATCTTAAGGCGTGCGTGGACGAGAGCGGCGACCCTATCGCCCTGGATGGCAACTCTAAGGTGACCGTTGAGTACCAGGCCAAGCTTGACTCCACCAAGATCTTCGACGCTAATGATGCCATTAAGACTGATTTCGAGGGACTCGTCGGCAAGGCGCAGAAGAATGAGGTTAAGCTTACCTACTCGAATAACCCGCACGGTGCCGGTGAGGGCACTACGGTCATTCACCGTGCTTATGACTATACCTACGGCATCGATGTCACCAAGGTCGGTAGTGACGCTGTAGATGGCAAAAACCCGACTCTTTCGGGCGTTAAATTCACTCTGCAGGAGAAGAATGGCGATGCTACCGAAAACAAGTACATCGACGCTAAAGGCATAAAACATAACGAGGGCGAAGTGGTGCAGCTTACCACGGATAACGACGGCAAGATTAACGTTGTTGGTCTTGATGAGGGCACCTATGTCCTCAAGGAGGTTGAGCCTGCTCCTGGGTACAACAACTCCGCAGCAAGTGGTGTTACCTTTACTATCAGCCGCACGCTCAATCAGGCCGGTACGGATGTAACGCCTGACACTACGAGTGCCATCGTGGCAGGTCAAGATGTTGTTCAGACTGGCTCTGCAAAGGCTGAGGTCGGTAAGCTCAGCTTCACCATTGTCGACCAGAAGGGCACCGGCCTTCCCCTCACCGGTCTCAACGGCGTGACCTTCACTTGGATTGCTGGTGGCGCGGTGCTGTGCATCGGCGTTGCGCACCTCATCCGCAGCCGTAAGCAGGCTGAGGAGTCCGAGCAGGAGTAACGCTCACTCACCCATCCCTTTGGCAGGTGGGATGTGATGGCCATGAGACTTGCGGACACTTTTCTCGTCCATCCACGTTCTTGCTTTGCCATTTTCTTTTCGGGGCAGACTCCGCACTGGAGTCTGCCCCGTTTTTTTGGGACAACGAAGCCAGCCTCCACCGTCCGATGCGGGCACGTTCGTCATCGCGTTTCTTGACTCGTATGAGGTTCGGTTTAAGGTCCGTAGGCGCACGCGCGGTGCGGACGGTAGAAGGCATTTGCGCCGCGCGTGCAAATTAAAATGCCCGTGGTTCGGAGTCCGGACATTTTACAACACCGGAAACTGCTCGCTCGCGCTTTCGAACACTTACGCGGGGCGTGTCGTTTCCCGTAACGATTGTATCCTGAATCACCCGCTGATCCGGGACATTTTGAAAACGCAAATGCTGGCTTATGCACGAAAAGAATCTCGTTAATTCCGAAAATTATGTATAATTCCAATTTAAACTGGAATCAAACGAAAACGATGGAAATGAACGAAGCGCTAATCTACTTACAAGAAGCACTAGGCCTCTCCGCCAAGACCAAAACTTGGCCTGGATCCGCACACTTGCCGCTGCATCTGCGGGCGATTGAGGTCCGCGCTGTTGACGCAAACGGTTTTTCGTTTTTGCTTGCAAGTTTGCCTACAGGCGTCGGGCTTCCCGAGGCTAAGAGGGTCTATAGTCAGCTAGCCTTGCGTGCGGAGATTCCTGTTGTCGTTTCGTTTCCTGATGCCGATGCACGTCAGCGCAAAGCATTGGTCGCACAAGGGATTTCCTTTGTCTGCCCAGGTAGACAGGCTTTTCTTCCATTTATGGGCACAGCCTGCACGGAGAGGGGCGGTGCTTGGCTTCACAATCACGCGACCAAGATGTCACCCAACGCACAGGCTGCCGCAATCTGGGGAGCAGCCCAGGAGCCATATCGCCCCTATGACCTTTGCCGTGCGCTTGGGATTTCGGCAAGCCGCGCGAGTGAGGCCATAACCGAGCTTGTCGACAGGGGGCTCGCGAGGCGCGAGCGTCGCGAGCGACGTGTCGTCGTGTTCCCTGTTGCCGTGGATCTTCTGCTCAGCGAGCACATAGCAGAGCTCTCCTCGCCAGTCTCGAAGGTCTGTTTTGCAAGGAAGACGCCGCAGATCGACTATCTTGCTGACGCCGGGGAGACGGCGCTCGCTGCGCGTTCGATGCTCGCTGCGCCGGGTATGGAACAAAAGGCCGTCTTAAGAAGTGCATGGCGTCAACTGAGTGACCTCGAAGTCGCAGACGGGGAGTTGCCGGATAACGAGACGGCGATGATCCAAGTGTGGCGCTATGCGCCCGTGTTTGCCGGCTCCTCCCGTGTCGACGACATTTCGCTTGCGCTATCTTTGGCGGCAATCGACGATGAGCGAATTCAGCTCGAAGTCGATCGCATGTTTGGAAAGGAATATCCATGGCAAGAAGCGCTGTAGAAGGTCTCCAAGAATTCGAACCGTAGGCGGCGTTTCGGTCCTAGTTGCGTTGTCCGGCGCGGAAGCTCGCTAATCGGCTATTATTTGTTTAGACAACTTGAGTTGTAGAGGAGTGACCGGCGATGGTGCAGGGCGCCAAACATATGAAGAGCAATAACGCCGCGGACAACGGCGGCTCAAGCCCTCAGCCAAAGCCCAAACGTCGTCGCAAGCGGCTGCCGCGCTGGGCCGACCGGCTCATCACTATCGTCATCATCCTTATTGGCGTGGGCCTTATGACCTGGCCGTGGATCTTGGACCGGCTCGAGGCCTCGGGCGTGTTCAACCAGATCAGCACCGTGTCCAGCACCGTGGACGCGCTGTCTGCCGAAGAGCGCGAGCGCATCCTGCTCCAGGCGCGCTCCTTTAACGAGCAGCTGGCGGGCGAGGCCACCGAGCTTCCCGCCGACCAGATCGAGCCCTACGCTCAGCAGCTCATCTTTGACCGCGACCCCATGATGAGCTGGGTCGAGATCCCCTCCATCGACGTGAGCATGCCCATCTACCATGGCACGAGCGAGGAAGTCCTTATGGCGGGGGGGGGGCCCCCGGCGGGGGCGGGCCACAGCAGGCGA
>URRT01000148.1 GCA_900550355.1 uncultured Collinsella sp.
AGAAGCCCTCGCTGCGCACTTCGTGCGGCGAGGGCTTCTTGCGTCCTGCGGAGTGCGCCGGGAGGGAACTTGTTCTCTGCCCTGCGGGTTCGGCGATGTCACAACGGGCAATGATTAATCTGAATAAAGATGGTGCGCGGCCTTTTAGGCTGCGCTTTTGCTTTGCTTCGCGCCATGTGGGGGCGGTGGCGACGTGCATTTTTGCGAGTATTCTGCAGTCGAAGGTCCCTGCATACCGATCTCGGGCAAAAAATCGGGAGTTCTCGATGTTTTCTACGAATGATGGGCGGGGTTATGGGCTGGCAGCGTTTGATTTGCAGGGATATTCGCGGTCTTTGGCATTTATCGTGGCGCCCGAAGCTCTTGGTTATGTTGAATACTCCTAAAAATGCACGACGCTTAGAGGGGGACCTTCGCGAAAAAGGAAACCGCCCCGTCGAAGTATGCATTCGACGGGGCGGTTTATGCATTTGGCCGACTAAGGATGCGCTGTCAAACTACTAGAACTTGACGGTCGGGGCCTGGCGGGCTGCTTCGGCGGCCTCGAAGCCCTGGCGCTCCTTAAACTGGAAGATGCCGGCAAAGATGACAGCCGGGAACGTCTGAATGGCGTTGTTGTAGCTGAGCACGCAATCGTTGTAGCTCTGGCGTGCATAGCTAATCTTGTTCTCGGTATCCTCGAGCGATGCCTGCAGCTGCGTAAAGTTGGTGTTTGCCTTAAGATCGGGATAGGCCTCGGCTACGGCGAAGAGCTGACGCAGCGCACCGGTCAGCACGTTGTCGGCTTCCATCTTGGCTTCGGGCGTGGTGGCCTTGACGGCGGTGTTACGCGCGCTGATCACGGCGGAGAGCGTCTCCTGCTCGTGCTTGGCGTAGCCCTTGACGGTCTCGACCAGGTTGGGGATCAGGTCGTTGCGACGCTGCAGCTGCGTATCGATGTTCTGCCAGGCGTTATCGATGCGGTTACGCTTGGTGACCATGTTGTTGTAGATGCCGGCGATGGCGCAGGCAATCACAATGACAACAACGATGCCGATGATGACGGGAAGCATGATGTCTCCGTTTCGAATGGCCGCGGCGGCATGCGCCAGCTGCCGTTGGTATAACGCTACTAGTATACCCGCAACGTTTTGTCGTGCCGAACTTTCCGGTAAGCGTTGTGTTTTCGGCGGGGTTGGCACCGGGGCAAAGCGCGCGAGGTACAGGTGTAAGATATGCGACAGATTGACGAGTGTTGTCTTTGCCCTGAGGATGGCGATACCAGTGGACCTTCGCATCAAGAAAACCTACCGCGCCCTGTTCGATGCCTTTACCGAGCTTCTCGAGGAGCATCGTTTTGAGGACCTGACGGTTGCCATGCTGTGCGACCGCGCCATGATTCGCCGCACGACGTTCTACAAGCACTTTCGCGACAAGAACGATTACTTTGCCTTTTATATCGATGAGCTCATGTCGGGCTTGCCGCAAAAACAGCCCGATGAGGCCGGCGCGGTATCTGCCGAGGACGTGCGCGCGCTTCGGCACGCGATTTTGGACGATGCCATGGATTTGATTCTGGCGCACGAGCAGCTCATGGATAACATTTTGGCAAGCAGCATGTCGGGCATGTTGACCAACGTTATTTGCGACCGCATTGCCCGTTCCATCCGCGAGCGTGTGATGAACGTGCTTGCCGAGGATGCCCTGGCTCCCGTGTCACTCGAGACGACGTCTGAGTTTGTCGCCGGCGGTATTATTCGACTTTTCACGATATGGTGGGAATCGGGCCACGATCTTGAGCGTCGACCTGAGATAGCCGACGTGGTCGATGCACTGTTTGAGCGGACCATGACGCCGGTGCATCACTAGAAGTGGCGGAGAGAGGGGGATTCGAACCCCCGGAACGCTCTCGCGCTCAACGGTTTTCAAGACCGCCGCATTCAACCGCTCTGCCATCTCTCCGTGAGTCGTAATGATAGCATCGTTTTGAATTTGCAACAGGGAAGGCGAACGATGACGATCACCGAAATCGACGAGAAGTTCATGCGCGAGGCGTTGGCGGAGGCGCGAGCCGCCGCGGCGGTGGGCGAGGTGCCCATCGGAGCCGTGGTAGTGCGCGCGGGTGAGATTGTCGCGCGGGCGCATAATCGCCGCGAGCTCGACCAGGATCCTTCGGCTCATGCCGAGTTCGCGGCCTTGTGCGCTGCTGCCCAGGCGCTTGGCCGCTGGCGCCTTTCCGACTGTACGGTCTACGTGACGCTCGAGCCCTGCTGCATGTGTGCGGGGCTTATGGTTAACGCGCGCGTGGGGCGCTGCGTGTATGGCGCGTGCGACGCCAAGGCGGGCGCGTTGGGTTCGCTGTATGACCTGAATGCCGACTCGCGCCTGAATCATCGGTTTAACGTGACGGCTGGAGTCCTGGCGGATGAATGCCGTGAGCTGCTGAGTAGCTATTTTGGCGGTCTGCGCGGAGCGAGCGGCGCTGATTGCGGTTGTGGGGCCGATCTTGAAGCACACGCCGCTCACGCCGCAGCGCTTGCAGGTGCCGGTGAGGATGCTGGCGCGGCAGTTGACTTTGGTCCTGCGTGCCGCCGGCCCCGCCGTGTGCTGCTGGCGATCGACTCCTTTAAGGGCAGCGTGTCGAGTGCACAGGCGGAGGCGGCGGTTGCCGAGGGCATGCGCCGCGTTTGGCCCGATGCCGAGGTGTGCACATTGCCGCTGGCAGATGGTGGCGAGGGAACGCTCGATGCCGTTGCCGCCTGCGGTGGCGAGCTTGTGACCTGCGAGGTTGCAGGCCCCTTTGGCGACCGCGTGTCCGCCCGGATACTGGTGGACGGCGAGCACGAGTTGGCTGTTATTGAGATGGCCGAGGCGGCCGGCATTGGGTACTCGCCTTGCACGGAGTCGTCGGCGCTTGCGGCTTCGACCTATGGCGTGGGCGAACTGATGCTTCATGCGGTTCGCGCGGGTGCAAAGACTATCTATATTGGCTTGGGCGGCAGCGCCACCAACGATGGCGGCGCCGGTATGCTGCAGGCGCTGGGCGCGCGTGTGGTCGATGACCAGGGCTGTGATGTCGCCCCCGGTCTTGCTGGCCTTGAGCGGGTGGCGAGCGTTGATTTGGCGCCAGCGCTTCGGGCGCTGAACGGCGCACGTGTCGTGGTGCTTTCCGATGTCGAGAATCCACTCGTGGGGCGTCGAGGCGCCCTAGCAGTGTTCGGTGGGCAGAAGGGCCTGCTGACGGGGGATGCCGAGGTCCTGCGCAGGTGCGACAGCTGGATGGTCGGCTACGGTCGCTTGCTCGACGCCGCGATTGCCGGAGCTCGAGCCCAGGGGTTGTTGCGCACACCCGAGGGCGCGCGGACATTTGGCTCGGTGCTCGGCGTGCCCGGCGCGGGCGCTGCCGGTGGCTTGGGCGCGGCGTTGCTGGCGCTCGGCGCGGAGCTACGCTCGGGTGTGGAGACGGTGCTCGATCTCGTGGGGTTTGACGAGCGTGTACGCGATGTCGACCTGGTCATAACGGGCGAGGGCAATATGGATGAGCAGTCCGCCGCCGGTAAGGCACCGGTGGGCGTGGCCCGTCGTGCGAAGCGATATGGCAAGCCGGTGGTCGCCGTCGTGGGCGGTCGCGCCGTCAACCTGGACACGGTGTATGAGCGGGGTATTGACTTGGTTTTGCCGATTTGCCGCAAGCCCATGCCTCTCGACCAGGCGCTCGGTGCGCAAGAAGCCACTGCCAACCTCATCTGTGCCGGCGAGTCAGCCGCCCAAGCCTATGACCTCGCTCGCCTCTAAGGCCTATCTCCCTATATGTTGCGGTGGAATACGGAGTGTTTTTGCCTTTAAGGTGCCAATTCAGTCCGTATTCCACCGCAACTTCGAGAATGACCATTCGAGGTTGGCTGCCTTAGGTCTTGGGTCGGACCGTTTGCCACGAAATGCGACCATCTACTACGTTAAGCCGGCCACCCTCGACCATCCCGGAATTTGCAAAAACAAAACCGCAGGTAGAAAGCTTGCCGATTTTCGAAAAAGTCGGCTATGGTCGACCCCTGTGGCCTAAACGTAGTAGATGGGCCCTTTCTGTGGTGCGGCACCAAGCCGGTCATTTTGGGATGGGACTATTTTGACTACTCATTGGCTGCTCTGGCAATCGGGCTGCAAAAGTAGTCAAAAAAGCTCCGTCCCAAATTAGCTACCTTGCTCTGGCGGGCGGGAGCAGGTAAGATATACCGAGCGCCTAGCGCGTTCGATGGGTTCGGATGACGACATGTTCCGAATCTGGTCAGGTCCGGAAGGAAGCAGCCA
>URRT01000149.1 GCA_900550355.1 uncultured Collinsella sp.
TCGCCTACTCCCTTCAATCGGGATCCGAACAAGCACTTTTATATGAAATTGCCCGGAATGCCGGTCAAGGAGAGCGCTTCCTCACCATCAATGCTCGGCTACTTGCCGCACAATCAATCGCTACGGGAATGGCAATTGTGCTCGGATCTTTCATTGCCCAAGTATCTTGGAGCGCCCTCTACGTATGCGTTTCCGTTTTCTATCTCCTGCAGCTTTTCCTTCTGTATCCCATTGAGAGGACGGAAACGACCCGTTCTGAAAGATCAGAAAAGGGGAGGTTTGACGCAGCCAAGATGTTCAGGCGAGAAACCTGGCGCTTTGGAGAATCCGCATTTGCGATATTGCTTCTCCTAATCGGCACAAGCATGCTCGACGGATTCTACGGGAGTTATTACAACTTGAATCAGTTGGTATTCGACGCGTTTCATGCTCCCGTCTCCATAATAGGAATCTTTTTCGGTGCATCCTATGCAGTAAATGCGACGGCCTACATTGCAGCAGATTTCTTCTCATCGCGTTTCGGGAAAAGAAATACCATGCTCGGCTCGATGCTAATCGAGGCCGGCCTTTTCTTGATTCTTCCGTGGTTCGCTTCAAATCTTTTGTGTTTGTTTGGCCTTAGCATGGTGCTTTGTTTCCTCCCAGAAGTGGTGTACATCACTTCGGAAAACTTAATCCAAGACGGGATAGCGGACGATCTCCGTGCGACGATCCTTTCCGCCGCGTCTCTGGTAAGGGCCCTCTTTTCCGCATTGTTTTTCTCCGTATTTGGACATGTGTTGGGGTTATACCCCATTCAGATGGCGCTCGGTATTATTGGCGCAATCGCGACAGCGATTACCGCCGTTGTTTCATTAAAAATTGGTGGAATACACGCCTTCAAGAATTGATGTATCGATTGACGAGCCGCCAGAAGCGTCGAGCCTTCTTGATGGCTGCGGGTGTATGCGTTTACTTTGAATCGGTGGGCCTTAATGCCGAGGAACATTAGCTTTTTATCGATACTGGCGGAATAGTAATGGTCTCGGGCGAAGATAGCTATATCTCACCAGGGGTGAACCGTTTAATTCTGCCCCAGACTAGTGACTTATAATTGCGGTTTACCGCATCTACGTCTGCACTGGACGTAGATGCGGTAAACATCCCCTTAATGCAATCCACAATATGGTGAAAACTCAGGTCGTGGAACGCGGTAGATCTTAGTTTTTGGGTGCTGCAGTCGGCAGTTTACTCTGCGGGTTTTAGCGCCATGAAGGAATTTAGGATTTTCTTGTAACGATAAAATCGCAACGATTGGTGGTTGCAGCCCTGCTTAGCAAATCTAATCCCTGAATATTAAGCACATTACGCGACAAGTGTACTTTACCGTTCTGCCCCTTTTTTGCCCGTAAAGACAGGGGGGTCTTCTTCCAGTTACCTTCTGTTTTTGCAGGGGAGGGGCCATTTTGACGGCTACTACATACAAGATTGATCTTATTTGCGGTCCATCGAAATCGTTGGACGACATAAAGTAGCTAAAATAGCCCCGTCCCAAAAAGACTGGTCTCAGGCGTGGTCGCGCCAGCCGAGAACGCGCTGCTTCATGCCTTCGATGTCGAGCACGCCTTCGGCAAAGCCTTTGCGCACGAGCTCTTCGGGAACGAACTCATCGTAACGATCAAAGTAAGGCACCTCGCCGGGATAGACGAGCTCGATGGGGTCGAAGTCTTTCTCGGCTTCGGCGGCGAGCACTTCAAAGAACGTCTCCTCGTCGGCCTTCATCTTATACTGCATAAAGTACGGGCGTGACGGGTCGAGTCCGCGAAGGCCCAACTCAGCGGCGCATTTGATTTTAAGCATGCGCTCGAGTGCTAGGAAGGCGTAGCTGCCCAACCAGGGGAAGAGCACCCAGGTGTCGCCACCCAGGTTGATGAGCGGCTTAGTTCCCGCGCCCGAAATCTCGGCGGTATGACGAGCTTGCGCCAAGCGAGCCCGCGCGTTACCCATGAGGTACGGATATGTCGCGTGCTCGTTGAGCGCTTTGCGCATGCGCTCGAGTACGTGTGTATTGATGTCACCGGGGCAGTCGCCAAAGTAGGCCGGCACACGACCCTTGACCTGCGTGGCAAAGACGGTGTGGCGCTTCCAGTCCACTTCCTCGACAATCCAGCAGTGTCCGGCGATGGCGATGCGCTCACCGGGCGGCGGCGGGTTGACGATCGTGCCCAATTCGGCCGACTCGCTACGAACGGTGAACTCCTCGTTTTCCTGGAATACGGCGTAGAACTTAAAGTTGTTAATGATGCGCTCGCCCGCGAGACCCACGATGAGTCCGCCGCCCTCGGTGACCTGGATATGGTCGATCTTAATGAGGTGACGCAGCAATACGCGATAGTCATCGGCCGAGATGCGATGGAAATAGCTGAGTGTGAGCACGCGCTGGGCAAGCTCTGCCGGCGTGAGCTCGCCGGTGCTGGCAAGCGTCGATATAGTCTGGTGGTAGAGCAGGCTGTAGGGGAGTCGATCGAGCTCGGGCGGCTCGACCCACTTTTCCTCACGATAGAGTTGTACGAGCGCGATGCCCTGCAGGAGCTTCCACGGAATGGTCTCGGGCATCATCGTGCGCGGCTCAGGCTCTTCCTCGCGCATGACAAACCACATCTCGGGCGGAAGGTCGCGGCGTCCCGTGCGGCCCATTCGCTGCAAAAAGGAGCTGACGGTAAACGGCGCATCGATCTGAAACGCACGCTCCAGACGGCCGATATCGATACCGAGCTCCAGCGTAGAGGTGGTGACGGTTGTCTGTGCCTGTTCCTCGTCGCGCATGAGCTCCTCGGCCGTCTCGCGCAGCGATGCCGAAAGATTGCCGTGGTGGATGAGAAAGCGGTCGGGCTCGTGCCGGCTCTCGCAGTAGCTACGCAGCATGGAGCATACGGCCTCTGCCTCCTCGCGCGAGTTGGCAAAGACCAGGCACTTGCGGCCACGGGTGTGTTCGAAGATATAGCCCATGCCGGGGTCGGCGTTGTCGGGCGCCGTGTCGGTGGGGTTGAGCAGTGCCTGTTCGGCTGCCTGCGGGATGTCGACTTCGCCCTCGGGGGCTGAGGAAGTGTGACTGTCCTTGGGGACAGCCTTACCCTGTGCCTGCTCGCGACGTTGACGGCGTTCTTCCTGTGTGAATTGTCCGCTATGGCGCATGTCTTGGGTGCTGACGGGCAGCGCCGCGGGCGCCGCCGTCTCAATACGCTCGCAAGCAAGCACCTCGGCTTCTTGTGGGGCTGTGCCCACGAATCCTCGCTGCTGCGCCTGGGGACCCGAGTTGTAGAAGTGCTCCATGGAGATGCGCCACACGCGGCGCGGTTCTTCAAAGCGGGGGATAACGCAGTCGCGCCCCGTTCCCTGTGAGAGAAAAGTGCCCGTGCGCTCGGGGTCGCCGATGGTGGCCGAAAGGCCGATGCGTCGAGGCTGCACGCCGGCCATGCGCGAGAGCCGCTCGATAAGACAGAGCGTCTGCCCGCCACGGTCGCCGCGCATGAGCGAGTGGACCTCATCGATGACCACGTAGCGCAGGTCGCAAAACATGCGCGGGATCGCCATGTGCTTATGGATTAAGAGCGCCTCGAGTGACTCGGGCGTAATCTGCAAGATGCCGCTCGGTTTTTTGATGAGCTTAGCCTTGTGCGACTGCGAGACATCGCCATGCCAGTGCCAGACAGGGATATCGGCCTCTTCGCACAGGTCGTTGAGGCGGACGAATTGATCGTTGATGAGCGCTTTGAGGGGGCCGATGTAGAGGGCGCCCACGCTCGCGGGCGGGTTCTCCCAAAACTCGGTCAGGATGGGAAAGAAGGCTGCCTCGGTTTTGCCGGAAGCCGTGGATGCCGTCAAGAGCACATTATCTTGCGTGTTAAAGATGGCATCAGCTGCTGCAACCTGGATAGAGCGCAGGCTCTCCCAATCGTGGGAATAGATGAAGTCTTGGATAAACGGGGCGTAGCGGTCAAAGGCGTTCACGGGGCCTCCTCTCAAAAACGAATCTCTCAACGCGGCTGGCAATGGTTTGCTGCATTGCCGTCTCAACGTTTGTGCAGATAAAACCTGCCAAAATAAACCTGTCCCTTTTTGGCAGGTTAGATGGTGAATTCGGCGAAGTTGCGGTCGCCGTCTGCGGTGCCGGTGTCGCCTGTTGCGGCTGGCGGGGGCCGGGCGGCCGCGCCCGCGCCCATCATCC
>URRT01000150.1 GCA_900550355.1 uncultured Collinsella sp.
TTATCTGGTGGCCGAGGCCGCCGCTCAGCAGCGCGCCGGCGCCGACATCCTCGATGTGAACGTGGGCGTGCCTGGCCTCGACGAGCCGACGCTCTTATCGCAGGTCACGCGTACGCTGCAAGCTACGGTGCCCCTGCCGCTGCAACTGGATTCCTCGGATCCGGTCGCTATCGAGGTCGCCGCCCGCGCCTACGCGGGTCGTCCCATGGTGAACTCCGTGAATGGCAAGGCCGACAACCTTGCCGCCGTGCTGCCCGTCGTGGCGCGCTACGGCTGCACGGTTGTGGGTCTCACCTTGGACGAAAACGGCATCCCGCCCACGGCCGAGGAGCGCCTGGCCATCGCCGAGCGCATCGTGGCCGAGGCTGCCCGCTACGGCATCGGACCGGACCGCATCCTCATCGACTGCCTGGTCATGACCGCCTCGACCAATCAACGCCAGGCCGAGCAGATCCTGCGCGCCATGTCCCTGTGTAAGGAGCGTCTGGGCGTCAAATGCGCACTCGGCGTGTCGAACATCAGCTTTGGTCTGCCTGCCCGCCCACTGCTGGGCTCGGTCTTTTTGGCTGCCGCCTTTGGCGCGGGCCTGGACGCCCCCATCATGAACCCGGGCTCCAAGCGCTTTATGGATACCGTCTACAGCTATCGCGTCCTGAGCGTTGAGGACGAGGGCTCGACCGGATACATCGAGCGCTACGCCGGCTGGACCGATCCGTACAAGATCGCCGCAAACCCGGCAGCAGCTCAGACCGCATCGAGTGATGCCGTGCCTGCCGCGGGCACCGCCGGCACCGACGGCAACGACGACCCGATTCGTCGCATGGTCGTCTCGGGCCGCAAAGGCGAGATCGCTGCCGAGACCGAGCGTCTGCTGGCAGACCACGACGCCATGGACCTCATCAACAACCACTTTATCCCCGCCCTCGACGAGGTTGGCGTCCTCTTTGACCAGGGTAAGTTCTTCTTGCCGCAGCTTATGGCCTCGGCCGAGGCCGCACGCGTGGGCTTCGACACCATCAAGCGCCTGATGCCCGCCGGCGAGATCGCCGACAAGGGCAAGATCTGCGTGGCCACCGTCAAGGGCGACATCCACGATATCGGTAAGAACATCGTCAAAATGCTGCTCGATAACTACGGCTACACCGTCTTTGACCTAGGCCGCGACGTCGACCCGCAAGAGGTGCTCAAGACCGTGCAGGAGCGCGACATTAAGCTCGTCGGCCTCTCGGCGCTTATGACCACCACGGTCGTCGCCATGGAGGAGACCATCAAACTGCTTCATGCCGAGGTGCCGGGCGTCAAGATCATCGTAGGCGGCGCCGTACTCACCCCCGAATACGCCAAGCAGATCGGCGCGGACTACTACGCCAAGGACGCCGCCGAAAGCGCTCGTATCGCCGAAGAGGTCTTTGGGCAGTAACACAACGGAAACAACCGAGTACCAAAACGTGCCGCGCGCGCCATTTGGCACGTGCGGCACGTTAAAATAGAAAAGACTATGCTCGTTTTGGCAGATAGGAGCGCAAGGATGGCGATCACGCCCGCAGAAATCGCGGAAACCCGCGGCATGGTTGAGGAGCAGAACCTCGACATCAGAACCATCACCATGGGTGTTTCGCTCATGGGTTGCGGTGACGAGAACCTCGACCGCATGTGCACGAAGATCTACGACCACGTGACGCACACGGCTGAGCACCTGGTCGAGACCGCCGAGAACCTCGAGCGCGAGTACGGTATCCCTATCGTCAACAAGCGCGTTTCCGTCACCCCGGTGGCGCAGATCGCCGCATGCTGCAAGGATGAGGACCTCACCCCCATCGCGCATGCCCTCGACCGCGCGGCCGAAACGCTCGGCATCG
Organism: uncultured Collinsella sp.; assembly: GCA_900550355.1. GTDB lineage: Bacteria > Actinomycetota > Coriobacteriia > Coriobacteriales > Coriobacteriaceae > Collinsella. The sequence continues at coordinate 1,860 of URRT01000150.1, forward strand.
ACTACCTGGGCGGCTTCTCCGCGCTCGTCCAGAAGGGCATCGGCGACGCCGACCGCCGCGTCATCCAGTCCATCCCGCAGGCGCTCGCCACCACGAGTCGCGTCTGCTCCAGCGTCAACGTCGCCAGCCTGCGCGCCGGCATCAACATGGACGCCGTGCTCATGGCTGCGCAGACCATCATCGACGCCGCTAAGCTCACGGCCGACCAGGACTCCGTCGGCGCTTCCAAGTTTGTCTGCTTTGCCAACATGGTCGAGGACTCCCCGTTCATGGCGGGCGCTGTCCACGGCGGTGGCGAGGCCGACGCCGTCATCAACGTAGGCGTCTCGGGCCCCGGCGTTATGGCCGCAGCCCTGGAGACGCTGCCCGATTCCGCATCGATGATGGAGGTCGCCGAGAAGATTAAGCAGACCGCCTTTAAGATCACCCGCGCCGGTGAGCTCATGAGCCGCGAGGCCGCCCATCGCCTGGGTGTCGAGAAGGGCATTGTCGACCTGTCGCTGGCCCCCACGCCTGCCATCGGCGACTCCGTTGCCCGCATCCTCGAGATCATCGGTGTTGGCACCTGCGGTGGCCCCGGCACGACCTGCGCACTCGCCATGCTCAACGATGCCGTCAAGAAGGGCGGCGTCATGGCCAGCTCCAGCGTGGGCGGTCTCTCCGGCGCCTTTATCCCCGTGTCCGAGGACGCCGGCATGATCGCCGCCGTCGAGGCCGGCGCGCTTTCGCTCGAGAAACTCGAGGCCATGACCTGTGTGTGTTCCGTCGGTCTGGACATGATCGCCATCCCCGGCGACACCCCGGTCGAGACCATCGCCGGCATCATCGCAGATGAGATGGCCATCGGCGTCATCAACAACAAGACCACGGCCGTCCGCGTGATTCCCGCTATCGGCAAGGGCGTGGGCGACTGCGTCGAGTACGGCGGCCTGTTCGGCCGTGCGCCCATCATGCCGGTGAACCCCAACGCCGGCACCGTGCTTGCCCACCGCGGTGGACGCTTCCCGGCACCGCTGAACTCGCTGAAGAACTAGCGGCTCGAAAACCATGATCTGCGCTTCCCTCGCGTCAAAATGCACCACGAATCGAGAACGGAAAATCGCCTAACCGGGATGCGTGATTTTGTTGCCGACTATTTCCCGGTAGGTAGTTCCAAAAGACTAGCCGTGCAACTATAATAGAGGCGTACCAGCAAAGCCCGCTTCCTTCGTCATCCAAAACTCAGGTAGCACGGGCGGCGCAGGTGCAGTTGAATCATGAACCACCCCTCAAAGGGGTGGTTTGCTCTGGGCCTATAAGGCCGAGGGGGGCCGGCAGCGTCTAAAGGCGCTGCCTCTCACTTCGTTCAAGCCGTACCGCCCTTGTTGCCTCCTGCGCGCTTGTCCGATGATGATTCCGCGCGTCGCCGATACTCATTCCACGCGTTGCCGATAGCCTAAGGCTCTTTCCTCCTCCACTTCCTTTCCTAGAATTCACCTGGGTGCCAAAAGGGCGCCTATGGCCATCTAGGGAAAGGAAAGAAGAATGGTCAAGTACAGAGAAATCCTCCGATTGATCGCGATGGGGGTGAGCCAGGAAAGCGTCGCCTTCTCTTGCGGCTGCGCGCAATCGACCGTCTCGGACGTTATCCGAGCGGCACGAGCGCGCGGCCTTTCCTGGCCGCTCCCGGAGGAGATGGACGATGCGGCGATCCGGTCCGTTATCTACCCGAAGAGGAGCCGCAAGGCCACGGACAAGGCCGCCATCGACTTCGAGCATGTGGCCCGGGAGCTTGGACGGCGCGGCATGACGCTGTCGCTTCTGTGGAACGAGTACTGCGATTCCGCCGTGTCGCGGGGCGAGGAGCCCTACATGTACTCGGCCTTCTGCAGGGAGTACAGGAAGTGGGCGCAGGCCCACGACATCCGCATGCGCATCGACCACAGGCCGGCCGAGACCATCCAGGTGGACTGGGTCGGGGACACGGCGGAAGTGGTCGATCCCGATACGGGCGAACTTCTGAGGGTCTACGTGTTCGCGGGATGCCTGCCCTACTCCAACTACCTGTTCGCCGAGGGATTCTACAGAACCGACGAGCAGGCCTGGATCGACGCCCATGCCCATATGTTCTCCTTCTTCGGCGGCGCGACCCCCGTTCTCGTGCCGGACAACTGCAAGACCGCGGTGTCCAAGAACACCAAAGAGGCGCTCATCGTCAACGAGCAGTACCGCCGCATGAGCGAGCACTACGGGTGCGCCGTCGTGCCCGCCAGGGTCAGAAGGCCCAGGGACAAGGCGAGCGTGGAGATGGGAGTCGGCCTCATCGAGCGCCAGGCCATGCTCGCGCTGAGGGGAAGGCGGTT
>URRT01000151.1 GCA_900550355.1 uncultured Collinsella sp.
CGGCGCGAAGCGCACGGCGGGGTCCTGACATGTCCGAGGACGATTTGGGAGGTAAGCCCTGGGGCCTCCGATGAGAGCAGTTCCAGCCGAGGCTATTCGTCGCCGAAGCTGATGCCCAACGCCTTGGCCTCGCGCACCAGGTCGCTCTGGGGGTCGACATACTTGAGCTTGCCGGCGACCTCCTCGAGCGGCATGTGGCACATCTTGCCGTCACGCAGAGCAATCATGTAGCCAAACTCGCCGCGTAGGCAGCCGAGTGCCGCCTCGACGCCGCACTGGGTCGCAAAGATGCGGTCCTGGGCATCGGGCTGACCGCCGCGCTGCGTGTGGCCGGGGATGGCGACGCGGGTCTCGCGACCGGTCTTGGCCTCGATCTCCTTGGCGATGTCGTACACGATTGACGGGCTCGTGCGCTCGGCGAGCTTCTTCTTGTACTCCTTCTTGGACAGCGCCGCGTCCTCCTTGGAGATGGCGCCCTCGGCGACGGCCACGATGGTAAAGCGGCTACCGGTTTCCATGCGATGCTCAATGGTCTTGATGACGTTATCCATGTCGTAGGGAATCTCGGGAATCAAGATGACATCCGCGCCGCCCGCGACGCCGGCATACAGCGGGATCCAGCCAACCTTGTGGCCCATGATCTCGATAACGAACACGCGGCCGTGGCTCGAAGCGGTGGTGTGGATGTCGTCGATGCACTTGGTGGCGACGTCGATGGCGCTCGTAAAGCCAAACGTCAGCTCGGTGCCCCATGTGTCGTTATCGATGGTCTTGGGCAGGGCGATAACGTTGAGGCCCTCTTCGCGCAGGCGGTTGGCGGTCTTGGTGGATCCGTTGCCACCCAGCATAAACAGGCAGTCGAGCTGCAGCTTATGATAGGTGTGGACCATCGCCGGCACCTTCTCGACACCATCGGCCTCGGGGGTATCCAGACGCTTGAACGGCGTGCGGCTCGTGCCCAGGATGGTGCCGCCGCGGGTGAGGATACCGCTAAAATCGGCGGGCGTCATGACGCGGAACCTGCTGTAGATAAGGCCCTGGTAGCCGTCCTCAAAACCGTAGATCTCGATAGGCTCTTCGCTATTGGTCATAAGCGTTTTGACGATGCCGCGCATGGTGGCGTTGAGCGCCTGGCAGTCGCCGCCACTAGTAAGAAGACCGATCCTAAGCATGATGAATCCTTCCGGGCAAGTTATAACATGCGCATAAGTTTACCCCCGCACACTGTTGATACGGGGGTAAACGTGTTAGCTCAAGCGTATGGAAATGTAAGCAACGTCAGGGAACGTAAGGTCGACGGGCCTGGCTCCTTACAGTGCGAAGGCATCGACGTTGCCCCAGTGGCGGCGCAGCGTAATAGCGGCGGCGGGTTCGGTATTGTCAAAGACGACCGACCATTGCGTATTGCTGGTGATGTCTTCCGGATTGGGCTCTTGGGCTGCGGCGCGAAGGGCCTTCCAAGCGACTGCCTCGTCCTGGGCACCGACATGGGCGTCAAGGACATCGGCGATTGCGACGGCGCGCTCTTTACCATGGCCCAGCTCGCCATTCTTTTGGTTGGGCAGCACTTCGTCGCCATAGCAGGCGTAGAAGTTCGTAACCTGGCGTACAGGAGCCGCTTTGAAAGCGCGGTCCGGATCGCGCGGATCCCACTCTACTACGCGCGCGTCACCGGCGGCGTCGTTGATAAAGAAGTGGTAATCGCGTCCTGCCATGGCGTGCATGTCGTAGGCGGAAAGCAGGTCGACAGCTTCTTGCGTGGTGGCGGCACGGTCGAGCACCAGACGGATGGCGAGCGAGGTATTGATGACGGGGCGTTGCGTGTCCTGGTCACAGGGCTTGGAATCCAGAGTGAGTACGGCAATGGACACGCCGCATTCGTTAACACCGTCGAGCTGGCCAAACGGGCCCATGAGTGCGGCGGCCCGTCCGGCGACGGAGTCAAGCGGAGTGTTATCGCCCAGGTTGTTAAGGGCGGCAAACCCGATGGAGGCATAGCCGCCGCGTGGGTGATTGCGCACCAGCAGCGCTGAGGTGTCGTCCTTAAAGTCGTAATTGCGACCGGTGCGCACGCGGCCTTCGGCATCTACGGCGACAAAAGCGCTGCAGGCAAACTGGGGCGCCTGGACATGTACCGGCACACCGGGCAGCACCTGCGCCACCACGGCATCGATGTAGGCCTGGTCGTCGCGCACGCCAGCGGCGATGATGCGATCAAGATCGTAGTCGTAGGCGATGTCGATTGCGTACAGGTCATAGCCATCCGCGTAGCCGGTCAAGCGTTTGAGCGACGCGGCGGACTTGATTTGCTTGTGATAAACGATACCGGTGGCAGCGGCAAGGCCGACGGCGACTCCCGCGACACCGCAGGCGATGGCAATGTTACGTGGCTTCATGGCGGCTCCTCTCGTCCTGTTAGCGTAATTGTCGCAAAAGGTGCACGGGCATGATGGCTCAACTTGGTGAGCGGTGCGGGATTAAACACGGAATGAAGAGTGCAGCGCTGGCGCGGCGGGGTATGCTGGAAGGGACCATCAACCCAGCGAAAGGGGAGAGCATGACGGATCAGGAAACGCCCGAGCGCGCGCATGTGACGGCCGATGATATCGAGGCCGCCATCGACTTTATCGAGGCATGCCCCAGCATGTTCCATACGGCGGCGACCATTATGGCCGAGCTCGACGAGGCGGGCTTTACCTACCTGTCCGAGAACGCGGCGTGGGACATCGAGCCGGGCGGGCGTTATTACACGCAGCGCAACACCTCGAGCGTTATCGCCTTTAAGGTGGGCGAGGACCTGGCTGCTACGTGGGGCGAGGACGGCGTTGCCGGCGACTACCATTTTCAGCTGACGGCGTCGCACAGCGACTCGCCGACGTTTAAGGTTAAGGCCGTGCCCGAGCTCGACGGCGCGGGCGAGACGCTGCGCCTGAACACCGAGGCCTACGGCGGCATGATCGACTACACCTGGTTCGACCGTCCGCTGGCACTCGCGGGCCGCGTGCTGGTACGCGAGGGCGACCGTATTGAGAGCCGCCTGCTTGCCACCGAGCGCGAGGTCGCTATTATCCCGAGCCTTGCCATCCACATGAACCGCGGCGTTAACGAGGGCTTTGCTCCCAACCGAGCCGTCGACCTGTGCCCGCTCATCAGCGCCGGCGAACTCAAGCAGGGAGATTTTGATGCCCTGATTGCCGAAGAGCTGGACGTTGAGCCCGAGCAAATTCTGGGCCGCGATTTGTTCCTGGTCAACCGCCAGGATGCGCGCATTTGGGGCTGGGCCGACGAGTTTATCTCGACGCCCAAGCTTGACGACCTGGCCTGCGCCTACACCTCGCTGCAGGCATTTTTGGGTGCCGAGAACGCGCACGATGTTTCGGTCTTCTGCTGCTTCGATAACGAGGAGGTTGGCTCCGAGACCAAGCAAGGCGCCATGTCGACGCTCTTGGCCGATGCACTGCGCCGCATTAACGGATCGTTGGGCTTTGACGACGAGTCGTACCATCGCGCCCTTGCCGCATCGATGCTCGCGAGCTGCGACAACGCACATGCCGTGCACCCCAACCACGCCGAGAAGTGCGACGCCCGCAATCAGGTTGTGCTCAACGGCGGCATCGTCATCAAGGAAGCCGCCAACCAGCACTACTGCACCGATGCCTTTAGCCGCGCGGTGTTCCAGGCCATCTGCGATGACGCCGACGTGCCAACGCAGGCTTTCGCCAACAAGAGCGACATGGCCGGCGGTTCCACCCTGGGCAACCTGTCGAATATGCAGGCGAGCATGCATGCCGTGGACGTGGGCCTGCCGCAGCTGGCCATGCACTCAAGCTACGAGACCGGCGGCGTGCGCGACGTGATGTACGCCATCCGCGCTCTCACCGCCTTCTACGAGCGAAACCTAACCATCAACGGCGCCGAAAGCGTAGAGCTCTAATACCTGCCAAAAAGGGACAGGTTTACTTTGGCAGGTTTTATTTGGGCAAATGCCGCAATGCCAACAGCTGGACAGAATTGTTATGACACCGCAGGTTGAGCAAACGTCAGCGAGCGACGTCCAGAGCGAACAAGTTGGCATGAAAAAGGCGAGGTATTGACCTTCTGGTCATGCCTCGCCTTTTGAATGGCAAATTGTCGCTCTGGGCGGCGCGCAGCGTCGACCGGTCCGCCGTTCCTTAGAACGGCGGAACCC
>URRT01000152.1 GCA_900550355.1 uncultured Collinsella sp.
AAGCGCGCCGCCGGTGTGACCGTCGGCAGCTACAAGACTTCTGCCGGCGCCGTCATGCACCTGCCCATCGCGCAGGTTCCCAATATCGCCCGTGCGCTCGATGACCTCAAGGCCGCCGGCTTTTGGGTGGGCGGCGCCTCCGAGCACGCCGAAGGCAGTTGCTGGGACGCCCCCTTCGAGGGCCGCGTTGCGCTCGTCATGGGTTCCGAGGGCGACGGCATCTCGCGTCTTGTGCTCGAGAAATGCGACTTTTTGACTAAGCTTCCCCAGCGCGGAATGACCGAGAGTCTCAACGTTGCCCAGGCGACCACCGCGCTGTGCTTTGAGTGGCTGCGCCGCAATGCCGGCGAACTCATGGGGGAGGAGTAGCGCATGTCCAAGAAGAACCGCGCCAAGTCCAAGGCCAAGCGCTTTGGCGAGGGCTCGGCCAAGCCGATTGTTTCGGCCGCGACCTATGGCGTGGGCGGCAATGCGTTTGCGCAGGCCATCGCCGATCCGGTCTCGACGGTGCACTCCAATAAGCCCGAGCTGCTGGTGGTCGACGGTTACAACGTGATTCACTGCACGCCGCGCTACGAAAAGCTCGTCTACGACCATTCCGACGATCCGTATTCCAGCGACGTCCACGATATGGCGCGAACTGCACTCATCAACGACGTCGCCGCGTTTGCCCAGGGCCGCTACGAGGCCGTGATCGTGTTTGACGGCGCGGGCAACATCTCCAGCGAGCGCCCCAACCTGCCGGCCCGCGGCGTGCGCATCGAGTTTTCGCCGACGGGCGTCTCTGCCGATACCGTGGTACAGAAGCTCTGCATCGAGGCACGCGAGGAAGGCCGTGCGTGCTCTGTGGTGTCGAGCGACGGCACGATCCAGGCTGTCGTCATGGGCAAGGGCGTTACGCGCATCTCGAGCCGTATGCTGGTGGACGAGATCAAACAGATCGATAACGACGTTCACGAGGCAGAGGAAGCTCCGCAGATCAAGATGACCTTGGGCAGCCGCCTGAGCCCCGAGGCGCTGGCCAAGCTCAAGGCCCTGCGCGGGAGGTAGGGGAGTTGGCGGGGCAATGCTGCCTCGCTAACTCCATTCAGCGATGTCGATCATTCTTTCGAGGCGCCACGTTAGCGCCTCTTTTAGATAAGGCAGTCTCGCTGCTAGGGCATCGTTTTTAGACAGAATCTCGATTGCCTCGTCGACAAAACCTTCGAGTTTGTCCCCGTCAAACCAGTTCATATCCTCAACAAGCAACATTTGTTTCGCGGGACTTGAATGGAACTGCGCGCTGGCAAAACTGTGCTCTCCCGCCCTAAGCTCCTCTAGCGATATGTTGCACCAGAGTGATGAGCCCGAATCGAAGATGGGGGCAGGTCTGCAGGCTTGCGTGTTGACGTTTCGCACAAGGCCAAAGTTACGCCAATGGCGGTCATAGTTGGCGATGATGTCGTCGCATACAATCATGCGGTCAAGGGCATCCTTGACGCCTGTCACCCCGAGCTCCTCGCAGTTTGCTACATATCGCTCGTAGTCGGTTAGCCGTTCATCTGCGTTTGCGTGCTGGTTTACATAGAACGCAGGGACATACTCTTCTTCATCAGTTAAGAAGACATCGCATATGCTCAGGGCGGAAGTGCCCGTGCCCTCGAGCGAGTAAGGCACATAATCGCAGGCGTTTAGGATGCGACGGTGAAGTGCAGTCGCCACCAGCTCGTTATAAGGTTCCTGGTTCAGGTGCGCTCCTGCCTTATGCAGAATTCGACGCTCGCCCTCGCACGTCCAGTACTTTTGAAGATTGCCGTCCGAGGTGTTATCGGGCTTTGCAGCAGCCGCTTTTCCCTCTGGGGCAAAGGGCGCAATGGACAGTGAGACGTCATCAAAGGCGTTATTGAAGAAGTTAATGTCCTTCCAGGCGAGACCGGAACTTTGGGGCCTTATCCAATACTGGTCGGATAAGGAGAGGCCAAGATTTCGCTGTACGAGTTCATCGGGAACATCGACTGCGGCTTCTGCAAGCAGGGAGGCTAGCCCAATGCGTGCGAGCGGGATACCGCGGCCGCGCCACCAAGTGCGGAAAGAGTCGAGCGATACGGGGCTATTAGGGCCAAATACCCCAATAGGGGCGTGGGCGTAATCGACGTCGGCACCGATGTGGGTGAAGTCTTTTCGCGATGTGTTGTAGACCAGCTGAGCGACTTCGTACGTGCGGTTCATGAGGGTGAACGCGATCTCGCTCTTACCGTGGCCGCGGCGGGGACGTCCCCCCGTTTTGGTCACAGAGCGGAGTCGCGTGTCGACGCTGTCTTTGTCGATGAGCCATACACCAGAAGCCTTGCGGGCCTCAAGTGCTCCGTTTTTTATGAGCTCCTGCACCCTGCGCGGAGTGATGCCGAGTAGTTCGGCTGCTTCCTTTGTAGTCAACATCGCGAAACCCTTCGCCAAAACGAATAGTTTTATAAAGCCAATTGTAATTAAAACTATTCGTTTTGACGAATGGTTTTAAGATTGAGGGCGAACCGACAGAAATGAACGGGCTTGGCACCTGTTATTGCTGGATTTTGCATATTTGTATAACGCTGTGCGGCCTGTTGCGCCTCGTCCGCAATTCCTTTATTCTTAACTGGCTTCGCGCGAAAGCGCCAAGTGTGCCAGTGTGGCGCAACGGTAGCGCAACTGATTTGTAATCAGTGGGTTGCAGGTTCGATTCCTGTCACTGGCTCCATGAGAGTTTCGGGCTCTGTCTCTATATGGGACAGAGCCCGTTTCTTTTTAGGTAGTGCGCCATTGGGTCAGCGTCTATTCCGTTTTCGGTTTGTCTCAATCTGTAACACGAAGAGGCTGAAAACCGTTCTTACTGTTACAGAATGAGACGTAAGCTGGGGTCTCTGCGTAATATCTCGATTTGTAACAGATAGGGGAGAAAATATTCTCTAGATGTTACAGATTGAGATAAAGGCCGGGCCGGTCCAGGTCATCCTGGTCGAGCGAGGATTTCCGGACATACGAGCGTGGAAAATCTCCCGCTTAGTGAATGAGCGTGGATAATTTGCCACTTTGACCTTGGGTCGCGTCAAAAACGGGAGATTATTCACGCTCGATCGAGCCAGGGAAGCCCGATCGCGACCTAAGTAATGGTGCAAGAGGGTCGTTATCGAAGTTCGATCCTGAAGGTGTACTCCACTACACCAAAGTGTTACCTCGGGAAACGTCACCTCAGTATCCAAAACCACCGTCCTTCATATCCAAACTCAACAAAACCGCAGGTCACAGCTATATAGATACGCCCGGCACCGTGTATCTAGAGGTTTTCGTTGACAGCCCCCAAGGTTGCATCGTATTATCTTTTTCGTTCGCGGGGGCGGCGGTCCAAAAGACCAAAGGACCTGCGGATACTTGAACGATTGGGAGTTTGCCCGAGTGGTTAATGGGGACGGGCTGTAAACCCGTTGGCTCTGCCTACATAGGTTCGAATCCTATAGCTCCCACCCGTCAAGTGCCTGTATAGCTCAGTCGGTAGAGCACTTCGTTGGTAACGAAGAGGTCACCAGTTCAAGTCTGGTTGCAGGCTCCATCCGGCGGTGTAGCTCAGTTGGTTAGAGCACACGGTTCATACCCGTGGCGTCACTGGTTCGAATCCAGTCACCGCTACCATAGGTAACACGGTGGCTTCTCAATAGTATGTTGAGAGGCCACTATGGTATAAAGGCAAAGTCCCGTCCGGGGACGACCTGTTTAGAGGAGGGCTTTATGGCCAAAGAGAAGTTTGAGCGCACTAAGCCGCATGTTAACATCGGCACCATTGGTCACGTCGACCACGGCAAGACCACGCTGACCGCTGCCATCACCAAGGTTCTCTCCGAGACCGAGGGCTGCAAGGCTGACTTCACTGCGTTCGAGAACATCGACAAGGCTCCCGAGGAGCGCGAGCGCGGCATCACGATCTCCGTCTCCCACGTTGAGTACGAGACCGCTGCCCGTCACTACGCTCACGTTGACTGCCCGGGCCACGCCGACTATGTCAAGAACATGATCTCCGGTGCTGCTCAGATGGACGGCGCTATCTTGGTCAT
>URRT01000153.1 GCA_900550355.1 uncultured Collinsella sp.
CTGTCATCGAGCCGCCCGGGCGGGGGGGTTGCCGTCCCTCCCGCCGTACGAGACGCAGACCGGCGGCGCCTGGTATGCGGGCACGGCCGACGCCATTACGCAGAACCTCGACTACATCAAGGCGAACGACCCCAAGTACGTTCTGATTCTTTCGGGCGATCACCTGTATCGCATGGACTACCGCAAGATGCTCAAGACGCACATTGAGAACAACGCCGACCTCACGGTGAGCGTTATGCCCGTGCCGTGGGAGGAGGCCAGCCGCTTTGGCATCCTGACCACCGACCCCGAAGACGGCCGCATCACCAAGTTCACCGAGAAGCCCGAGAAGCCCGATTCGAACCTCGCGTCCATGGGCATCTACATCTTCTCGGCCGACGTGCTGATCGAGGCGCTCGAGGAGGACGCTCTGGACCAGCGCTCGAGCCACGACTTTGGCAAGGACATCATCCCCAAGCTGCTCGGTGAGAACAAGCGCCTGTACAGCTACGAGTTCCACGGCTTCTGGAAGGACGTCGGCACCATCGCCAGCTTCCATGAGACCTCGATGGACCTGCTGGGTAACAACCCCGAGTTCGATCTGTTCGACAAGAACTTCCCCATCATGTCCAACATCACCACGCGTCCGCCGCACTACATTGGCCCTGACGGCCGCCTGGACGACTGCCTGGTCTCCAACGGCTGCAAGATCTACGGCACCGCTCGCCACTCGATCCTTTCGACCGATGTCATCATCGAGGAGCGCGCCGTGGTCGAGGACTCCGTGCTGCTGCCGGGTGCGCACGTTAAGAGCGGCGCGCACATCTGCCGCGCTATTTTGGGCGAGAACTCCACGGTCGAAGAGGGCGTGAAGCTCGGCTCTGTCGATACCACCAAGGATACGGCCGTCGTTGGAAATGACGTCGTTATCGGGAAGGGGGAATGATCCGATGATCAATCGCAAGGCCATCGGTTATATCACCGCTAACTACTCTTCGACCTACGGCAGCGTGCTGCTCAAGGACCGCCCCATCGCATCCGTTCCGTTTTTGGGCCGCTACCGCCTGATCGACTTTCCGCTGTCCAACATGATGAACGCCGGCATCAAGACCGTCGGCGTCGTCATGCCGGGCAACTACCGCTCGCTGATCGACCACGTGGGCTCGGGCAAGGACTGGGGCCTGGACCGCAAGAAAGGCGGCCTGTTCATGGTGCCCGGCAACGCGTATGGCACCACCAAGGGCGGCATGCGCTTCCTGCTGCGCGACATCATCTCCAACAAGACGCTGTTCCAGCGCTCGGACATGCCCTATGTTGTGATGATGGGCACCAACATCATCTTTAACATGGACCTCAACACCATCATCGAGGCGCACGAGAACTCCGGTGCCCAGATGACCGTGGTGTACTGCAAGGCCACGCGCAACGTCGATGACGAGACCAAGCTCGAGATTAACGAGAACGGCCGCCTGACGGGCGTGAGCGCCGGCGTCGTGTACGGCGACAACGCCTCTATGGACTGCTGCATCGTCAACCGCGATACGCTGCTCGAGATTATCGACCACTACCAGGCCGCCGACTATCTGGACCTGCTCGAGGCACTCCAGGGCGACTTTGGCAACATCGACGTGTGCAGCTACGAGTACAAGGGCGAGGTCGTGGGCGTGTTTAGCGAGAAGTCGCTGTATCGCCGCAGCATGGACCTGCTCGACCAGACCGTGGCCGACCAGCTCTTTGACCCCGAGCGCCCGATCCTGACCAAGGCTCACGACGTGCCGCCTTCGCGCTATGCGACCGGCAGCCACGCCTGCAACTCGATCATCTCGGCCGGCTGCATCATCAAGGGCACCGTGCGCAACTCGATCCTGTCGCGCGGCGTCGTGGTCGAGGAAGGCGCTTCGGTGACCAACTCGATCATCAACCAGAGCTGCATCATCAAGAGCGGCGCCCGCGTTGAGAACGCCATTCTGGACAAAAACAACGTGGTTCCCACCAACACCGAGCTTCGCGGCACGCCCGAGAACATCCTGGTGCTGGGCAAGGCTCCGTTAACTTCCGACACCACCATCGTACGTTAACGTTGGCACCGCAACATCGCTCGTAACAAGTAGAATAGCCGCCCGGTTAGCGCCAGGCGGCTATTCTCGAATTGCAACATGGGAGACAATATGGCAGTTTCCAGCAAAAAGATGCAGATCGTGTTTGCCTCGGCCGAGTGCGCACCGTTTGTAAAGACCGGTGGCCTGGGCGACGTGGCAGGCTCGCTGCCTGCGGCGCTTGTGCGCGCCGGCGCCGAAGTTATCGTGATGGTGCCCAAGTACGCCACCATAAAGGACGAGTACAAGGCGCAGATGGAGCACTTCTCCGACTTTTACGTGAGTCTGGGCTGGCGCAACGAGTACTGCGGACTCGAGAAGCTCGAGCACGACGGCGTCACCTATATGTTCATCGACAACGAGCGCTACTTTGCGCGCGACTATCCGTACGGCTTCTTTGACGACGGCGAGCGCTTTGCGTTCTTCTCCAAGGCCATCACCGAGAGCCTGCAGCACCTGCCGGCCGGCTTTGAGTGCGACATCCTGCACTGCAATGACTGGCAGACGGCACTTGCGCCCGTGTTTTTGCGCGAGTTTTACCAGGGCCTGCCGCTGTATGACCGCGTTAAGACCGTGTTCTCGATCCACAACGTGGCGTTCCAGGGCCAGTTTAGCGACACCGTGATGGAGGACATACTGGGTGTGGCACACATTCCGGCGGCCGCCTCGCAGCTGCGTTGCGACGCCTGCAGCATCAACTACATGCTGGGCGCCCTGCGCTATGCCGACGCCATAACCACGGTGAGCCCCACCTATGCCAGCGAGATCCAGACGCCCGAGTTTGGCGAGGGCCTGGACGGCGTGCTGCGCGAGCGCTCCTATGCGCTGCAGGGCATTTTGAATGGCATTGACGTGGCGGGCTTTGACCCGGCGACCGACAAGCGCATTGCCGCCAACTACACCGTGGAGGACCGTTCTGGTAAGGCCGTATGCAAGGCCAAGCTGCAGGAAGAGCTGGGGCTCGAGGTTCGCGACGACCGTCCGCTTATGGTCATGGTCACGCGCCTGACGCGCCAGAAGGGCATGGACCTGGTCATGTACGCGCTCGACCGCATTCTGGCCGGCGGCGTGCAGGTGGCGGTGCTGGGCACCGGCGACCGCGACTACGAGGACGGTCTGCGCTACTTCCAGGACAAGTACCCCGGTACCATGGCCGCACGCATCGAGTTCGATCCTGCGCTGTCGCAGCGCATGTATGCCGCCGCCGACATGTTCCTAATGCCTTCGAAGTTTGAGCCCTGCGGCCTGTCGCAGATCATCGCCATGCGCTACGGCACCCTGCCTATCGTGCGCGAGACCGGCGGCCTGAAAGACACTGTGATTCCGTATAACGAGTTTACCGGCGAGGGCACGGGCTTCTCGTTTACCAACTTTAACGGCGACGAGATGGGCGACGCCGTGTTCCGCGCGGCGCGTCTGTTCTGGGATAACCGCGACGCCTGGAACCAGCTGGTAACGCAGGCCATGAGCCAGGACTTTAGCTGGACGCGCTCGGCCGATAAGTATCTGGACCTGTACTTCTTTATGCACCCGGAGATCGAGCGCCCGGTGGCTGTTGTCGACGAGCCTGAGGCTGTTGCTGAGCCGGTGGCCGCTGAGGAGCCCAAGGCCGAAGAGAAGCCGGTTGAAGCTGAGCCCGTTACGGCCGAGTCTGAGGTGAAGGCTGAGGCTGCTCCTGAGGCAGAGTCCGAGGTCAAGCCAGCTGCAAAGCCTGCAGCTAAGAAGACCACGACTCGTAAGACGACGGCTAAGAAGGCCACAGAGGCCAAGGCGACGGCAACCAAGACCACCGCTGTCAAGACAACGACCTCGCGCAAGCGCACCACCGCAGCTGCCAAGAAGGCCGCC
>URRT01000154.1 GCA_900550355.1 uncultured Collinsella sp.
CTCGTCGACCGCGGCGGGGGGCCGGCGCCCCGCCGCACCCAACGAGACCGAGACCGACGATGCTGGCAAGACCACCAGCGAGGCCGAGGAACTGACGACGAGAATAAGCCTGATCGAGCATGATCTTCCTTTCATACATGCGACTCGCGGGCACCCTGCCCGCTTTGCTGTTTGGAAAGATACGGTCTCGATCGGGCGACGACCGCCTTATCTGCGGTTTCTTACGGACATTTGATAGACCCTTACCGCAAGCTCTGCCCAGCCTTTACAAACGGATAACAAACCCGCCACCAAGCATGACCCGCCTTTTACACCAATAAAAACAAAGTTGCGGTGAAATAGTTCCTGCTTGGCCATCAAATGGCCCATTCTAGGAACTATTCCACCGCAACTTAAAAAGCCCGGACGAAAGGGGTGCTAAGTTGTTAAAACGCCGCAGCCTTAAAGCTCAAGCTCGTTCAAACGTAAGATCGCCACGATATAAATCTTGAGCGCCTGCTTGAGCTGTTCCTCGTTGGCGCACTCATTGGGGCCGTGCATCTGGCCGCCCCATGCGGGCAGCTCCAGGCCGGTCTCCTCGGGGCCAAACGAGACGGCGCGGGCAAAGTTGCGTGCGTACGTGCCGCCGCCCATGGCAAAGGGCTCAGCATGCTTGCCCGTAAACTCGTTATAGGTATCAATAAGCGCCTTCACGGCCGGATCGTCGGCAGAGACCGAGAACGGCACCTTCGCACGACCCACACGGCACGTCACGCCAAAACGGCCCACGAGCGGATCGAGCTGCTCGCGGATGGTATCGGCACTCGTGCTGTCGGGGAAGCGCACGTCGATGACCTGCTCAATATGGCCATCCGCCACGCGGGTGACGCCAGCGTTGCAGGTAAGCGGGCCAAACGCCGGACTCGTCGCATCGATACCTAGGCCGCGGCCATAGGCGTCCGCATGCACAAAAGCCAGGAACTTGACGAACTCGTGCTCGGCAGGTCTCAGCAGGCGCTCGTCGCGCGCACCAAACGCATCCTCGGCCTCGCGCAGATACGCCACGATGAGGCCGACGGCATTGATCGTTCCCTCGGGCATCGAGGCATGACCGCCAATGCCGTGGGCGAAAATCTGGGCATGTCCGTTGTCGAGTGCTGTGATCTCCAGGCGGTCGGCGTTCTCGACCGGTGCCGGCAGCTCATCGGCGTCAATCGCAAGCTCGCAGATAGACTGCGACGGAATGGCGTTGCTCGCCTCGGCACCGCTCCAGGACACAATACGACCGCCGTCGATCTTGGAGCTCACAAATGTCGCCCCAAACTGGCCCTTCTCGGCATTGCAGACCGGGAACTCGGCATCGGGCGTAAACAGAAAGTCGGGGTCTGCGTGGTTCTCCAGATAATGGTGAACGTCGGACATGCCCACTTCCTCATCGCAGCCCAGCAGCGCGCGGAAGGTATAGCGCGGCACAATGCCGTGTTTGAGCAGATAAGCGCCAGCGTAGAGCGACAGCACCGCCGGGCCCTTGTCGTCGATCACGCCGCGGCCGAGCAGCCAGCCCTCGCGACGCTCCATCGCAAATGGGTCGGTATTCCAGCCGGGGCCGGCAGGCACCACGTCCACATGGCAGATAGTCGCGAGCTGCTTATCGCCGCGACCCGGAATATCGGCGATGCCCACAAAGCCCTCGTCATCGCTCGTCTGGTAGCCGAGCTTTTGCGCAATGCCGAGCGCGCAATCGAGCGCATCACGGACCGGGCGGCCAAACGGCGCACCGGGCTCCGCATCGGCAGCAACGGCCACAGACGGATAGCTCACCAGCTGCTCGATATCGGCGACGACATCTTCCCAGACCTCGTCGACATATTCGGCAACGCTCTGCTCCACCTGATTCATGGACGACCTCCTTACCAATGAGCGGCGAGCGCGCTCGCCCCTCACATTACGTCATTAGATAGCGAAAAGTTTAGCAAGCTCGGCCACCGAGTGCACCACCGCATCGGCACCCGCCGCCTCGTGCTCGCCCGGCGCCGCCGCGCCCGAATAGATGCCGATGCACGGCACGCCCATTGCGTGCGCGCCCTCCACATCGTTAAAGCGATCGCCGATCATCACGGCATCGTCGGCCGTCGCGCCGAGCGCCGCCAGGGCATCGCGGACCGAATCGGCCTTGGTCTCGCGTCCCTGCGGCGGATTCATGCCAATCACCGCCTCAAACTGAGAGAGCCCGAGCTCACGCACCATGTCGATGCACTTGGCCTCCATGCGCGACGTCGCCACGGCCATACGTTTGCCTTGGGCGACCAACCCATCCAGCAGCTCGGGGACCCCATTGAACACGGGATACTCCTCCGGTCCCAGTTCATCAAAAAAGGCGCGGTACTCATCGGCCACCACAAGCGACTCCTCGCGGGAAAAGCCGTAAAAGTCGTGAAAGCTCTTCCACAGGGGCGGCCCGATCATGCGGCGCAGATCACCCATCTGCGCTTCCGAAAACCCGCGCGCGGAAAGCGTCTTGCGCGTCGAGGTCATCACCGCCCGGCCCGTATCTGCCACCGTGCCGTCAAAATCGAACAGCACAACCGGCCGCTCGCAAAGTTGCAATGCCGCCATCGGCACCCTTCTTCCCCAGTTGATGATTTCCACACCACCGCTTCAAACTGTTGACTATTCAACAATTGAACCTAGCAATGTAGAGCAACTCCACTATACTTGTCGCACTTTGCTTTCAGAAGGCGGCGCTGCCGCGCCCCAACGAAAGGTGCAATTATGTCTTTTGCCATCATAACCGACTCCACGTCGGACATCTCCCCCGCCCGCGCCCAAGAGCTCGGCATTTACGTGATTCCGCTGCATGTGATTATCGAGGGCGAGGACCTGCTCGACCAGGTGCAGATTACCGCCGAGGAGTACGTCGCCCGCATGGCCGGCTCCGAGCAGCTGCCGCACACCTCGCAGCCGAGCGCCGGCGAGTTCAAGGCACTCTTCGACCGCGTACGCGCCGACGGCCACGATAGCGCGATCTTTATCTCGCTATGCAGCGAGTGGTCCGCCTGCTATGCCAACGCATGCCTGACGGCCGAAACCCACGAGCTCGACGTGCGCTGCATCGATTCGCGCACCGGCTCGGGCGCCGAGGGCCTGCTGGTGGAGTACGCGCTGGCCATGCGCGAGGACGGCCGCAGCCTGGACGAGACCGAGGCGCAGATCCGCGCGACCCTGCCCGACGCCCACCTGTTGCTGATTCCGCGCACGCTCGAGAACCTCGTTAAGAACGGCCGCGCGCCCAAGCTCGCCGGCCAGTTGACGCAGATGCTCAACATTCGCCTGGCCGTTTCGCCGGAGTGGAAATCGGGCGAGATCAAGGCCGTCAAAAAGGGCCGCGGCGCCAAGCGCATCGTTGCCAACACCATGACCGATTGCCTCGCATTTTTGGCCGAGCATCCGGGCTCCAGCGTGCGCGTACTCACGACCGGCGCCGCTGAGGAGCAAAAGCTCGTCAGCCAAGCGCTCGCAGGCCGGGACTACGTGGACGCCGGCACCGGCCCCATCGGCTGCACCATCGCCACCCATGTAGGCGTCGACGCCATCGCCATCAGCTACTGCCCTCGTTACCAGCCCATCCACTAGGGGCACCTTTACCACTTGCGGTGGAATAGGAACTGTTTTTGGCTTATCAGCCGCAAATCAATCCCTATTCCACCGCAACTTAGAAATCGGCGATCAGCCCAGCGGACCCTGAAACAGTTCCTGATGAGTGCCCATTCTCACCAGCCTAATCACTGGGTTAGTCTTATGGGGAAGATAAAGAACGACCACATCGACCAAGCCATCGGATAGGTGGAAATCGATGTGGCCGTTGTAGTTTCCGCCCGGGTTTGAGAGCTCGTGGGCGCCATACTCCGCCGGA
>URRT01000155.1 GCA_900550355.1 uncultured Collinsella sp.
CCCGCGGTCCTTTTGCCCGTGCAGGTTAAAGCTGCAATGATCGGTCGCAATCGTATCGATCTCGCCGGCCACAAGCGCCTCGCGCAGTGCCGCACGGTCACCGGCATGGCGCAGCGGCGGGCTCATCACGTACTTGGCGCCCGCAAAGCCGTCCTCGCCCTGCTCCAGATAGCAGGTGTCGTCAAGCATCAGATATTGGGGGCAGGTCTCGACATAGATATTCTTCTGCCCGCGCGCTTTGGCAGCACGAATGGCCCCGAGCCCCAACTTGGTCGAAAGGTGCACCACGTTGACTGGGGCGTCGCCGGCCAGGTGCGCCAGATACAGCAGGCGGCTCACGGCTTCGGCCTCACACCCGTCCGGGCGGCTGAGCGCATGCCCCTCGGGCCCATGAATCCCCTGCTCGTACACGCGCTTCTGCAGCTCATTCACCAGCGTACCGTTCTCGCAATGCACGCACAGTATGCCGCCAATACGCTTGAGCTCCTCGAGCACCTCGAGCGTCTCGGCATCGTCCAGGCGCAAATGATCGTAGGCAAAGTAGGTCTTAAACGACGATACGCCCGCCTCGCGCATAGCCGAAAGATCGGCGCGGTTGCGTTCATTCCACTCGGCGAGTGCCATATGAAAGGCGTAGTTGGCCGTGCAGGTTCCGTCGGCACGGCGATGCCACTCGGCCAAGGCATCGGGCATGGTCACGCCGCGATCAGCCGTCGCGTAGTCCACGATGGTCGTCGTACCGCCGCAGGCAGCCGCACGCGTGCCGGTTTCAAAGCTATCGGCTGTCCAATCCATGCCAGTCCAGCACTGCATGTGCGTGTGGCCGTCGATAAAGCCGGGAAACACCCAGCAGCCCGCGGCGTCCTCGACGGTATCGCCCTCGGCCGGCTCAATCGCCGCGGCAATCCGCACAATCTTGTCGCCCTCCATGGCAAGATCGGCGCGGCGAAGCCCCTGGGGCGTCACGAGCGCGCCGTTTTTGATGATGATCATGTTGCTCCTTATTGATTAATACAGTTGGCCACGCGATCAAAATACGAGCAGGCCGCGATATGCTCCGTTATGCGTCGCTGTCCCTCTGCGGTATCGACATCCCACAGCTCGTAGGCACGCGCCTCGACCAGCACCACGTCGGTACGGTCCTTGAGAATCGAGCCCCCGCCGTCCTTGCCCTCAAGACGCATGAGTGCATCGAATAGTTCCGCCGGAAAGAGCACCGGGCTCGAAGGCTCACCGTTGCACGCCAAGCGCACCGGATGTTTGCGGCCACGCTCGTCAAACGCGCGAACCATGGCCTCAAAAGAGTCCGTGCTCACAAGCGGCTGGTCGCCCGGCAAAAAGAGGCAACCTTTCCAGTTGCGTTCGACTCCCCACGAAAGGCCCGCACGGACGCTTTCGCTGCGCAGCTCGCCATCGTGCAGAACGCACGGGCAATGCTTGTCCTCGCAAATCTGAGCGACCTCGGGCCAACGCGTCGAAACCACGACGTCAAAGCCCCGGGGAACCGAATCGATGGCCCGGGCAATCAGCGGCTCGCCATAGATATCGGCAAGCATCTTGTTAGAGCCAAACCGCTTGCCCTCGCCCGAAGCCATAATGACGCATCCAAGTCTCATGGTGATACCTCCCCCGAAACCATCGTACCCATAACTCGCGCCGCGGGCATCCACATCGAAAGCGCTTATCCCGCACGCCCGCGATGCAAAAAAGGGCACCCCGCCGGTTGGCAGAGCGCCCCCTTTACATGGCTTACCTCAACCCGGCTTTAGGCCTGGAGCCAACGGGCGGTGTTGCGCTCGTCGAGGGCCTTGAGGGTAGCGGCGGGATCGGCAACCTTCTGCAGGAACATCATGGCTGCGATGGCGTACGGCTTGTAGCTGGCCTCCTTGTACATGCCCACGCGGTGCATGTCGAAGACGTCGGCGTTGACCTCGCCGTGCTCGCAGGAGACACCGGAGATGTCGGCGGGCAGCGGGTGCATAAAGATGGTGTCCTGGCCGTTAGCAGTCTTCTCCATGAGCTCAGTCGTGGAGCACCAGTCCTGATGGGTGGCGTTCTGGGCGAGCAGCTCCTTCTCGAGCGCAGCGATGCCGGCGTCGTCGCCCTCGGCGTACAGGTTGGTGCGCTTCTCCATGGCGGCAAACGGAGCCCAACTCTTGGGGATCACGATGTCGGCGCCCTCGAAGGCCTCGGCCATGGTGTTGACCTGCTTAAAGGTGGTGCCGGACTCGGCGGCATAGCCCTTGGCGCGCTCGACGACCTCGGGCATGAGGTCGTAGCCCTCGGGGTGAGCCAGGGTGACGTCCATGCCAAAGCGGGGCAGCAGGCTGATCAGCGACTGCGGGCAGGACAGCGGCTTGCCGTAAGAGGGCGAATAGGCCCAGGTGACGGCAACCTTCTTGCCCTTGAGGTTCTCGAGGCCGCCAAACTCGTTGATAAGGTAGAGCATGTCGGCAGAGGACTGCGTGGGATGATCGGAGTCGGACTGCAGGGAGATGAGCGTGGGACGGTGATCCAGAACGCCATCCTCGTAAGCCTGCTGGACAGACTCGGAGACCTCAGCCATGTAGGCGTCGCCCTTGCCGATGTACATGTCATCGCGGATGCCGATGACGTCGGCCATGAAGGAGATCATGGTAGCGGTCTCGCGGACGGTCTCGCCGTGAGCGATCTGGGACTTCTTCTCGTCCAGGTCCTGCAGCTCAAGGCCGAGCAGGTTGGCGGCCTTAGAGAAGGAGAAGCGCGTACGGGTGGAGTTGTCGCGGAACAGCGAGACGGCCAGGCCCGAATCGAAGATCTTGGACGAAACGTTGTTCTCGCGCAGCTCGCGCAGAGCGTCGGCGACGATGTAGAGCGCCTTGAGCTCATCGGTGGTCTTATCCCAGGTGTGCAGGAAGTCGCTGCCGTACATACCCTTAAAGTCGAGGCCGTTCAGCTGCTCGACGAGCTCGGTAAACTTGGCGTCCATGGAAATGTCCTTTCTAAAGATGAAACGATCGCAATGAGTAGATGTGCTCCGGCATGCGCGTGTGGCTAGAACATGCAGAGCACCATGACGAGGACCCGCTACCGTTGAGGAAGCATGGGAGATAACGACCGCGGGCCCCAAGTCAACAGGGGGTGCCGGGGGCATAAACTGTCCCCGGCTCAACAAGATCGAGGAATGGGACTAGTCGATCTTGTTGTTGGTCAGACCGGCGCGGAACACGGTGGCATCGCCATCGGCCTGGCTCGGATCGTAGAGGTTCAGGGCAGCCACATACATGGCGGCAGCGGTGACCAGGTCGTCCTTGTAGGTGACCTCGTTGGGAGCGTGAGCCTGAGACTCGGCACCCGGGCCAAAGCCGACGCAGGGGATGCCGTAGCGGCCCTGGATGGAAACGCAGTTCGTGGAGAAGGTCCACTTGTCGCACAGCGGACGACCGGTGCGCTTGTCCATGCTGGGCTCGCAGCCGATGCGCTCGTCACCGAACATAGCCTTATGGGCGTCGACGAGGGCCTTGACGTGCGGAGCGGTCTCCTTGTTGATCCACGTGGGGAAGTAAGCCTCGGTCTCGTAGACCTCGCCGGTCCAGGACGGACGGTCGTACATGTACATGGAGACCTTCACGTCGTCGCCGTACTTCTTGGCTGCCGGCAGGTTACGGATCTCGTCCAGGCAGGACTCCCAGGTCTCACCGGCGGTCATGCGACGGTCGATGGAGATGGCGCAGGAGTCAGCGACAGCGCAACGGCTGGGGCTGGTGTAGAAGATCTGGCTGACGGTGCAGGTGCCGCGGCCCAGGAAGCGGGCGTCCTCGAAGTGCTCGGGGTTGTACTTGGGATCGAGCATCTTGACGAG
>URRT01000156.1 GCA_900550355.1 uncultured Collinsella sp.
GGCGACAACCACCTGGGCGGCGACGACTGGGATCAGCGCGTCATCGACTGGATGGCCGATAAGTTCCAGCAGGAGAACGGTGTCGACCTGCGTCAGGACCCCATGGCCCTGCAGCGTCTGAAGGAGGCCGCCGAGAACGCCAAGAAGGAGCTCTCCGCTGCCCAGCAGACCACCATCAACCTGCCGTTCATCACCATGAACCAGTCCGGCCCGCTGCACCTCAACTACACGCTGACCCGCGCCGAGTTCGAGAAGATCACCCGTGACCTGCTCGAGCGCTGCAAGCAGCCTGTCACCAACGCCCTGCGCGACGCCAAGCTTAAGCTTTCCGATTTGACCGAGGTCATCCTCGTCGGCGGCTCCACCCGTATGCCCGCCGTCCAGGAGCTCGTCAAGACTATGACCGGCAAGCAGCCCAACATGTCCGTGAACCCCGACGAGGTCGTTGCCGACGGCGCTGCCGTCCAGGGCGGCGTGCTCACCGGCGACGTCGAGGGCATCCTGCTGCTCGACGTTACCCCGCTGTCGCTGGGCGTCGAGACCATGGGCGGCATCATGACCAAGATGATCGACCGCAACACCACGATCCCGACCTCCAAGACCGAGGTCTACTCCACCGCTGCCGACAACCAGACCAGCGTCGAGATCAACGTGCTCCAGGGCGAGCGCGAGCTTGCCCGCGACAACAAGTCGCTCGGTAAGTTCCAGCTGACCGGCATCCCGGCTGCCCGCCGCGGCGTGCCGCAGATCGAGGTCACCTTCGACATCGACGCCAACGGCATCGTCAAGGTCTCCGCTAAGGACAAGGGCACCGGCAAGGAGCAGCAGATCACCATTTCCGGTTCCACCGCTCTGTCCGACGACGAAGTCGATCGCATGGTCAAGGACGCCGAGGCTCATGCCGAGGAGGACAAGAAGCAGAAGGAAGAGGTCGAGGTCCGCAACCAGACCGACAGCCTGTGCTACTCCACTGAGCAGACCCTCAACGAGCTGGGCGACAAGGTTTCCGCCGACGTGAAGTCCAAGGCCGAGACCGCTATCGCCGACGCCAAGAAGGCGCTCGAGGGCTCTGACGTCGAGGCCATCAAGGCCGCCGGCGAGTCCCTGCAGTCCGTGGCCTACGAGCTGGCTCAGGTTGTCTACGCCGACGCTCAGCAGCAGACCGACGGTGCCGCCGGCGCCCAGCCTGCCGACGATGACGTCGTCGACGCCGACTACGAGGTTGTGGACGACGAGGACAAGTAATCATGTCCGCCCGTAAAGCTCGCACGGAGGCGGTCGCCGTTGGTGCCGCCCCCGTTGACTCTGAGGAGAAGGACGTGAAGATTCCCGTAGAGGCCGCAGACGATACCGAGGCCAACGAGGCCGAGGCCGCCGAGGCTGCCGAGAACCAGGTAGAGGATTCCAACAAGGAGGCGACGATGACCGAGGACGAGATGGTGGAAGCCGCTATCCGCGCCGGTGAGGAAGCCGCCGACAACGACTTTAAGCTCAAGTTTGAGCAGGCCCAAAAGGAGCTCGCCGACGTGCGCAGCGAGCTCGATGCTGCGGCAGAGGCCCAGAAGGCCGCCGAGGACAAGGCAAAGGACGCCACCGAGCGTACCGCCCGTCTGCAGGCCGACTGGGAGAACTTCCGTCGCCGCACCGCCAATGAGCGTATCGCCGAGCGCGAGCGCGCGACCGAGAAGCTCGTCACTGCGCTGCTGCCGGTGGTCGACGATATCGAGCGTGCGATCGACCATGCCCGCAGCCAGGAGCTTGCCGACGACTTTAAGCAGTTCGTCGACGGCGTCGACGCGGTGCATGCCAAGCTGCTCGATGTGTTTGCGCACGAGGGCGTTGAGCCCATCGACCCCAAGGGCGAGGCGTTCGATCCGCTCGAGCACCAGGCCGTGGGTCGCGTCGAGGACGCGTCGCAGTACGACGAGACCGTCAACGACGTGTACCAGAAGGGCTACCGCATGGCGGACCGCATCCTGCGTTCCGCGATGGTGACGGTGACCTACGGTGGCGAGAAGCGCCCCGCACCGGAGCCCGAAGCGGCGCCCGAGGATGCTGCGGCCGATACGGCCGAGAGCACCGAGGAGTAATTGAGAAGGGCCCCGGGGCAACACCCGGGGCCCTTTCTGACCTAGTGCCATATGAAAGCATGAGCCGCCGCCCGCTGGGCGGCGGATGAAACAGGAGAGGAGCTACGATGGCTGCAGGCAAAACCTTCTATGACATCCTGGGCGTATCCAAGAGCGCCTCCGACAAAGAGATCAAGAGTGCGTTTCGCAAGCTCGCGCAAAAATATCACCCCGATGCTGGCGGCGACGAGGCCAAGTTCAAGGAGATCAGCGAGGCCTACGAGACGCTTTCGGACGAGAAGAAGCGTAAAGAGTACGACCAGATGCTCATGTTTGGCGGCATGCCGGGCGCAGGCGGCGCGTATGGCGGCGGCTACGGCGCCGGCGCCGGTGCGAGCGGCTGGGGCGACATCTTCGACAGCATCTTTAGCGGCAACGGCGCCTGGGGCAGCGATTGGGGCTCGGGCTTTGCCGGGGCTGCGGGCGCTGCCGGCGCCGGCGCGGGCCGCAGCCGCGCTCGCAAGGGCGGCGACCTGTCGCTGACCGTCGATGTGACGGCCGAGGACGCGTTTCGCGGCGTGACGCACAAGGTCACCTATCGCATTCCCTCGACGGGCGAGCAGCAGACCATCACGGTCTCGGTGCCTGCGGGTGCGGTCGACGGCGGCAAGCTACGCTACAAGCGTCGCGGCGAGTATGGCGTTGCGGGTGGCGAGCGCGGCGACCTGGTCGTGACCACGCATGTGGAGGAGCACCCGCTGTTTAAGCGCAAGGGCGCCGATGTGACCATGGAGGTACCGGTCTCGGTCTACGAGGCGGCGCTCGGCTGCACGGTGGACGTGCCCACGCCCGGCGGTGCGACGGTCCGTTTGAAAGTGCCCGCGGGTACCCAGACGGGCAAGAAGTTCCGCTTTAAGGAGATGGGGGCGCCCGACGTTAAGCACCGTGGCCGTACGGGTGCGCTGCTCGTCGAGATCAAGGTGCAGGTTCCCACGAACCTGTCGGACGACGAGCGCGATGCCATGACCAAGCTGCGCGAGGCCGACACGCGCGACTATCGCGAGAAGGTCAACCGTTACAAGGCGACGTACTAGGGCGGTCGCGGCGCACGCCCACGCCCGCAGGCTTATGATGGACGATAACGAGACGGAAAGGGGTCAGGTAGCATGGCCGAGGACAATAGGAACAAACCGCTGTACATGATCAGCGTGGCGGCCGAGCTGACCGGCATGCATCCGCAGACTCTGCGCGTCTACGAGTCCAAGGGCCTGGTGAACCCCCAGCGCTCGGGCGGCAATACGCGCCTGTATTCGCGTGCCGATATCGAGCGCCTGGAGCTCATCAACCAGCTGACTGACGAGGGCATCAACCTTGCCGGCGTGGTGCGTATCCTCGATATGAAGGAGCGCGCCGAGGAGCGTGAGCGCGAGAACGAAAAGCTCCGTGCCCGCGTGCGCCAGCTCGAGGACGAGCTGCACGAGTACAAGATGCAGAAGAAGATCACTGCCCTGGCCCCGCGCGACGGCTCGGTTAACCCTGAACAGGTCATGCGCAAACTTTTGGGCGCAGGCGGGGATCTCTAGGTTACGGCGTTTTACCAAACGCCGTAACCGGCCGACGCTGCGCGCCGCCCAGGGCGACAATTTGTCATTCAAAAGGCGAGGCATGACCAGAAGGTCAATGCCTCGCCTTTTTCATGCCAACTTGTTCGCCCTGGACGTCGCTCGCTGTCCGTCCTCTACCTGCGGCGTTG
>URRT01000157.1 GCA_900550355.1 uncultured Collinsella sp.
TCAGCTGGGAGAGCGCGGGCTTTGCAAGCCTGAGGTCAGGGGTTCGATCCCCCTAACCTCCACCATGATGGACCTGTAGCTCAGTTGGTTAGAGCGTCCGGCTGATAACCGGGAGGTCACAAGTTCGAATCTTGTCAGGTCCACCATCAAAACGTTAAGAGCCCTGGGGCATTGCCTCGGGGCTTTTTTCTTATCCAACTAAAAGTAGTCAAAATAGCCCCGTCCCAAATTAACTGCTTTGATTTTGTGTGCTGGGCGAAAGATTGGGTAGTATAGCTATTCAATGCGGCGACCCTGCCGTGTGTTAACCGCTACGTACCGGAGGTGTTCCATGGTTCGTGTCGACATAGAGACCATCGTCATGGCCGCCGGTCCCGTGCCATCGCTTATCGTGCTTCGCGAGCGCTGCGGCAAGTCGGATTCGCCGGCGCCCCTGCGTTCGCTTTCCATTCAGACCGGCTCGTTTGAGGCCGCGGCCATTAGCCGTGGCATCGATAGCGGTCGCGCCGAGCGCCCGATAACGCATGACCTGCTGCTTGACACCGCCGACGCCCTGGGCGCCAAGCTCGAGCGCATCGAGATCGTTCGTGCCGAGCCGCCGGTGTTCTATGCGACGATTGTCGTGCTGGTCGATGGTGACGAGCGCAAGATTGACGCCCGCCCCAGTGACGCCATTGCCCTTGCCGTGCGCAGTAATGCCCCCATGTTCGTGGAGGACGACATCATGAATCGCCTGGGTACCGTTTCTGCCCATGCCGAGGAAGTTGACGACGAGCAGGAGTTCGAGAAGTTCGACGAGTTCGTCCATACGCTCTCCCCCGATGATTTCTAAATGTCTGGCACGCGAGCGGAGAGGTCGCTGATGGGTACCCGCGTATCGGCTGAAGCGGCCGCCATCGCGCGTGAAGCCCAGATGCGCTCGGAGGCATCCGAGGCGGCTCGCATCGCCTATGTGACGCAGGCCCGCACGCTTCGCGAGCGCCGCGGCTCCTATATCAAGATGGTTATCATCTCCGCCCTTGTCGCGGTAATCTGTTCTCGTCTTCGTGGTACAGTTGGTGCGCTTGGGTTTTCGATTTCAACAGGCTTGGTAATCTGGGGTGTGGTCGATGCGGTAATGCTGACCAACCAGATCAAGGTGCTCGACAAGCGCGCGATGGATATGACGCGCGCCCGCGACGCTGCCGCCAAGATCGCTGCCGAGGCACAAGAACTGTAACGACGCCGGATTCGATGGGAAGGTCTAGAGATGGCACAGGATATGCAGGACGCCGGTAACGTCTCCGCCGAGCTCGACGCCATGGTGTGTGACCTGATTGGTGCGTTCTTGGACGACCTTGCCGCCGGCGAGAATCCGGGCGTAGTCGTGGCGATCGAGGACGCTGCTTCCAACCGCTATCTGGCGGCGCTCGACGAGGATGGCGAGGAGGCATGCCTGGAGGCTGCCACCAACTTTATCTCCGAGCACAAGATGGGCCTTAAGGACGAGGGCCTGGGCCGTATCGCCCGCTATGCCATCGGCTATACCGGCTGTGTTGAGATTGACGGTGGCTATCACGACGCTCTGCTCGTGAGCTTCTTTGAGACGACGCTCGAGAGCGGCTTTTCGGCATATGTGCTGTATGAGGGCATGGGCGCCGGCGATGGTTTTATGTGGAGCGACCCTGAACCTGCAGGTGAGGAAACCCCTCTCATCTAAAATCGCTAAAATAAACGAGTTTTCGGTAAAAGGCTCAATATTCCCGCTGAGCGTTGCATCGCTGGGCGGGTCGCATACGCGTGCCGTTTGTATATGGATAGAAGATAGGGGAACTACATGCGCGTAGACAATCTGAGGAACATCGCCATCATCGCCCACGTCGACCACGGCAAGACGACGATGGTTGATAAGCTCCTGCGTGCCACGGACGCCTTCCGTGCCAACCAGCAGGTCGAGGACCGCGTCCTGGACTCTAACGACCAGGAGCGCGAGCGCGGCATCACGATTCTCGCCAAGAACATCTCTATCGAATACAAGGACGTCAAGATCAACGTCATCGACACCCCGGGCCACGCCGACTTTGGCGGCGAGGTCGAGCGCGTGCTGCGTATGGCCGACGGCGCACTGCTGCTGGTCGATGCCTTTGAGGGCCCCATGCCCCAGACCCGCTTCGTGCTGCGTCACGCTATCGACACCGGCCTCAAGATCATGATCGTCATCAACAAAATCGATCGTCCGGGCGCCAACCCCGAGAAGGCCTACAACGACTGCCTGGACCTTATGGCCGACCTGGGCGCCACCGACGACCAGCTTGAGTTCGCCATGGAGCACGTGGTCTACGCCAGCGCCATGAATGGCTTTGCCCGCCTTGACCCCAACGACGGCAACATGGACATGTATCCGCTGCTCGATATGATCATCGACGACATGCCCGCGCCCGAGGTTGACGAGAACGCCCCGCTGGCCATGCAGTGCGTGACCATCGACCACTCCAACTTCGTTGGCCGCATCGGTATCGGTCGCGTGTACTCCGGCACCATTCACCAGGGCGATCAGATCCTGGTTGTGAAGAACGACGGCTCCAGCGCCACCGCTACCGTCAAGCAGCTCTTTACCTTCGACTACCTGGGCCGCACCGAGTGCCAGGAAGTCGGCGCCGGCGATATCGCCGCCGTCGTGGGCATTGACCGCACCGATATCGGCGATGTCTACACCGACCCCGAGAACCCCGTCGAGCTCGAGCCCATCGAGATCGATCCGCCGACCCTGTCCATCGTCTTTGAGGCTTCGACCTCCCCGCTCGTCGGCCGTGACGGCGACATCGTGGGTGCCCGTCAGCTTAAGGAACGCCTGTTCAACGAGGCCGAGAACAACGTGACCATGAAGATCGAGGAACTCGAGGACAAGAGCGGCGTCGAGGTCTCTGGCCGCGGCATTCTGCACCTGTCCGTCCTGATGGAGTCCATGCGCCGCGAGGGCTTTGAGTTCCAGGTTGGTCGTCCCCGCGTTCTGTTTAAGAAAGACGAGAACGGCAACAAGCTGGAGCCTGTCGAGCAGGCTGTTGTCGAGTGCCCGGACGAGTACTCGGGCAAGGTCGTTGAGGTCTTTGGCACCTCCGGCGGCATCATGACGAGCATGGACACCTCGGGCATCGTGACGCACCTTGAGTTTAAGATCCCGACCCGCGGCATCATGGGTCTTAAGAACCGCATTATGAACGTCACCCACGGCGAGGGCGTGTTCTACCACACCTTCCTGGAGTACGGCCCCTACGCCGGCGAGATCGGCAACCGCCAGAACGGCGCCATGATCTCCATGACCACCGAGAAGGCCGTTGCCTACGCCCTGGGTACGCTGCAGGAGCGCGGCCAGCTGTTTGTCGAGCCGGGTACCGAGTGCTACGAGGGCATGATCGTGGGCGAGCGCAGCAAGGCCGGCGACATGGTCGTCAACATCGCCCGTACCAAGAACCTGGGCAACCAGCGTTCCTCGACCTCCGACATCTCCGTGCAGTTGGTGCCGCCTCGCACCTTCTCTCTGGAAGAGGCGCTGGAGTACATCGCCGACGACGAGCTGGTGGAGATCACTCCCAAGAACATCCGCCTGCGCAAGCGTCTGCTCAACGCCACCGACCGCAAGAAGGCTGCCGTCCGCGCCGGCCAGGTCAACAAATAATCGCTGGGGCTTATAACCGCCAATAAGAAAGGGCGTCGACCGCAATGGTCGGCGCCCTTTTTGGTGCAATGGGGTCAGGTTGCTTTGCAACACCATAAATATGGGCTTATAGGACAAAATGTGTGTCCCGATAGAACACCCGTTTCCATCCATTAAT
>URRT01000158.1 GCA_900550355.1 uncultured Collinsella sp.
CTCTGCAGACGGCTCAATATGTTCAGATGGCTCTTCAAGACACAACCCTCCCTACGCTCGATCGCAGGGAGGGTTGTTGATTCGGCGCTATGATACCCCGATGCGCTCGGGGCAAGGCGGGTTAAATCCGCTCGCGGGCGTTATTCGCCGGCGGGCGGTTGTGGTGCGGACGAAGACGGGGTCGAGCCCTCGCCACCATCCTGGCGCGGCTTGCGGGAACGACGACGGCGACGGCGCTTTTGACCCTGGTCGGCCGAGCCCTCGCCACCGCGCGGCTCGCGCTCGTCACGAGCGGCGCCATGCGAAGCCTTGGCAGGCGCCCCCCGGACGCCTTCCGGGACGACGGCGCGTGACCTTGACCTCGCCATCCGAGACCTGATCGGCCACGGAGGGCACTGAGGGCTTCTGCTGCGCGCCCGAGGAATGGCGACGGCGCGGACGCGGCGCGCGCTCCTCCTCGCCACGTGGCTTGCCGCCCTTGTCGACAGGCGCATCGGAGGCCGAGGCGCCCTTGGAAGCGGCACCGGCCTCGCGAGCAGCTGCGGCGCGGAAGGCGTCCTCGCGCTCCTCGCTCGACAGATGACGGCGGCGGCGACGTGTGGGGTTCATGCCGCCGCCGCGATTCTGCTGCTGGGGCTGCTGAACCTCGCGCTCGCGAGAGGCGTTCTTGCCCGCGGCTGCAACCTCGGTAGCATCGCCCGAGCCCGCGCGCTTGCGACGGCGACGGCCATCGGCCGCCCCCTCGGCCTCGGGTGTCTCGGCCTTACCGCGGCCCTTTCCGCGGCCACGGCCCTCGCCCTGACCCTGACCGGCGCGAGCATCGGATTCAGCATCGCGACGACGGCGCTTGGGCATCGACGTGCCGGCCAGACGGTCGGCACTCGACAGGCCATCGCCCACATCGACGCCGTTCTCGCGGTCGAGCTCCATGAGCGCCAGGCGCATCTCGGGCGACTCGATGCGCTCGAGCACGTCGCGCGTCACGCAGTCGGGGCGGCAGCTGCAGCCCTGCTCGGCGGCCTTCTTTTTGCAGCCCTCCGAGCACGTCATATCGGCCAGGTTGACCTTAAAGACTTTACCGTTCTCCAGGCGCAGCACCAGCTGCTCACGCG
The DNA here is from genome assembly GCA_900550355.1 of uncultured Collinsella sp. GTDB lineage: Bacteria > Actinomycetota > Coriobacteriia > Coriobacteriales > Coriobacteriaceae > Collinsella. The sequence continues at coordinate 1,113 of URRT01000158.1, forward strand.
GCGTGTCATACTCCTGAATACGCGCCTTGCCAAGCGGCGTATCGATGAGCGTCTTCTTTTTGGGCGCACGGCTCTTAAAGTCCTTGTACGCCTCGAACTCATAGCGCAGGCAGCACATCAGGCGGCCGCATACGCCGCTGATCTTGGACGAGTTGAGCGGTAGGTCCTGCTCTTTTGCCATGCGAATCGAGACGGGCTCAAACTGTCCGCCAAAGCGCGTGCAGCAGAGCTCCTGTCCGCATTGGGCATAGCCGCCCACCAGGCGGGTCTCGTCGCGCACGCCGATCTGGCGCATGTCGACGCGAATGTGCAGCGTCGAGGACAGGTCCTTGACGAGCTGACGAAAATCGACGCGCTCCTCGGCCGCAAAGTAGAACACGGCCTTCTCGCCGCCAAACAGGTACTCGACGCCGACCGGCTTCATCTCGAGGTCGAGCTCCTTGACCAGGCGGCGGAAGTCGACCATGGCCTCGTCGCCCTGAATGGCCAGATCGTCGGCAAGCTGCAGGTCGATGTCGCTCGCCACACGCAGCACGGGCTTGAGCGGCTGACCGATCTCATCTTGCGGCACCTCAAAGGGATCGGCAGTGACCAGGCCGATCTCGGTTCCGCGCTCGGTGGAGCAAATGGCATAATCGGCCTCGAGGATATCCAGATCCTGCGGATCGAACCACAGGTCGCGCGAGGCGTAGGTAAACTTAACGGGTACGACTAACGGCATTTCAGTGCCTTCCTGATATCGAACAGCATGACCTCGATGGCCAGCTGGGGAGTAACGTTTCTGGCGATGTTGCGCTCGGCGGTCGCGACTGCCTCGAGCGCCCGGGTGGCACCCGCAACATTGGTCGCGGCGGCAAGCCGACCGATCGTGTCGCGCACGTCTTCGTTCACCACGTCGGCCGCCTCGTCCTGAAGCGTCAGCAGCACGTCGCGCATGAGCGTCCGCGCGCTCGCCAGCGCTTCCATGATACCCGAACGCTCGCGCGCGTTGAGTTCGCGCTTGTTGCGGTCCTCAAGCTGCTTCAATGCTCCACGCGACAGGTAGTCGGCGTTTTGCTCGAGCACCTTTTCCTGCGTGGACTTGACCTCGGCGAGCGGCGCCTTAACGGCGACGATGAGCGACTTGGCGCGGCTGAGCACGTCGGCCTCGTCGGCGGCGATAAGCGAATCGATGGCGCGAACCATCTGACGGCGGGCGTCCTGGCGCTCAGCGCTCTTGAGGAACTCGATGCCACGCGGCGACCGCCATGCGGCAACGCGCAGGGTCCTGACCGGTGGCGCGGCTCACGGCCTGCGCGGCGACGGCGGGCGATACCAGCCGAAACGGCACGCACTGGCAGCGGCTCACGATAGTGGGCAACATCACGTCTGCCGAGGTGCCCAGCAAGATAAACATAACGCCCTCGGGCGGCTCCTCGAGCGTTTTGAGCAGTGCGTTGGCGGTGTTGGCGCGCAGCTGCTCGGCACGGTCGATGATGTAGACCTTGGCCTTGGCACGGATGGGCGCCAGCGGCACGTCGTCGAGCAGCTCGCGGGTCTGGGCGATGAGGTAGCCCGTGGCGCTCTCGGGCGTGTAATAGTGCACATCGGGGTGCGTATGGCGGGCGACGCGCACGCAGCCATCGCATGAGCCGCAGCCGTCCTGCTCGCACAGGAAGGCTTGGGCGAGCGCCCACGCGGCGTCGAGCTTGCCCGCGCCGAGCGCGCCCAAGAACAGGTAGGCGTGCGATGCGCGGCCGCTTGCGATGGCGTTGGTCAAAAAGTCGCGCACGCGCTGTTGGGTGTCGAGCTTGGCCAGCAGGCTTGCCTGAGCGGGGGCCATATTACTCGGCCTCCTGGGCTAGCGCGGCAGCGACGGCATCCTGGGAAATGTGGAGGCCGTAGGCGCAAACCTGCTCAACCGTCTGCGCGAAGACGTCCTCGATGGACGCGGTCGCGTCGATGAGCTTTACGCGGTTTGGTTCCTCAGCGGCAATGGCGCAAAATCCCTGGTAAACACGCTCTTGGAAGGCCATACCCTTGGCCTCCATGCGGTCTGCCGCACCACGGGCGGCCATGCGCAGCGCCGCCTGCTCGGGCGTGATGTGATAGACGAGCGTGAGCGCCGGGTGCGTTCCCGCGACGGCCAGGTTGTTGGCATCGCGCACCATCTGGCGATCGAGGCCGTCGGCAAACGCCTGGTAGCAGGTCGTGGAATCGTAGAAGCGATCGCACAGGACCACCTTGCCGGCTGCGAGCGCGGGGGCGATGACCTCGTGCACCAACTGGGCGCGCGCGGCCTCGTAGAGCAACAACTCGCAGGTGTCGCCCATCGCCGTATTGGCGGGGTCGAGCAGCAGAGCACGGATCTTTTCGCTGATGGCGGTACCGCCCGGCTCGCGCAGGGTCACAACCTGGTAGCCGGCAAGGTCGAGCGCACGGGCAAGCAGGCGCGCCTGCGTAGATTTACCGGCGCCATCGACACCCTCGAGCGTAATGAAGCTATGTTGAGCGGGCTCAAAAGCCATGGGCGCAGCCCCTTCCTACAAGGCGCGTAAATGCAGATATATCAACCAAGCCATGATACCCCAGTGCTCGGCGCGTCCCCAATGGCTAAAGGTGCCTTTCCAAAGTTGCGGTGAAATAGGGACTGATGGGGGTGCGGACAGAAAGTTGGACCGCGGGGCGGTCCGGACTGGAGGTTCGCAT
>URRT01000159.1 GCA_900550355.1 uncultured Collinsella sp.
GACTACACCATCGGCGTTCTGCAGCTCACCGAGCACTCCGCACTCGACGCCGCCAACGACGGCTTTGTCAAGGCCATCAAGAAGAGCGGCCTTAAGGTCAAGATCGACCAGAAGAACGCCCAGAACGACCAGTCCACGTGTAAGTCCATTGCCGACAAGTTTGTGGGCGACAACGTCAACCTGATTTATGCCATCGCTACGCCCGCCGCGCAGGCCGCCGCTGGCGCCACCGCCGATATCCCCATCGTGGGCTGCGCTATCACCGACTACGCCGCCTCGGGCCTGGTCCAGGACAACGATAAGCCCGGCACCAACGTCACTGGCGCCTCCGACCTCACCCCGGTCGCCGAGCAACTCGAGATGATGCAGAAGGTCCTGCCCGACGTAAAGAAGGTCGGCCTGCTCTACTGCACCGCCGAGTCCAACTCCGACGTCCAGATCAAGGCCGCCAAGAAGGAACTCGACAAGCTGGGGCTCGAGTACACCGATTTCACCGTCTCGAGCTCCAACGAGATTCAGTCCGTCGTCGAGTCTGCCGTGGGCAAGGTCGACGCGCTGTACTCCCCCACCGACAACACCATCGCCGCGGGTGCCTCGCAGGTCGGCCAGATCTGCAAGGAAAACAAGCTTCCCTTCGTGACTGGCGAGGAGGGTATGTGCATGGCCGGCGGCCTGTTCACCCTCTCCATCAACTATGAGGATCTGGGCTACGCTGCAGGCGAGATGGCCGTTAAAATCCTGAAGGGCGAGGCCAAGCCCGAGGATATGCCAATCAAGCATCTCTCGAGCAAGGACTTGGTCGTCGTCAAGAACGACGAGATGGCCGAGGCTCTGGGCATCGACCTTTCCGCTCTGGACGAGTAGCGCCATGTGCGGTAACGCGTCTAGGGCCCGCACGCGCGCCACAGCCGCGTTATTCAATATCTGAGTTCTTGGGGCGAACGCTAAAGACCGGCGTTCGCCCTGCTTGTTTCGGATGAGACAAAACATCCGTCCGCAGCTCTTTTATACATTGTTACCGTTATCATGGTGACTCACGTGTCCACCCTATCCTAGGAGGTATGAAGCATGCTCATTGCATTGCAGGGCGCCGTTTCGCAGGGCGTCCTCTGGGGCATTATGGTGCTTGGCGTGTTTATCACGTTCCGCCTGCTCGACATTCCCGATATGACCTGCGACGGCAGCTTTGCCCTCGGCGGCTGCGTCTGCGCTATGCTCATCGTCAATAACAACGTCGACCCGCTGCTCGCCGCGCTGGCCGGCATGTGCGCCGGCGCCATCGCGGGTGCCGTCACGGGCATTTTGACCACCGTCTTTGAGATTCCCGCGATCCTCGCCGGAATCCTCACCCAGATCAGCCTGTGGTCCATCAACCTGCGCATCATGGGCAAGTCCAACACGCCCATCCTTGCCAAGGGCACCGTGTTCTCGGCCGTCAGCAATATGACCGGTCTGCCGCAGTCCACCGTTGCCATCATCTTGGGCATCCTGCTCGCCGTGGCTATCGTTGCCATCCTGTATTGGTTCTTTGGCACCGAGATCGGCTCGGCGCTGCGCGCCACCGGCAACAACGAGTACATGATCCGCGCTCTGGGCGTCAACACCAACTCCACCAAGATGATCGCCCTCGTGCTCTCCAACGCCCTCATCGGCCTTTCGGGCGCGCTCATCTGCCAGAGCCAAAAGTATGCCGACATTGGTATGGGCACCGGTGCCATCGTTATCGGTCTTGCAGCCATTGTTATCGGTGAGGTGCTCGGCCGTCTGCTGCCCGGCGGCCTCACGCAGTTTAGCGTCCGTCTTGCCTCAGCCGTCTTTGGCTCCGTGGTGTACTTCCTTATCCGCGCCATCGTGCTGCAGTTGGGCATGGACGCCAACGACATGAAGCTGCTCTCCGCCGTGATCGTCGCTGTGGCCCTGTGCGTGCCCGTAGTTTGGGAGCGCTATAAGCTCCGCAGCTCCTACACGAAGGGGGATGAGGCAGATGCTTAAGCTCTCGCACGTCAAGAAGACCTTTAACAAGGGCACCGTCACCGAGAAGCGCGCGCTCACCGGCGTCGACCTCACCCTGAATGACGGCGACTTTGTAACCGTGATCGGCGGCAACGGCGCCGGCAAGTCCACACTGCTCAACATGATCGCCGGCGTGTACCCGCTCGATTCGGGCGTTATTGAGCTCGACGGCACCGACATCTCGCGCCTGAGCGAGTCGCAGCGCGCCAAGTACCTGGGCCGCGTGTTTCAGGACCCCATGCGCGGTACCGCTGCCGACATGCAGATCGCCGAGAACCTGGCCCTCGCCAAGCGTCGCGGCCAGCGTCGCGGCCTTTCGTGGGGCGTCACCAAGGCCGAGAAAGATGAGTACGTTGAGCTGCTCAAGCGCCTGGACCTTGGTCTGGACACGCGTCTCAACGCCAAGGTCGGCCTGCTCTCGGGCGGCCAGCGCCAGGCGCTCACCCTGCTGATGGCCACGCTCACCAGGCCGCGCCTGCTGCTGCTCGACGAGCACACCGCGGCCCTCGACCCCAAGACGGCCTCTAAAGTGCTCAACCTGACCGAGGAGATCGTCGACGAGAACCACCTGACCACGCTCATGGTCACGCACAACATGAACGACGCCATCCGTCTGGGCAACCGTCTGATCATGATGCACGAGGGCCACGTGATCTACGACGTGGCGGGCGATGAGAAGAAGTCGCTCACCGTAGCCGACCTGCTGCAGAAGTTCGAGGAGGTCTCGGGCGGCGAGCTCGCCAACGACCGCATGCTGCTGAGCTAACGACTTAGAAAACCACCACAAAGGGGACAGGCACCTTTGTGGTGGTTTTTGTTAAGGACTAAGGAAACTGCCACGAGAAGCTCTCTTCCCCGTCTTGCCTTGACCACCGCACTCCTTGCCGGCGTGCTCACCGGAGCCCCAGCTTACGCCACCGCGGCCACCCCATCTCAAGTTATCGGCCCGTCCGAGGTGATCGGACGGGCTTCTTGGTGGGTATCATGGATGGACGTATCTTTAGGAGGTTCCCCCTACATGGAATTGTTTGAGCCGATTCTTCACTTCTTTTCGCAACGGTGGGTCCACAACATCATTTGGGCCGCCGTCCTGGCCCTTGGCACCGCCGTCGCCGCCAAGGTGGCATCCAAGACCCTGCACCACCTACTCAACCGTGACGACAACCCGCTTCCCGCATCGAGCATCTTCATCAACATCGCGCGTGCTGTCATTTGGATGATCGGCGGCAGCTTTATCCTCGACAACTGCTTTGGCATTAACGCAAATGCCCTCGTTGCGGCTCTTGGCGTCGGCGGCATCGCCATCTCGCTGGGTTTTCAGGACACGCTGTCAAACCTCATCGGCGGCATGCAGGTGACGTTTATGGGCATCATCAAACCCGGCGACAATATCGAAGTCGGCGGCGTTTCGGGCGTGGTACAGGACATCACCTGGCGCCACACGACCATCGAGGACGCCTGCGGTCAGACCATCATCGTCCCCAACTCCAATATCTCCAAGAACACGCTCGTGCACCTCATGCCCTTTGGACGCGTTGCCGTTCCCGTCGCGGTGAAGGACACGTCAAAGTGGGACTCGCTCGATGCGCTGGCAGACGAGCTCACCTGTGCCACCAAGGCCGCCGTTTCACCCATCTCGGGCTTTAACAAGGAGCCCTACGTGCTCTTTAGCGAGATCGGCGACTTTGGCATTAAGGGTAAGATCATCTTCATCGTCAGCGACGACAGCACCACCTTTACGGCAG
>URRT01000160.1 GCA_900550355.1 uncultured Collinsella sp.
TAGCCCCTTCGGCCACCAGGGCGCAGCCCCGAGCATCCCGCAGACCGAGGACGAGGCCAAAGACCTCATCCGCAGCGTCTTCGGTCAGGCCACCATCTTCAAGCCGGTGGAGTAGCTGTACGGGCGGGTATACTGCTCAAGAAGAGGTCTCTTTGTCCGGGCGCATCTGTATTTCGGACATGTGCAACGTGGTGCCGCGTATATCGCATTCGAGCAGACAGGTACGCGACGGTCGGCCTAGGATGCTGAGGTCGATACGATACGCCGCATAGCTGTCCGTGTACTCGACTTGCTCGGCGTTGAGGGTTGCTCCGATTGTCAAGAAAGCGCCTGGTTCGGCATCGACAATCTTGGAGTCCTTTATCTTGACCTTGAACTCTTGGTAGAGGGACGGGCTGTTGTAGTAAACGGTTCGGGTTCCGTCGACGCACTCGTCGGTTGCCTCCCATTTGACAACGGGCTTATCCGAGCTGGCTACCAGCAGTTCTGCTCCAAAGGCTATAGCATGGGTGATGACAACCAGCAATGCCCAGCCGACAAAGAGATAGAGAACCACATATGCGACGGGGTGTTTTGAGCGGATGTTTTGGAGCGCGTCAGGGGCATTCATGGGGCACCTCCAAATTGCTATCTATGGCAATCAAATTATACCCCGCCGTCATGCGTACCGCCTCGAGTAGTGGCTCGGCATTTAGCCGTTTAGTGGTACGCAGAAAATGTCGGATTCCGGCTCTACAAGATTTAGCTTTCAATATTATGCAGATGCGAATTATTCAACTTCGCATAATCTTTGAGTGCGGCTTGCACTCCAGGACATGTATATCGACTGAGGTAGTGTGTCCGCCCCGCTTGCTTGCCCCGCGCCGTGGTACGATTTTTGAGTTTGAAAGTCCTGCCGTGCTCCGACTGCCCTTGCAGCTCGGCGTGCGGCCGCACGTAAAGGAGCCATCATGGCCGGTATGAACATGCAGCAGATGATGAAGCAGGCTCGCAAGATGCAGGAGCAGCTTGCCGCCGCGCAGGAGAACCTCAAGTCCCAGACCGTCGACGCCTCTGCCGGCGGCGGCATGGTCAAGGTGACCGTTAACGGCGAGATGGAGCTCGTCAACCTCACTATTGACCCCGATGCCCTCGACCCCGAGGACGTCGATATGCTGCAGGACATGATCATGGCTGCCGTCAACGAGGCCGTCCGCGGCGTCAACGAGCTCGCCAACAAGCAGATGGGCGCCATCACCGGCGGCCTCAACATCCCGGGCATGCCGTTCTAAGACACGCATATATATGAGTGCGAATCACAGTCTGCAAAAACTGCTCGATGAGCTGGGCCGTCTGCCGGGCATTGGTCCCAAGTCGGCCCAGCGCATCGCCTATTACCTGCTCGAGGCCGATGCCGAGGAGGCCCGCCGCCTGGCCGAGGCCATCCTGGAGGTCAAGCAGGAGGTCCACTTTTGCAGCCGCTGCTTTAACTACGCCACGGCCGACGAGTGCTCCATCTGCCAGGACCCGATGCGCGATACCACTCGCATTTGCGTGGTGGGCGAGCCGCGCGACGTCCAGGCAATCGAGCGCACGGGCAGCTACCATGGCCTGTACCATGTGCTGGGCGGCGTGATCAGCCCCATGGACAAGATTGGTCCCGAGCAGTTGCACATCCGCGAGCTGCTGGCGCGTCTGGGCCACGAGGATATCCATGAGGTCATCATCGCCACCAACCCCAACATCGAGGGCGAGACCACGGCGAGCTACCTGGCCCGCACTATCAAGCCGCTGGGCGTCGAGGTGTCGCGTCTGGCGAGCGGCCTGCCCGTGGGCGGCGACCTGGAGTATGCCGACGAGCTTACACTTGGCCGCGCCATCGAGGCCCGTCGTGCGATTTAGGTGGCGAGCCTGCTCCTGCTGTATGTTTTCCTCGCGACGCACGGGGTAGTCATAATTTCCCCGTGCGACTGTGAGTTTGTTGTGCAACAAAGATGCTTCGTGTCCGCTTATCGCATGGATGCTTTCGCTCGCATCCTTAATTTGCCCATTCGTTGCGCAACCTTTTGGGTTCGCTGATACACTCAAATATGGATTTGAATGAATGCGCCGCTTCTGAGCGGCGTGTTTTTGTTGGAGGAGAACGCATGCGGCCCGGTGGCACTCAGACAAAGCGCGGCGCCGCGGTGCGCATGCGACGCCGACTGGGCTTGGCGCCGCGGGCGTACGCGCTGCTGTCTTGCTCGCTGGTGCTGGTCATAGCTGGCGTTTCTGCCTATGGTATGACCGTGCCGTCCATGATGCAGGCGCATGCCGCACGCGAACCGCGCGTGGGGCATGAGGTCAAAAGTGATCTGGGCACCACGACTGGATATGCTTGGGCAAGTGTGGTCGCTCATATTGTGTTTGGCACCGACGATGCGGACGGCGCCGAGGCCCCGGACAACGAAGTCACGCTTGCCAATGGCAAAACCATCGTGCTCACCAACACCAAGATCATCGATCGGTTGTCCAACAATAGTGTGGCGGCAACGGTGAATAAGGTCGAGCAGCAGAAGGAGCAGGACGCCCAGCAGTCCGGAAAGCCCGGTAGCTCGGATACTTCTGGCTCCGGCTCGGATTCATCGAGTTCGGGCGGCGGCTCTGGGGCGGGTTCCTCTACCGGAGGGTCTGGAAACGGCGGCTCGACGGGCGGCAACACTGACAACGATGCAAACTCCGGTGGCCTTTCCGCTGCTGAGGAAGAGAGCATTCACAGTTGGCTTGTGACCAAGTACAACATGCTCGACAGTTACGTTTCTCGTGCCAATGACGTGGTCTCGACCTATAACTCTACGGGAGATCCCAGGCCGTGCGACAGCTTGGTCGGGGAGATGTTTGTCATTCGAGCCGAGTTCGGTCGTCAGACATTCTCGCCCCGGTCAAAGTGGTATCAGCAGTATGCCAATCTGTGGGGCTGTTACACCAACCTATGTCAATGGGTCGGCCATTACGGCGATGATGACGTCGCGCTCGGTAACTTCAACAATAACGTGGCGGCGCTTGCCCTATGATGACCGATCTTGCATCCACCACACCACAATCGCTCGGTCGCGATCCCATGGTCGGCCTGCGCCCGGCGCGTGTCGACGGGTTTGAGCCGGCCATTGCGCTCGGTCAGGACGAACTGCCTGCCTATCTGCGTCGTTTTACGATGCTGTTTGCCGACGATGCCACCATGCGCCGTGGCGGTATCGGCCGCGTGACGCGTGCCGTCAACGCCCAAGGCGAGGCCGTGGCACTCAAGCAGCTCATCTTGCCGATGAGCGATGAGTTCGACGACGATGCCGCTCACGAGGCGCTGGTCGCCAAGTTCAAGGCGGCGTTTCGGGAGGAATACGAATGCCATCGCGCCCTTTCGGGCCTTAAGGGTTTTCCCCGCCTCTATGGCTGGGGCGAGGTTGACGGTGTGCCTGCAATTGTCATGGAATGGGTCGAGGGCGAGACGCTTGCCCGCTTGCGTTCGCGACTCGCCGTGGACGATGCCGGACGCCTGTCGCCGCTTGTGGCGGCGCGTCTGGGTCGCGACCTGTTCGATCTGCTCTGCCGTATGAGCCTGGTGGGCGAGGGCTTTGTCCATCGCGATATCTCGCCCGCTAATATCATGGTGCGTACGGCGCGCCTGCCGCTTGACCGGCAGCTTGCCGAGGGCGCCTTTGACCTGTGCCTGATCGACTTTGGCTCGTCGCTGGCGCTCGAGCCTGCGTCGGCCG
>URRT01000161.1 GCA_900550355.1 uncultured Collinsella sp.
CTGCGGCGCGGGCGCAGGTGTCCTGGAAATCCTCGGCTTCGCGGGCGCGCAGCTGCTTGAGCACGTAGTCTGCCACGGCCATCTTGCCGGGAGGGTTGCCGATGCCGGTGCGGATACGGCTAAAGTCGCGGCTGCCCATCTTGTCGATGATGGAGCGCAGGCCGTTGTGACCGGCATGGCCTCCGCCCACCTTAACACGCACGTCGCCGGCGGGAATATCGAGCTCGTCGTGGATGACGAGCAGCTCCTCGGCCTTGATCTTGTACTCGCGGCAGAGCTTGGAGATGGGCCCGCCCGAGGTGTTCATGTACGACTGCGGCTTGACCAGTACAATCTGGCGCTTGCCGTTCTCTTCCTCGGCATCGTTGATGTTGATGAGCGCGACCTCGGCGCCTGCTTGGTTTTTCCAGTACGTGACGCCGGCCTGACGGGCCAGCTCGTCGATCGCCTTAAAACCGGCGTTGTGGCGGGTCTCGGCATACTCATCGCCAGGGTTGCCAAGTCCGGCAACCATGCGAATCTTAAGCGGCTGTGCAGCTGCCATGTTCATCCTTTCGTTGATTTGTCGCCTGCTATGGTGAGCGACCCTGTTGCCGCTGTCAAATGGAGGGCAATTGAGGTTGTTTGGGGGCGTTTGGACGAACGTCAAAATCCGAGGTGGACAGTTAGTTCAGATACGTATAAGTTCTGAGGACTCGAATTGCTCAATTCAATGCCGATACGTTGTTTTGGAACTTTAGTTAGTCCATATGACGCTGTTTTGAAGTCTACCCCGCTTTCAAATAGGGCGAATGGTATAGAGATAGCTGCAAAACAGCCTAATTCAATGTGTCTATTTATACGTATTTGAACTAACTGTCCAGCCCTGTTCGACGGCGCACGGGTGATTCGCCGTTTAGACCGGCGCAAGGCCGATTCCGGCCCGCAGAGCGTTGAGCCAAGCGGCCTGACGCTTGCGATAGCCCTTGATGCGATATCGGAATCGGACTCCTGCAAGTCGATGCATCGTTTGGGCGAAGGCTTCGAGTGCAACAAGGTCTTTCATTTGGTCGCGATTGATAACCAGGACGTGGATGCCCATTGCCTTGAGGCCATTATTTCGATTGCCATCGTGGATGCGAGCGTTTTGAAGCTCATGCCCAATTCCGTTGTATTCGTTGTCGACTCCGGCGGCCGGGCAATATAGGTCGCAGATGGCGTAAGGGATGCCGGAGGACATGTTAACCGCAAGAGTGTCGAAGTCGATTCGATAGTTGAGTAGCAGGCCTCCCATGGGCAGGCTGCAACATCCGAATCCGCCAAAGCGCATGGGCGCTCCGAGAACGGCTAACATTAGGGATTCGGCTGGGGATGCAGATCCGGGTCGGGCAAGCTTGACTGCCGTGCGAAACGAGGTGTATGAGCTACTTTTGGCGAAGCGCGCGACCGCCTCGAGATCTTCGATGGTCGTGGCGGGCTCGCATTTGTAGTGCGCCTGTTCGTAGCGGGTTTCGTTCTGCTGTTTGGCTGCCGACTGGCCGCCCAGGCAATCAAGATCGCCCGTCGCTGCGCAGCTATCGCCCTTGGGCCAGATGTCGTCATAGGCGATGGGGTAGGTTGCCTCGGGCGGAAGGGAGTAGGTTCCGAGCAGCTCCATAAGGAGCATCAAGGTTTTGGCGACCGATTCATTTTTAGAACAAAGCATGGCTGTCATGGCAGGAGACGTTGCGTAGATGTCGGCCTCGACGTGCATAATTGCACCTTCAGGAAGCGGAGCGGAGAGAATATGCTGAAGAAGTCGCTTGTCGGGGCGTCTGTTGTCTTCGTTTGAAACGAGAAGATCGAGTAGTTCGGAATCATCTTCATTCCAGGCGTCGAGTATCGAAAGTGCGCCAAAGTCTATCGCGTCATTATTGGGAATGCAGCTAGCCAAGGCCTGTGCTTGCTGTTCACTATCAACGGAGTCCCAGGGTAGGGCAGAGTACGCCCGTCGTGCGCGACGAATTGCGCGGAGGGCGGAGAAATGTGAAATCACGGTCGTCATAGCTATAACGTACTAAGTTGGCGGCAGAATGCGACCGCCATACCGTTCTTTTCGCTCAGCGGGGCGCTGTGCGCCATGAACGGCTGGGTGTTATGAAATCGATGGAATCGGTTGAGGGGATTGCAGGAAATTGAGCTCTGCCGCGAAGGTTGACGATAGCTACTGGACAGTTAGTTCAGATACGTATAAGGCGACGGGCATTCGAGGCGTTTCTAAGGGCCTTCGAGGGTGATTTGAGGGTAAATATGCGGCGGTTGTACTCGAAAACGATGAGCTTTGGGCGGCATGGCATCCGCCGGGGAGCTCAGAAGGCTCCGAACGGCCCTTTGGGGCTTTAAAAAATACGTATCTGAACCAATTGTCCAGGGAAGGTTGGCGAGGGATAGAAAAAGGGCCGGAAGCGAGCTTCCGACCCTTTAAAAGCATCAAAGATGATGCGATGCGCGTTGGACTACAGCGCGAAGTCGCCGCCGACGAGCGTGGAGACGGGCTCCTCGTGGTAAACGGCGGAGATGGCCTGAGCGAACTCCTCGGCGACCGAGATGGTCTTGATCTTGCCGCCGACCTCGACGGGAATGGCGTCGGTGACGAGGCACTCGACGATCGGGGCGTCGTTCAGACGCTCGATGGCCGGACCGGAGAAGATGCCGTGGGTGGCGCAGACGTAGATGTCGCCAGCGCCCATAGCCTTGAGCTCCTTGACGTTGGCGCACAGGGTGCCAGCGGTGTCGATCATGTCGTCGTTGATGATGCAGGTCTTGCCCTTGATGTCACCGATGATGCCCATGACCTCGGCGGCGTTGTGGCGCGGACGGCCCTTGTGGGCGATGGCCAGGTCGCAGCCGAGCATGTCGGACAGCTTCTTGGCGGCCTTGGCGCGGCCCACGTCGGGGGAGACGACAACCAGGTTGTCGGTGTCGAAGTTCATGGCGTTGTAGTACTGGCCAAACAGCGGCAGTGCGGACAGGTGGTTGACCGGGATATCAAAGAAGCCCTGGATCTGTGCTGCGTGCAGGTCCATGGTCAGCACCCGGTCCGCGCCCGCGGCGGTGAGCAGGTAGGCTGCGGCGCTTGCCTGCGGGAACCAGCGGCGCACAGCCTGCTTCACAAAGCCAAAGACGGCAAGTATGTACAGCCAGGCAAGCAAAATCATCGGCAGTGCGGGCGGCAGGTCCCGGATGCCGGTCAACGCCTCAAACGGAAGCTGGAACAGAAGGCAGGGCACGATGCCGAAATAGACGTAATATCGTCCGTTATAGTAGGCCACATCCCACAGGGCATCGGGCGCGGCGGCCTGCCGGGCGGCGGTGTCGTAGGGGTTTTCCAGTTCAGCCATGGCGGCGGGCGGGTCCTTTTCAAGGTCAAGGCGGCCATTCAGCAGACTGTGCGCCAGCGCACCGTACTGGGCACCGGCGTTGGACGCCCAGTCGTTGATGTGCATGGTGAAGTCGATGCGGCTCGTACCCGACCAGTCGGGGGTGTTATAAAAGCTCGTGGCGACGCCCGCGTTGAAGCGGTCCCCGAAGGGCGCCAGGAACGCCGCCGCGCAGAGCGCCAGCCCCACGGCCAGCACTGCCGGGCGGTATTGCTTTTCGTGGGTCAGGTAGGCGTCCTGCCACGCGGCACTGGCCGGGCGCAGGGCGAACGCCGCCAGCGCCAGTGCGAAGATGGTTGCAAAGCGCAGGGCG
>URRT01000162.1 GCA_900550355.1 uncultured Collinsella sp.
GTCGAACACACGGGCGCATTACCCCGGCGGGTGGGGACAGGAGCCGCATGGACCGCGGCGAGCTGCGCCAGCAGTTTGGCATGGTGCTGCAGGACGCCTGGCTGTTCGACGGCACCATTGCCGAGAACATCGCCTACGGCTGTCCCGAGGCGACGCGCGAGGAGGTCGTGGCGGCCGCCCGCGCCGCGCAGGTCGACTTCTTTGTGCGCACCATGCCGCAGGGTTATGACACGCGGGTGGCCAACGATGCCGAGAGCATTAGCCAGGGCCAGCGCCAGCTGCTGACCATTGCGCGCGTGCTGCTCAACAACCCGGCGATTCTCATCCTAGATGAGGCGACGTCGAGCGTGGACACGCGCACCGAGCTTGCTATCGGCCGCGCCATGGACGCGCTCATGCGCGGGCGCAACAGCTTTGTGATCGCGCACCGCCTGTCGACGATCGTCGATGCCGACCTCATCCTGGTCATGGATCACGGCAATATCATCGAGCAGGGTACGCACAAGGAGCTGCTGGCTGCCGAGGGCGCCTACGCCGACCTCTACCTAAGCCAGTTCGCATAATGCGACATAGGGACGGCCCCTTTGTCGCATCGGAAATAAGGCGCGCCGGGGATGGATTCCCTGGTGCGCCTTTTGCGTCGGTGCCGATGTCATCTTGTGCTGCTTGCGTTCCTAGCGCTCGTCCACGAGCTTGGCGACGAGGGCCTTGAGCTCGGCCACCTCTTGCTCGAGTTCCTTGACGCGGCGGGCGTTCTCGGTGATGCCTTGACGGTTGAGCGCGGACTGCTCGGCGGCGGCGTCGGGCATGTACTCGCGGTGCTGCTTGGCGTCGAAGCTCTCCTCGAACACGCGGCAGCCGTTGCGCTTGATGATGCGTCCCGGCACGCCCACGACGGTGCAGTTGTCGGGCACGTCCTTGACGACGACCGAGTTGCCGCCGATCTTGACGTTGTTGCCGATGCGGATGTTGCCGAGCACCTTGGCGCCCGTGCCCACGGTGACGTTGTTGCCCAGGGTGGGGTGGCGCTTGCCGGTCTCGTTGCCGGTGCCGCCAAGCGTGACGCCCTGGTAGAGCACGCAGTTGTCGCCCACGATGGTGGTTTCGCCGATGACGACGCCCATGGCGTGGTCGATAAAGAAATGTTTGCCGATCTGTGCGGCGGGATGAATCTCGACGCCGGTGATGTGACGGGTGATTTGCGAGAGCACGCGGGCGAGCGAACGATGACCGTGCTCCCAGAGCCAGTGCTCGGGCACGTGGTTCCACTTGGCGTGCAGGCCGGGATAGGAAAGGAAGATGACTAGACCGTTTTGCGCGGCGGGGTCCTGCGCCTGGACGGTCTTGATGTCCTCGCGAATGGTATTGATAAAGCTCACCGGCCGCCCTCCCTTAGTGCCATGGCAATGCGATTCAGTAAAGTATAGCGATTCGCTAGGGATTAGGAAGAATAATCTTGGCGGCTTTGCACGACAGGTGTCAGTTATGCAAACTTGCTGGTAATGGAGTCATGCTTTTGTGGGGTTGCGCACGAGGGGGCGCCGCAACCGTATACTGGTCAACTTGGACGTATCCGCGCCCACAACTGAGAGGTTTTACTTCATGGGTTTCATCAATTTTATCGCCGAGCTGCTCAAAGACCCGCGCACCGCGATTGCCAGCTGGATCGCCGCCGGCCCACTTATGGCCTACGGCTGCGTGTTCCTCATTATCTTCATTGAGACAGGCGTGGTGTTCTTCCCGTTTCTCCCTGGCGATTCACTACTGTTTGCTTCGGGCTTCTTTGCCCATAACGGTGGCTTTAACATCGTGGCCCTGCTGGCCGTCGCATGGGCTGCTGCCATCCTGGGCGACCAGTGCAACTTTATGATCGGTCACTTCTTTGGAAAAAAGATTATCGCTTCGGGCAAGGTCAAGGCCATGACGCCCGAGCGCATCGAGAAGTCCGAGGCGTTTCTCGATAAATGGGGCCACCTGGCCATCTTCCTGGGCCGCTTCTTCCCGTTTATCCGCACCTTTGTGCCCTTCATCGCCGGCATGGGCGGCATGCACTGGCGCAACTTTGTCATCTACAACGTGCTGGGTGGCATTACCTGGTCAACGCTCTTTACACTACTGGGCTACTTCTTTGGTGGCATCCCCTTTGTGCAGGAGCACTTTGAGCTGCTGATTGTCGGCATCGTTGCCGTGTCGATTATCCCGACCGTGGTCGGCCTGGTTAAGGCCAAGCTGGGCAAATAGAACGCGTAGCTCGAGGCAGCGCACAAACTGTGTCGTTGAGGCCCGTCACCGCTTACGGTGGCGGGCCTCTTTAGCTTCGTTCAAATGAAAATACTTTACTTAGTTAAAGAAAAGCGTTTTATCAGACGCGTGCGGGGAGTACAATCTCGTGCATGCGAATCGACGTGCCATGGGCTTTGGTGTTGCCCGCGTGTCCCGTCCGGCTCTACGCTCCGGGCGTGCGACGTTGCGACGCGGTCGGCCTCGGTCCTTGCGTGCGAGTTCGCGAGTATGCAACTGTGTATGTAAGGAGCGACATATGACTGTCGAGAAGAAGGATATCGATTGGGGTAGCCTCGGCTTTGGCTACATGAAGACCGACTACAGCTACGAGGCTCATTGGAAGGATGGCGAGTGGGACGAGGGCGGCCTGACCACCGACCACACCCTGCACGTCTCCGAGTGCGGTGGCATCTTCCATTACTGCCAGGAGGTCTTTGAGGGCCTGAAGGCCTACACCGCCGAGGACGGCAGCATCGTTTGCTTCCGTCCCGACATGAACGCCGAGCGTATGTACAACTCCGCTCAGCGTCTGGAGATGCCCCCGTTCCCCAAGGACAAGTTCGTTGAGGCCGTCAAGCAGGTCGTTTCTGCCAACGCCGCCTGGGTTCCGCCCTTCGGCTCCGGCGCGACCCTGTACGTGCGTCCGTTTATGATCGGCTCCGGTGACGTGATCGGCGTGGCTCCCGCTCCTGAGTACACGTTCCGTATTCTCGTGACCCCGGTCGGTCCGTACTTTAAGGGTGGTCTCAAGCCCGTCAAGCTGCGCGTTTCCGAGTACGACCGCGCTGCACCGCACGGTACCGGTAACATCAAGGCCGGCCTGAACTACGCCATGTCCCTCAAGCCTACGATGGAGGCTCACCGCGAGGGTTATGCCGAGAACCTGTATCTCGACTCCGAGTCGCGCACCTATGTCGAGGAGACCGGTGGCGCCAACGTCCTGTTCGTGAAGGAGGACGGCACGCTCGTCGTTCCGCAGTCGCACACCGACTCCATCCTGCCTTCCATCACCCGTCGTTCGCTCGTCCAGGTTGCACAGGACCTGGGCATGACCGTTGACCAGCGCCCCGTCGAGTGGGCAGAGGTCAAGGCCGGCACTTTTGTGGAGTGCGGCCTGTGCGGCACCGCTGCCGTCATCTCCCCGGTCGGCGAGATCGACAACAAGGTTTACGGTGCCGACGAGACCGTGACCTTCCCGGCTGGATACACCGAGATCGGCCCTGTGATGAAGAAGCTTCGCGAGACCCTGACTGGTATCCAGTCTGGTGCTGTCGAGGACAAGCACAACTGGGTTTACACCGTCGCGTAATTTGTCTTACCTATCCGGGCAGAGAACAAGTTCCCTCCCGGCGCGTCCTCGGACATGCAAGAAGCCCTCGCTGCGCACTTCGTGCGGCGAGG
>URRT01000163.1 GCA_900550355.1 uncultured Collinsella sp.
GAACGACCGGAGGGCGGGGGGGGCCCGGGCCGCGCGAGCTCGCCTGCTGGGTGTGGGCGGTCGGCCTCATGGCCGAGGAGGCGTAGGGGGCCGGTCCCCCGCACATAAGCCGATCACCCCGGAAGCGGTTTGATCCGAAGCCGTTGAGGCGAACCTCAGGTCCCTTTTCTGCGAGCGCCCAGGGCGCCACACGCGTGCACAGACTGTCGGTTCGACGAAGAAGCCTCAGCCGTAGCAACGGATTGCCCAGCGAGAGATCGCCGCGGGCGGATATTAAACTGCAAAGACGAGCGTCGGGAAGACACGCCGAGGTCGCCGCGGACGGGTTGATATAGGGAGAGGGCCTGACCCCATATCGTTGGGGCCAGGCCCGATTTTGCCTCTTGACAATGTCCTGCTCATATTAAAAGGAACGTCCCTAACTGCCGGGTTTAGGCTGTTAGGTCGAGTTCGTAGAGGAAGCTTTCGCGCGGCATGTCGTGACGGCGCTCTTCGCGGTTGGCGCGGTGCGTGGCGGTGCGCTTAAAGCCGTGCAGCTCGTAGAACTTCCACGAGCAGTTGGAGTCGGTGTACAGGTGCGCCCTCGTCGCTCCAAGCGAGGACAGGTGCGAGATCGCGGCATCGAGCAGAACCGTGCCAACGCCCAGGCCATGGACATCGCGATCCACGGCAAGCAGCGTGACCTCGTTGTCGTGCGGCAACGGGCTGCTCTCGAGCAGGCGGTTGTTGGTTCGGATGGTTGCGCGCACAAACGAGAGATACTCGGCGCAGGCATCAGGCTCCAGCTCACGCATCTGCGATAGCAGCGCGCGTTCGGTATCCATTCAATGCTCGTTGATAGTGACGCCGGAGTTCTGTCCTGCGCGTGCAAGTGCAATGCCGCGCGCCTCGCCGTCAATCACCGCAACCTGTGAAAACGTCGACGACGAAAGGCAATAGGCGAGGTCGCACGCGGCCTCGAGGCGGTTGTACTCATCGTTATCCGAATTGTTATGCCAGAGCTGCTGTAGAATCAGCGCGATGGCGTCGAAGTCTTCGGTATCAAACGGTCGGTAGAGAACCCGCGAGACCATGGTGCCTCTTTCTTTTGCGGATGCATATCGAGCACAGTTCTACCACGCCATTGGCATCTAATTATGGTGCCCCTGTGTTCCATGAACTCACCGTGCCCGGTGCCGTGCCCATCCCCTCTGCTCGCAAACTTTTTCTGCACATGCGCCCGTTGCGGGGTGCATCGATGCGCTCGATGCGCTACATTGAATCAGTATTTTCAATGCCGCTGCGCGAGCGCTGCAGATCGACGTATCACCGACTCACAGAGCACGGCGGCGTACCAGACAGGAGGACTGCATGGGATCTGATGTGAAGATCGCACGCGCGTTGATCTCGGTTACCGATAAGACGGGCGTCGTCGATTTCGCACGGACGCTGGTCGATGACTTTGGCGTCGAGATCATCTCTACGGGCGGCACGGCTCGTGCCATCGAGGACGCGGGCGTTCCCGTAACCCCCATCGAGGAGTTCACGGGCTATCCCGAGATGATGGACGGCCGCGTTAAGACCCTGCACCCCAAGGTTCACGGCGCGCTGCTGGCCCGCCGCGATTCCGAGCAGCACATGCAGGAGGCCGCTCAGCACGGCATTAAGCTGATCGACCTGGTCGTCGTCAACCTGTACGAGTTCGAGAAGACCGTCGCCAACCCCGAGGTCACCTTCGCGGACGCCATCGAGCACATCGATATCGGCGGTCCCTCCATGTTGCGCTCTGCCGCCAAGAACGCCACGAGCGTTACCGTCATTTCCGACCCGGCCGACTATGATGCCGTCCTGGCCGAGATGCACGAGACCGGTGGCTGCACCACGCTTTCCACCCGTCGTCGCCTGCAGGTGAAGGTCTACCAGACCACCGCCGCCTACGACACGGCTATCTCCCGTTGGCTTGCCGCCCAGGCAAGCGACGTGGCGGACACCTCTGCCAAGCTCGAGATCTCGCTGGAGAAGGTCGACGACCTGCGCTATGGCGAGAACCCGCAGCAGAAGGCCACGGTCTATCGCTTTGCCGAGGGTTGCGAGAACACCGCGAGCTCGCAGTTCCCGCTCGTGGGCTCCGAGCAGATCCAGGGCAAGCCGCTCAGCTACAACAACTATCTGGATGCCGACGCCGCTTGGAACCTGGTCCGCGAGTTCGACGAGCCGGCCTGCGTGATTCTCAAGCACCAGAACCCCTGCGGCTCCGCCGTTGCCGAGGACATTACGTCTGCTTACGACCGCGCCTTCGCCTGCGATCCCAAGAGCGCCTTTGGCGGCATCATCGCCTGCAACCGCGAGGTTCCTTATGAGCTGGTCGAGCACTTTGCCGATCAGAACAAGCAGTTCGTCGAGGTTATCATCGCCCCGAGCTACACTGCCGAGGCGCTCGAGCGCATGGTCAAGCGCCCCAACCTGCGCGTGCTGGCCACCGGCGGCGTGGACCACGGCGCCCAGGTGGAGCTGCGCTCCATCGACGGCGGCATGCTGGTGCAGGAAGTCGACCACGTGACCGAGGATCCCGCGACCTTTACGTTCCCCACCGACCGCAAGCCCACCGACGCCGAGATGGCCGAGCTCGAGTTTGCCTGGAAGGTCTGCAAGGGCGTCAAGTCTAACGCCATCCTGGTCTCCAAGGGCAAGGCCGGCATTGGCATGGGCCCCGGTCAGCCCAACCGCGTTGACTCCGCACTGCTGGCCTGCGAGCGTACCGAGGACTTCTGCGAGCGTGAGGGCGTGGAGAAGGGCGGCTTTGCCTGCGCAAGCGACGCATTCTTCCCGTTCCGCGACAACGTCGACGTGCTTGCCGCGCACGGCGTGACCTGCATCATCCAGCCCGGCGGCTCCAAGCGCGATGACGAGAGCATTCAGGCCTGCAACGAGCACGGCATTGCGATGGTCTTCACGGGGGCCAGGCATTTTAGGCACTAGAGGCTTTCCCAAGCACCCGACCTTGCCCCTCAAACCGTCGCTTGCGTACATTTAGTACGCGGCGCTCCTCTTTCGGGGCAATCTCGGGCACTTGGAAAACCCTTAATGGGATGTTGTTCTATCCCATTAAGCTGATCGGTCGCCTGACCATATCGTCAAAATAATCTCTGCAAAAGACGGCTGCTCCGTTTGGAGGGCCGTCTTTTTGGTATAAGAGGACGGAATGACTAACACGAAAGGTACAACCATGCCCCAGATTGATGATGCCGAGCTGTTTGGCAATGCCGAGGATCAGCGTGCGTACGAGGACTTTTGCGCCAATCAGGAGGCGGTCGAGAAGTTCACGCTCGACAAGCCCGCGCTTATCTGCCGCTGGCGCATGTCCAACAAAAAGGTGCCCATGCTCAACCGCCACATTCGTGCGCTGTCCGAGCGCCTGGTGCAGGGCGAGCCGCTTACCCATAACATGCTCAGCTGGGCCAAACAGCACGTTGAGTGGTCGCTTGCCGAGGGCGATTACACCGCACGCGACGGCGTGCTCATGCTGGTGATCGACGTTAACGGCAACGCCGCCATGACGGTGGGGGAGTACGAGCCGCTCGCCGATACGTCGGCCAAGGCGCTGCGTGCCCGCTCCGCCGAGGCCCGCTCCGAGGCCGACGAAACCGGCGTGGCGCCCGAGCTGCTCGCCGCTGTCAACAACGGCGAGCTC
>URRT01000164.1 GCA_900550355.1 uncultured Collinsella sp.
GACGCCCATCAGGAACACGGCGTCGTAGCCCTCGTCGGCGACCTTGTCGGCGAGCGCGGTCATCTTCTTGCCGGTCTCGTAGAGCGCCTTGCCGTCCTCGAGATAGCCCTCCTGGTCGAAATGCATGATCTCGATCTTCTCGGTTTCCTTCATTTGTCTCTCCTTTCTGGGGTTGTCTCCACATCCCCCATGCCAACGGGCATCAAAACCCGCTTACATTCCGTAACACTCGGCCGCTTTGGCCTTAAGCGCATTGACCGACTCTTCGTAGCCCTCTGCCTTGACCTCCATTTGCTTGGAGACGGCATCAAGATACGGGTGCACGTCCCATGACTTCAGACGCTCGGCTATCATGGCCGCAATCGTCTGGAAGAACACAAGATTGGGAATTGCGCTGAGCAGCGGAGCCACCTGAGGCACCGCAACCTCGTGAGCCCTACCCTTGGGATGGGCCGTGAGCAGCACCGTTTTTGTCGTAACGTTCGATAGCGCATCAGCGATATTCGCAAGACGCTCCGACCCCTGCGGATCGTCGACGATAAACACCAGATAGCCCGGAACGATCTGCATCTCGGGACCGTGGACGAACTCCTCGCCTTCGTGATGCATGGCAGGAATCTTGATGGTCTCGCTCAGCTTGAGGGCCGCCTCTTCGGCAACGCCATAGTTGGGGCCGTTGCCGACGACCATGGCGGGCGTGTGCTCAGAAAGCTCGAGCATGTGGTCTTGGACATATGCCTCGGCGGTCTTGCACATCACGGCATTGGCATGGATAGCCTCGCGCAGGTCGTCAAGACGCTGGGCAACGCCCTTGGCGTCAATCGTTCCGCGCGCCTGACCGCCGTAAATGCCAAAGAGCACCAGGTACTCAACGAGCACCTCGACGCCCAGAGTCACAAAGTCCACCGACTCGACGCCCACACCGTAGTCAAGAACGATGTCAGCGTGTTCCTTGATGGGTGCCTCGACGTTCGCCGTGAGCGCAACTGCAGCCATATCGTGTGCGCGCATGTAATCGAGCGCCGCAATCGTATTGGTCGAATAGCCACTCTGCGAAACGGCAATGTTGAGCACATGCTGCGGATAGGTGTGTTCAAAATCGACGAAGGCCTCGGGCGTCACAACGGACACCTGCATTTGCAGGGCATCTTGCAGGTAATCGCGGGCGCAATCGGCGGCATGGCGCGACGAACCCGAAGCAACGATGCGCAGCGCGTCAAAAGAACCGGACTGGAAAATATCAACGAGCTGCGCTACCAGCTCAGACGAACGCTCGAGGTTCTCCCCCATACGCACATGGGCAAGCTGAACGTAATCGAGCATCTTCATCGTCTCACCTCGTAACAAATCATTAGTATTTGATACCAATCACAGTTACAGGTTACGGCTTTTTGATACCTCTTTGTCGATTAATTTATCCCCATCGGCGAACGGTCGATTTTGAGCCCTGTAAGGTTGTATATACAGCTGACCCAACGATCAAAACTGGTTAGTTTCCCAGCCGTTATTCACAGAATACCAGCTAGTACGTATAGGTGTAGCCGCCCGTATCGCCACGATTGAAGGACTTTACATACTCGATAGCCTGACCGCTCGCGTCATAGCTCACGCATTCCAAAAGCAAAACAAGATCGCCCTGTTCCAGTCCAAGGAGGCCGGCATCTCGTGCGCCCAGCGCTTCGATATCGAGCTTTTCCTGTGCCATGACTGGCTTTCGGCCCAGCATCTCATAGGTCTCGTACAAACTGAAGACCGACACGTCAATATCTTCGATGGTTGGGAACAGCAGGCAGGGAATCAGCGCCGTCTCAATCGATACGGGGCTACCGTTTATGCAGTTCAGGCGTCGAACGGAATAGAGCAGGTCGTCCTCGGCGATGCCAAACAGGTCGGCGTAATATGGCCCCGCATAACGCTTGGAACGCGCGAGAATACGGACGGACGGCTCGCCGCCCGAAGCACGGACCGATTCACGGAAACCGACCGTGCGTTCAAAAAAAGCAGGTACTTTCTGCGCCACAAAGGCACCTTTTCCCCGAACACGGCGAATCTGCCCGCGCCGAACCAGCTCATCGACAGCGCTTCGGATGGTCAAGCGTGTCGTACCAAATTCCTCGGCAAGGTCTTTTTCGGACGGAATCATGGAACCCGTGGGATATATACCGCGCTCGATACGTTCCTCGATGCGGCGTCGAATGCGCATATAAACCGGGGTGGCATCTACTGTTTCAGCCATTGTTCACCTGCCACGCTCCTCATGCCGTTCTCTTCGCCGTTATCGGCAAAGCGGAACTTTGTGGGCAAAATCACCGATTTGCAATGCTCCACAAAACGCATGTCCTTATCAAATTCGATCGAGCTCTCATAGAACACCGGCGTTCCCTCTTCTTGCTGGAGCAGCTCGGCCTCTTCGGCGTTCAAACGCGAGATGGAGATATGCTCACGTCCATGCTCAACACGCACGCCACCTTCTTTGAGCAAGACATCGTAAAGGCTCTCACACTCAAAATCGTGCTCGGGAAGCGCGGGGCACAGGGACAGGTTAACGTGAGCGGTCTCGATTGACGCCGGCTCGCCCTCTATAAGTCGAATGCGCTGCATGCGGAGTAAAGGAGCGCCCACAGCCACCCCAAGCTTGTCGGCAAGCGCCTCATCCGCCTCGATGGTCCCGGTGGAAACCAGACGAGAAGAGGGGTGCAGGCCGGCAGTCCGCACAGCATCGGAAAAGTTATACGTTTCCTGGAAGATGTTCAGCGGCTTGGGAGGACACACATACGTACCCGATCCGCGACGGCTCTCGAGCGTTCCACACGAGATGAGCCGCGTGATACCGGCGCGCAACGCCGTACGCGAAACGCCAATCTCTTCGCACAGCACGCGCTCAGCCGGCAGGCGATCGCCGCCGGCAAGCTGGTGGTGCTGGATATACCAAAGAATTCCCTCAACAGCACGATCTTTGGGGGGAATTGCATAAGATTCGCCTGCCATTGCACAGACTCCTCATTCAGAAACGTATGCCGCCAAAATTAGGCCAGCCCTCCCATGGCATCAAATTCGGCCTTGATCTTCTCGGCGACATTCCGATACGACTTATATAGACTTGAATCGCGTTTGACTTCGTCGGTCATAACGGGAATCTCTAATTTGGAAACCTCGTCTTTTCCCGTCTGAACCGCCACAACAACGCCCATACCAAGACACATATTACGCTTGGCAGCATTTATTTTTGCTGCCTTGGCAGGATTTGCCAGGATACGCTGGGCAAATTCCTGTTTAGAGACCGCTTCTTCGGCCTCCGGATCGCCCGCCTCGGCCACTTCGCACTGCAACACGTCCGCATAGTCAAAAATCTTCGGCTCGCCGCCGCGCTGATGCACGGCCCACTTGCGGCGCGTGGCATCCTGGTAGATAGCCGGCAAAAACGTAAACCGCGGTGGGTCCAAAATCGTATCCGTGATGGTAAACACATCGGGATCAAAGGCATCCTGCGGGTTTTTCTTCTTGAACAGCCCCATATCAGCCTCCCGTACTAGCATTAAACAACTCAAGCCGAATATAGCACCAATTTCAAGCCACCGCTTTACCGCATCGGTGCGCGGCGTCTATAGCTCGCCCAGCGGAAGAGTTCACGGACGAGGGCCGGGGTGCCTGCCTTGTTTTGAGA
>URRT01000165.1 GCA_900550355.1 uncultured Collinsella sp.
GCACGCTTGGCGTACAGGCGCGCGAGCTTCATCGAGCCCTCGTTGGCCTCGGCGCCAGAGTTGGCAAAGAAGGTCTCCCAAACCTGCTCATCCGCAGCCGGGGCACCAAGAGCAGCTGCCGTGGTCTCATCGCCGGCGGCAATGGCATCGGCAAGCACGCGCGCACCATCTACGTCGTCGTTAGCAAGCTTGGACAGCAGTGCCGCGACCTGTCCGCGCTGCTCAATGTAGAAGTAATTGGAGACATGCATGAGCTTTTTGGTCTGTGCCTCGAGCGCCGAGAGCACAGCCGGGTCGCCATGACCTAGGCTGCACACGCCGATGCCGGCAAGAAAGTCGAGGTACTTACGGCCATCGTCGCCGGTGAGCTTCATGCCGTGACCCTCGACAAACTCGACCGGAGAGCGGCGAAAGGTATGCATAACGTAATGGGATTCAAGCGATTGCTGAGCTGCAAGTGACATGGGATGCCTTTCGTTGAGCGCCGGACGGCGCGGGGCTATGGATGCAGGAATGGGGCGGCTGCGGGTCAGCTAGACCGTCTGAAGCTTCTCGACCTCGTCGAGGTTCTCGGTCAGACGCGCAGCAAACGTCGAAAGCGGATGCGGATGCGTATCGAACTCGTAAGCCGTCTCGGTGGAATGGATCACGGTGCCGACGCCGGCATCGGTCAGCAGCTCCAGGAGCAGCGAATGCGGCGTAGTACCGTTAATGATGTGGGCACGAAATACGCCGCCGGTAAGCGCATCGACGGCCGCGCGCAGCTTGGGAATCATGCCCTTATCGACCTCGCCGCCGTAGAGCATTTCGTTGACCTCGTCGAGCGTTAGGTTGGAGATAAGCGAGTCCTTGTCGCTAAAGTCCTTGTACAGGCCATCGACATCGGTTAAAAAGATCGCCTTATGCGCGTGGAGCGCCGCGGCAACGGCACCGGCGGCGGTGTCGGCGTTGATGTTGAAGAACCCGCCGTCCTCCCCCGCCGCGACGGTAGCGATGACGGGGATGTACTCGCTATCAAGTAAGCGCTCGATATAGTCGGTGTTGACGTGCGTCACTTTGCCCACGAGACCGAGCTCGGGGTCGAGCGGCTCGGCGATGAGCGTGCCGGCATCGCTGCCCGACACGCCCACGGCCAGGTTGCCGTGGTGGTTGATGGCAGCAACCAGCTCCTGGTTAACCTTGCCGCCCAGCACCTCGCGCACGATATCCATAGTCGCCGGCGTGGTCACGCGCTGGCCGTTCTTAAACTCGACGGGAATATCGTAATGGCTCAGCGCCTCGTTGATAGCCTTGCCGCCGCCGTGCACGATGACGGGGCGCATACCGATGATCTTGAGCAAAACGATGTCGCTCATCACGTCGCGGCGCAGCTGCTCATCAACCATGGCGGCTCCGCCATATTTGATAACAACCGTCTTGCCGGTCAGGTTCTTAATCCACGGCAGCGCTTCGAACAGCAGCTGCGCGGTTGCTTCGTTGGATTCGCTCGAACGACAATCGCGTGCGAATTTCATAATCTGCCTCGTCTTTCGTATCGTTATCGCGCCGTGCTCCGCTGTCCGCAATCGCGGCAAGATGCGCAGCGTGCCCGGAATCTAGGAACGGTAGTCGCCGTTGATGGAGATGTACTCATGCGTGAGGTCGCAGGTCCACACGGTCGTTGCCGCGTCGCCTGCGCCCAGGTCGGCCGAGATCACGATCTCTGGCGCCTCGAAACGTCGTAGAGCCTCGTCCTCGTCAAAGGGAACAGTCAGACCATCGCGACAGACAGGCATGCCCATCATGTCGATGGAAACATCTTCCTGATTAAACTTCACGCCGCACTTGCCAAGCGCCATGGCAACGCGGCCCCAGTTGCAGTCGTGGCCAGCGATGCAGGTCTTGACGAGCGGCGAGTTGGCGACAGCACGGGCGGCGATATCGGCTTCCTCGTCGTTAGCGGCGC
This sequence comes from uncultured Collinsella sp., assembly GCA_900550355.1. Taxonomy (GTDB): domain Bacteria; phylum Actinomycetota; class Coriobacteriia; order Coriobacteriales; family Coriobacteriaceae; genus Collinsella. The sequence continues at coordinate 1,946 of URRT01000165.1, forward strand.
CGGTAACGTTAACCGTCACGAGCTTTGACGCACCCTCGCCATCGGCCGCAATGTTGCGCGCCAGGCTCTCGCACACCTCGTGCACGGCAAAGGCCAGCTCGTCAAAGGCGTCAGTGCCCTCGACGATGGCCTCGGCATCTGCGGCAGCAGCGCCAGAAGCAAGCATGATGCAGGTGTCGTTGGTCGAGGTGTCGGAATCGACCGTCACTTTATTAAAGGTCTGTTTAACGGTCGAGAGCAGCAGGGTGTGGAGCGCCGCCGGCTCGACGGGGGCATCGGTGGTGATAACTGCGATCATGGTGGCCATGTTGGGCATGATCATGCCCGAGCCCTTGCACATTCCGCCTACCGTATAGACATTGCCCGCATGACCCGCAGCCTCACTGACGTAGGACACGGCGTACTCCTTGGAGTGCGTGTCGGTCGTCATGATGGCGCGAGCGGCATCGGCGCCACCGTGAGCGGAGAGCGCCTCGTAGGCAGCAGGAATGGCAGTCTCAAATGTGTCGATGGGCAGAATCTGTCCAATCACGCCTGTGGATGCAACTAGGATCTGCTGGGATTCACAGCCGATGACCTGCGACGCGATGTTGCAGGTCTCGCGCGCGCATGCAAGGCCGGTCTCACCCGTGGCGGCGTTGGCATTGCCAGAGTTGATCGAAACGCCGGCGATGATACCGTAGCCCTTGTCGGCACCGCCCAGGTTGGCACGGCTCACCTGCACGGGCGCCGCGCAAAAGCGATTGGTGGTAAACACGCCGGCACCGGGACAGGGTTTATCGGGCACGACGAGCGCGTAATCCAGACGCTCGGGGTTCTTGCGGAACCCAGCGTGGATGCCTGCAGCCTTAAAACCAGCCGCAGCCGTAACGCCACCCTCGACGGCGCGAATCTTGATATCAAACAGCTCGGTATTCATCGTCTTTATGACTCCTTATGTCAAACAAAAAACGGACATCGGTTGGTGCGCCATGCCAGTCGTAATCATGAGACCAGCTTAAGAGTGGCGCCCCACTCGATGCCCGACTACCAAATCGTTAACAATCGAATGTGCTACACCGGGCACGCCACTGTGGGCAAGCCTCGTCGCTCGTCAAAGCCAAAGACGATATTGGCGCACTGGACCGCTTGGCCCGCAGCGCCCTTGCACAGATTGTCGATGGCGCCCGTCGCCACCAGCACGCCCGCGCGCTTGTTGAGCGCGAGGCCAATCTGGGCGGCGTTGGTGCCGACAACCGAAGCCGTCTTGGGCTGCTGGCCGGCATCGAGCACGCGCACAAAGGTGCGACCGGCATAGAACTGCTTGTAATAGTCGACAACGTCCTCAAGAGCCAAGGAGTCGATGGCCTGCGGCGCGAGCGGCATCGTCGCCGTGGAGAGCAGACCACGCTTGAGCGGTGCCAGGTGCGGGGTAAAGACGACGCGATCGGTCAGGCCAAGGATTTGCTCAATCTCGGGCGTGTGGCGATGCTTGCCCACGCCGTATGCCTCCAAATTCTCGTCGGCGCTGCAAAAATGCGTACGAGCGTTGCAGGACTTGCCGGCACCCGTCACACCGCTGATGGCATCGACAATCACGGGGCCGTTCTCGGCCACCCAGCCCGCACGCACGGCAGG
>URRT01000166.1 GCA_900550355.1 uncultured Collinsella sp.
CTTTATCGTAGGGGGCGACTCGGCCGGCGGCTGGTCCAAGGACGGCCGTCGCCGAGACATCCAGGCGATCCTACCCCTGCGCGGCAAGATTTTGAACGTCGAGCGCGTGGGCGATCATCGTGCGTTCTCGAGCGACACCATCCAGTCACTCATCACTGCGATCGGCTGCGGCGTCACGACGAGCGCCGGCGACGGCGGCGACTTTGATATCACCAAGGCGCGCTACCACAAGATCATTATCATGACCGATGCAGACGTCGACGGTGCGCATATCCGCATCCTACTGCTGACGTTCTTCTACAAGTACATGCGCCCGTTGATTGATGCCGGCTACGTTTACGTCGCTTGCCCGCCCATCTTTGGCATCAAGGTGCGCAACAAGATTCACTACGTGTATCCCAACGGCCGCCAGCCCGAAGACGAGATTCTGCGCGACACCATCCAGAGCCTGGGACTGAACCCCGACGACAACGACGAGGACGGCAAGGCCAAGGACGGCAAGATCACCAAGAAGCGCAAGGGCTACACCGTCCAGCGCTACAAGGGCCTGGGCGAGATGGACCCCAAGCAGCTTGCCTCGACGACGATGGACCCCAAGACCCGCATTCTGCAGCGCGTGTCGATCGAGGACGCCGTGATGGCGGACCGCGCCGTGCGCGAACTGATGGGTTCCGAAGTGGGCTATCGCCGCGAGTACATCGAAAAACACGCACATGATGCACGATTCCTTGACGCTTAAGAGGAGGTAACGTGGCAGACGATATCAACAATAACGAGGGTATGGACGAGGCTGGCGACGCTGGCATGCCCGACGATCTGAAGCGCCTGCTTGCCCGTGCTGAGCAGGGCGAGGATGGCGACCCGGACGCCTATAACCCCGATGCCGATGATGATGAGGAAGAAGACGACGACGGCGAGCTCGAGGAGAGCTTTGGCGAAGTCGACCGTGGTGCCTCGGCCGGAGAGGATATCAACGGTGGCCAGCTCCAGATTTCGGAGTTCGGCCGTGAGATGAAGCAGTCGTTCATCGAGTACTCGATGTCGGTCATCACGGCGCGCGCCCTGCCGGACGTGCGCGATGGCTTAAAGCCGGTGCACCGTCGCATCCTGTATGCAATGAACGAGAGCGGCATCTACCCCAACCGTCCGCACAAGAAGTCGGCCTGGACGGTCGGCGAAGTTATCGGTAAGTACCATCCGCACGGCGACTTCGCGGTCTATGAGGCCATGGTCCGCCTGGCACAGTGGTTCTCCATGCGCACGCCGCTCATCGACGGTCACGGCAACTTTGGCAACATCGACGGCGACGGCGCCGCCGCCATGCGTTACACCGAGAGCCGCCTGGCTAAGCCCGCCATGGAGCTCCTGCGTGACCTGCAGAAGGACACCGTCGACTGGCAGCCCAACTACGACGAATCGCTCGCCGAGCCCGTGGCACTGCCTGCACGCTTCCCCAACCTGCTGGTCAACGGCAGCCAGGGCATCGCCGTCGGCATGGCAACCAACATCGCCCCGCATAACCTCACCGAGGCGATCGAGGCCACGTGCTACCTGATCGACAACCCCGACGCCACCGTCGATGAGCTCATGCAGATCATGCCCGGTCCGGACTTCCCCACCGGTGCCATCATCATGGGCAGTGCCGGCATTAAGCAGAGCTACGAGACCGGCCGCGGCTCCATCACCGTGCGCGCCAAGGCCCATGTGGAGTCCACCAAGACCGGCCGTAGCCGCCTGGTCTTTACTGAGATTCCCTACATGGTCAACAAGGGCACCCTTCAGGAGAAGATTGCCCAGCTCGTCAATGACAAGCGCATCGAGGGTATCTCGGATATGCGCGATGAGTCCAACCAGAAGGGTATCCGTCTGGTCATCGAACTCAAGAAGGGCGTCATCCCGCAGGTCGTACTCAACAACCTGTACAAGTACACCTCGTTGCAGACGACCTTTGGTGCCAACAACCTGGCGCTTGTCAACGGCGTCCCCAAATGCCTGAGCCTGCGCGAGATGCTGCAGCACTACATCGACCACCAGGTCGACGTCGTCACCCGCCGCACCCGCTTTGACCTCAAGAAGGCCCAGGCGCGTGCCCATATCCTCGAGGGCTACCTGATGGCTCTCGACCATATCGACGAGGTCATCAGCATCATCCGCTCCTCGCAGACCGACTCTGAGGCCAGCGGTCGCCTGATCGAGCGCTTTGGCTTTACGCCCGAGCAGACTACGGCCATCCTCGAGATGAAGCTGCGCCGCCTGACCGGCCTGGAGCGCGACAAGATTCAGGAAGAGCTGGACGGCTTGCGCCGCGCCATCGCCTACTACGAGGACCTGTTGGCGCACGAGGAGAAAATCCTGGGCGTCATCAAGGAAGAGATGCGCGAGATCTCCAAGAAGTTCGGCGATAAGCGCCGCACCGAGATCAGCCATGTCGAGAAGGACCTGGACGTCGAAGATCTGATTGCCGACGAGGACATGGTCGTGACCATCACCCACACCGGCTACGTCAAGCGCATCCCGGTGGCCGCCTATCGCGCCCAAAAGCGCGGCGGCAAGGGCGTGTCGGGCGTCAACCTCAAAGAGGACGACGTTATCGACGAGATGTTTATCGCGTCCACGCACGAGTACGTGCTGTTCTTCTCGAGCAAGGGTAAGGTCTATCGTCTGAAGGTGCACGAGCTGCCGGTTGGCACGCGCCAGGCGCGCGGCACCGCGATCGTCAACCTGCTGCCTTTCGAGGAGGGCGAGAAGATCGCGAGCGTCATCAGCTGCCGCGAGTTCCCCGCCGACGAGTACCTGATGTTTGCCACCAAGAGCGGCATGGTCAAGAAGACCGTGATGAGCGCCTACGACCGTAGCCGCCGCGATGGCCTGATCGCCATCAACCTGAGGGACGACGACGCGCTGCTCGCTGTGCGTCGCGTGCGCGAGGGTGACAAGGTCATCATGGCAACCACCGCGGGCAAGGCGATTATGTTCCCCGAGGACCAGGTGCGTGCTACCGGTCGCGATACCAGCGGCGTCCGCGGTATTGGCATGAAGGAAGGCGTGAGCGTTCTTGGTATGGAGATTACCAACGGTAACGGCGACCTGTTCGTCATTACCGAGCGCGGCTACGGCAAACGCACGCCGGTCTCGGATTACCCGGAGCAGAACCGCGGCGGTCAGGGTGTCTACACCATCCAGATGACCGAGCGCAAGGGTAACCTCGCAGCCATGAAGACGGTGGGCCCGCAGCATGAGCTGTTCATCGTGACGGAGGGCGCGACAGTCATTCGCGTCAAGACCGACGAGATCAGCCAAACCGGCCGAGCCACCCAGGGCGTCAAGATGATGACCGTCGACGATAACGACCGCATCTGCGCCGTAGCCCGCATGACGGCCGCCAAAGAGAAGCCCGAAGGCGAAGGTGCCGAGGCCGCGGCCGACGCCGAAGAGGCCCCAGTCGACCTAGGCGACGGTAACGACATGCCAGAGGATCTCCTCGACGAGTAAGAGGAACTAGCTGGTAGAAAATATCAGACCCCTTATATCGGCGGTCGGCGCACTGCGCGCCGACC
>URRT01000167.1 GCA_900550355.1 uncultured Collinsella sp.
CGGCGTGATCGGTCTCGCCGTCATCGGTGTGTTCGTGTTTACCAAGCGTCGGTAGGTGAGGGCTGTGTCCAATAAGCCTCAGGACGCCGAGTCCAAGCAGCCCGACTCGTCGTTCATCCAGCTTGACGATGCAAAGAAAAAGGACGCCGCTTCGGCGGCGTCCGCCCCTCGGCGTAAGGCGCTTTTTGGCGCCCTGACGGCCGTCTGCATTGCGCTGATTGTCGTTTCGCTGGGCTTTGTTCACCCTTCCGTCAGCGGTGCTTGGTCCATCGATTGGATCATTCAGACCGTGACGGGGGAGAGCGTCGTTGCCAAGGATGCGTCGGTTTCCGGCTCGACTACCGCTTCGGGTGAGACTGGAGTCAAGGGCTCAAAATCTTCGGATGATGCGAGCTCTGAGTGCAAGGATTCGGCCGAATCCGACTCCAAGGACGATTCCGAGTCTTCGGACAAGAAGTCCGGGGATAAATCGGGTTCGCAGAATTCTGATTCCACTGGCGGATCGAGCACTTCTGACGGCTCGTCTTCGGGCGGGGGATCGACGTCCGGCGGTGGGTCTGCATCCAACAGTGGCAGCGCCTCTGCGGGCAATCAGGGCGGCTCGCAGCAGCCTGGCTACGTCACGGTGACGGTTTCGGTCACATCGAGTGCCGTAGGCAATCCTGTGTCTTCTGGCGGTACGTTCACCTTCAATGAGGGCGCAACTCCTTACGACGCGCTGTGTGCGTTGGGACTTTCTATCAATGCGCGCCCTTCGTCGTATGGTACCTATGTTGCCGCGATTGGCGGTTTGGCCGAGAAGGAACACGGCGGCACGAGCGGCTGGATGTACTCCGTTAACGGCAAAACGCCCAATACCGCCTGCAGCAATTACATTCTCAAGAATGGCGACACCGTCGTGTGGTATTACGTAACGGGCTAGAGGCCTCGACATAGCGCGCCAAACGGGCGGTTCGGACCAACATCCGAGCCGCCCGTTTTTATGCGAATGGGACGCCGTTTCTCACCTTGTGCGCCTTCCTCGGCAGGCTCTGCAAACAAAAAGCCGGTTGGAACGTGAATTCCAACCGGCTGCGAAGCGAGATTATGTCGGGCCGTCTACGACTGCGCGCCCTCGAGGAAAAGGCGACGGCTAAAGTAGTTGTACCAGGTGACCAGGAACGTGGCGATGGCCTTCATGGCCTGGTAGCCGATGCTCAAAAACGTGACGCCCACAAACATGTACAGGTCGTTGAGGCCCAAACCAATCACCGACAGGATGGTGAAGATCGTGAACTCGCGCTTGCGGCTCATGCCCTCGCGATGGTCGAACACGTACTTCATGCTGAGCCAGTAGTTAACCACGACGGACGTGATAAACGAGATCGTGGTGCTCATCAAAAAGTCGAGGTGGAACAGCTCGACGAGCGCAATGAGCATACCCCAGTCGATGCCAAAGGAGATAAGGCCCACGACAGCGAACTTGAGGAATTGCTTAGTATGAGGTTGTGCCAGTGCCTTGCGCACGTAATCACATCCAATGCGTTGACGAATCGAGCAGAGGATACTTTAGAGCTTTTGCAAGGGAAACGTAAGGGCTTTGCCAAGAACTATACGAACTCGTCAAATTTGCAAGAGACAATCCGCAAACGTCGCAAATCCTTCCGTAAACGAGCAAGGCCCACGAACAACGCAGCGCTCGACGCGTGTCGTCCGTGGGCCCCGTAGTGCAACGAGGAGGCCGAGCTACTTGGTCTCCTCGCCCTCCAGGAAGATCTTTCGGGTCACAAAGTTGTAGACCATGACAAGCGCGGTGGCGCAAATCTTGGCGATATTGGCTTCGAGCCCCAGACCGGCGTTGAGCGCCAGCACGATACCGTCGTTGAGCACCAAACCAATCATGGACAGCACGACAAAGATAATGAACTCGCGGCGGCGGCTCATGCCCTCCTTGTGCGCAAACACGTACTTCATGCTGGCGACGTAATTAAAGATGAGTGAGACGATAAAGCCGCTGGTGTTGGCGATTAGGATGTTGAGGCCCAGACCGTAGTGGAGCAGATTCATAATGCCAAAGTCGATGACCGTGGCAATGACGCCGACGACGCCAAACTTCATAATCTGCGCAAGGAGCTTTTGCATGGTACCTGCCTTAGGGTGGCGCTGGGGCGCCGTGGGGATGACAAACCCAGCAAGTTTAGCCAATCCCCGCGGGTGGAGCTAGGCGCGCTCCTCGATAGCACCGTTTCTATATGCATCGAGCAGTTGGCGTAGGTCCTGGATCTGGCTGCGGATCTTGGCGCCGGTATCGGTGTCGCTCACCATGCGGCGGCGGTCGGCCTCGTCAAAGCGGTTGGTCTCGCTTTCGATATCGATGTTGCGGGTGAGCGCCTCGGCAACGGTGGTAAAGGCCTGGTGCGACTTGAGGCGGCACCCTCGCGAGCTCGAGATAAGCGTGTAGCCGGCGATGCCCGTCTTGGGATGGTAAGCGCGGCAGAATCCGCCATCGATGACCAGCAGCTTGCCCTCGGCGCGGATGGGCTGCTCGCCCTTGGTGGTTTTAACGGGCGTGTGGCCGTTGATGATGTGACCGGTCGGTGAGCATGCCATGGGCGCGACGCCAAACTCGCGCATGATGTCGTCGCAGACCGAGGGCGACTTGGTAAGCGTAAAGTACGGGTCCATCGGCTCGACCCAGGTGCTCTTGTCGGCGATATAGGCGCGCTCAAAGGTACGCACCAGGCGTCCGCTGGCGGGTGAGTTAAAGCCAATCCACAGGTACCACATCCAGTCGAGAGCGTCGCGGTCGCCCACGCGCCAGGCGCGGCGGGCGATGTGGTCGCAAAAATCGAGATAATCGCGGCCAGCGTGCCAGGTGCCCAGGCAGTTCATGCTGCTAAAGGTGCCGTCTTCGTTGAGCGGCACGCAGCCATGGAACAGCAGGTTGCCGTTGGCGACCTTGTACATCGAGCCGTGGGAATAGAGGAAATCGATATGGCGATGCAGGTGATCGGCGGTGACAAACTCGGACACGAGCTTGTCGATGATGTGCTGCTCTTGGGGCGTGAGCGAATAGGGGTCCGCCGGGTCGACGGTGGGGAAGTCATTGGTCGTGAGCGGCCACACGCTGCCGTCGGCGAGCGTGACCGTGCCGGTGTCGTGATCGATTTTGTCGAGTAACAGGCGGTCGGTCATATCGAACTCGGGGTGGCGCTGGATAATCTGGCCCTCGAGCTTAAAGAGTAGGACGTTGATGGCCTTGATCAGCGGGGTGATGGACTCACCGGCGGTGTAGGTGGCATCGGCAAAGGCGACAAGCTCACGCAGCGAGATGCCGTAGTCGTTCTCCAGGATCTCGTAGTTGTCGTAGCGTAGGTTGTTGCGCAGCACCGTGGCGATGCAGGCGGGCTCACCGGCCGCAGCGCCCATCCACAGCAGGTCGTGGTTGCCCCACTGGATGTCGAGTGAAT
>URRT01000168.1 GCA_900550355.1 uncultured Collinsella sp.
AGGTCGTTCTGCTAAAATCTCATCATCCAAAACCACCACAAAGGGGACAGGCACCTTTGTGGTGGTTCTGGCCGATGCGGCGGCATGCCTTACTGTTCTGTCTCAATCTGTAACATCTGCAGCCTTTTTTGCCGAGTAGCTGTTACAGATTGAGATTTTCTCTTCAGGGGAATTCGAATGTCTCAATCTGTAACAGTTAGACGGGAATTCGGGCTCTAGATGTTACAGATTGAGATAATCGCGTCGCGAAAATTAAAACCTCCGCAGGGATGCTTCCCTTGCGGAGGTTTTCTTACTCGTTGAGTAGCCTTACGGCTTCGGCGGCCATGTTCTCGACCGTCATGCCGTTCTGAGCGAGCAGCTCGTTGGGGTCGTAGCGGTCGGGGAAGCCCTTGGCGATGCCGAAGGTGCGCGTGCGCACGGGCGTGCAGGCCAGGTAGCACGCCACGCGCTCGCCCCAGCCGCCGTCCAAGATGCCGTCCTCGAGGGTGACGACGACGCGATGCTCGGCGGCAAGGCTGTCGAGGAACTCGCGGTCGAGCTCGGTTGCGAAGCGCGGGTTGACGAGCGTGGCTTCGATACCGTACTCGGCGGCCAAGCGGTTTGCCACACGCTCGCCTAGCTCAAAGAAATCGCCGAGCGCGAGCACGGCAACGTCGCGGCCCTGGCGCACCACGTTGTAGCGAACGGCGCTGTAGTCGGTGTCCTCGGCGGGCGCCAAATCGGGGCGGCTAACCAGGCCAATGCCCGGTACGCGGATCGCCACGGGATGCTCGCGGTGATCGAGCGACCAGCTCAGCATGGACAGGTATTCCTCCATGCAGGCCGGCGCCAAGTAGCGCATGTTGGGAAGAGCGCCCAGCATGGAAATATCAAAGAACGAGAGGTGCGTCTCGGATGTGGTGCCAAAGATCGACGCGCCAAACACCAAGATGGTTGCGGGGGCATCGTTGAGGCACAGGTCGTGCCACAGCTCGTCGTAGGCGCGCTGCAAAAACGTGCCGTACACACCAAAGACTGGCTTGGCGCCCGAGCGCGCAAGCGCGGTGGCAAAAGTTACGGCGTGCTCCTCGGCAATGCCCACATCGACAAACTGCTTACCTGCCGCAGCGCGAAGCTCGGGTGTAAAGCCCATGATGTAGGGCGTGGCGGCCGTGATGCCCACGACCTGCGAATCGCGCTCGATGGCGGTGCTGAGCGCCTCGCCCGTAATATCGGCATAGGTGCGCGGTGCGGGCTCGCTCGGATGGCCCGGGCAGAGCTTGCGCCCAGTCGCCATGTCAAACGGACCCACGTGGTGCCAGCGTTCCGGGTCGTTCTGGGCTGGCTCAAAGCCCTTGCCCTTGGCGGTGGAGACGTGCAGCACGATGGGGTGATCGATATTGCGCAGTTCCTGCAACGCGTCGACGAGGGCCAACACATCGTTACCGGCGTCCAGATAGCGGTAGTCGAGCCCCATCGCGCGGAAGACGTTGCGCTCACAGGCACCGTTGCTGGCGCGCAGCTCGGCCAGATTGCGATAGAGGCCACCGTGGTTTTCGGCAATGGACTGGTCGTTATCGTTGACGATGATGATCAGGTTGCTGTCGAGCTCGGCGGCATTGTTAAAGCCCTCAAACGCCAGGCCGCCCGAAAGCGAACCGTCGCCAATAACGGTAATGACGTTATACGTGTCACCCGCCAGGTCGCGCGCGTGGGCAAGGCCGCAGCCCAAGCTCACCGAGGTCGAGGTATGCCCCATGGCAAACAGGTCGTGCTCGGACTCGTCGGGATTGGCAAAGCCAGAAGCCTCACCATAACGCTCCGGATCGATATAGGTGTACGCGCGCCCAGTCAGCGCCTTGTGGGCGTAGGTCTGGTGCGACACGTCAAAGACAATTTTGTCGGTGGGGGAGTTAAACACGCGATGGAGCGCGACCGTGAGCTCAACGACGCCCAGGTTGGGGGCAACGTGTCCGCCGACAGCGGCGGAGCTTTCGAGGATGGCGTGGCGAATCTCGTCGCAGAGCTGCGGGAGCTCGGCGCGATTAAGAGCCTTGACGTCCTCGGGCGTTGTCGTTTGCGTAAGCAGCATCGTTGTGGGTTACTCCATGCGAATCGAGCGCCGGCGCTCCCTCGGCCGGCACAATTGCACAAAACAGTCTCGCACATTTTGGCGTTTGATATGTGACGGCGGCGCGGTAATTCGCCAACTGGCGGGGCAAAACGTTTTGTCCGATGCCATACTAGTAAATTCGATGATGATTTTATTCAATGCGTGCAGTCCGTGGTTTGCCGCCGTGAGCCGCTGGAAGGAGGCAGCATGTCCAGTGCCGTTCGTGCCGAGAAAATCGCGCGCGAGGTCGACGATGCCGCCCGCCAGCTGGCCCAGGCAGGCCGCTTGGACCTGACGCACGAGTTTATCCAGCATGGTGACGTGACGGTCTATGCACATGTGACTTCGGTAGCGCGGGCGAGCCTGTCCTTTGCCGAGCGCTTGGGCCGTGCTGGCATTTCGGTCGACCGTGCCTCGCTGCTGCGCGGAGCCCTGTTACACGATTACTTTCTCTACGATTGGCACGACCCCGACCCGAGCCATCGACTGCACGGATTTCGGCATCCGTTTTTTGCCCTGGCACGTGCGGAGGAAGATTTTGAGCTGACGTCGCGCGAGCGGAATATTATCGTGCGGCATATGTTTCCGCTGGTGCCGGTGCCGCCGACGTGTCGTGAGGCTTGGATTGTATGCCTGGCAGATAAATGGTGCGCGCTGCGCGAGACGGTCGCCGGCCGTCTGCCGCGCAAAGACGACGCGAACGATTTGAGCGAGGGCTCGAGCGACGGCTCGAGCAAAGATTCGAGTGAAAAGAGGAGAGGGTAGACGGTGGGGACCGCGATCGACATGGCATTTGACGGCGCGACGCTTGCCGCCTGTCCGCTTTCGGCACTGGTGCTCTCGTTCGCCTTCTACGGGTTTTGCGGCTGGGCATGGGAATCGACGGTCTGCGCCATGCTCAACCACGGACGCTTTGCCAACAGCGGCTTTTTGCTGGGACCGTGTTGTCCTATCTATGGTGTGGGCGGCATAGCCTGCTGGCTTTTGCTGCGCGGAATTCCGGATGCCTCGAGCCAGTTTGTCGCTGCAGCGCTCGTATGCAGCGTGATCGAGTACAGTGTAGGCGTGCTGCTGGAAAAAACAACAGGCGCTCGCTTTTGGGACTATTCGCACCTGCCGTTTAACCTGCACGGACGCATCTGTCTGTACTGGGCATGCGCGTTTGGCCTGGGTGCGTTGTGCATTTGTCGCGTGGTGGAGCCGGCGGTGTTGGGCCTGCTTGCCCATCTGCCGGTGCTGATTGTGCGGCTGTCCGCCTTTATCGTCGCGGTCGCGATGATGGTCGACGCGGTGTGCTCGTTGGCGAGCTGGCGG
>URRT01000169.1 GCA_900550355.1 uncultured Collinsella sp.
AGGGCCGAGGCCGCCGATGCGTTTATCAATATCGTGCTTGCCTGCGGTGGCCCGGCGCTCGATGCGCTGGTGGGCCTGGCCCGTTCCGTGGAGGCGGAGTACCGTGCGCTCAAGGCCGACCAGTCCGCGCTCGACAATAACGATCTGCTGCGCATGGCATATGAGGCGCTGCGCGATTATCCCGCCATCCGAGCCGCCTACGAGGGCCGCTTTAAGATGGTCATGATCGACGAGTTCCAGGATACCGACCAGATGCAGGTCGACCTGATCCGTTACCTGACCGGCGCGGGGGAGCGTGCGCTTTGTACCGTGGGCGATGCGCAGCAGTCGATCTACCGCTTCCGCGGCGCCGAGGTCGAGGTCTTCCGTCGCCAGGAGCGCAAGGTGGGCTCGTCTACCGCGCCCGAGGCGACTGCCGCGGCCGACGCCCCTGCTGGCGAGCTCGTTAAGCTCGTGCGCAACTTCCGCAGCCATGACGAGGTGCTGCGTTACGTGGCGCGCGTCTTTGATGGCGACGATGGCGGCCTGATGCAGGGCTTTTTGGATCTTGAGGCGAGCGACGGCCGCAAGGACACGCTGGTGGCGGACGCCTCGCGTCGCCAGGCCCTCTTTGTTGCCGGCGGCAGTACGCAGGAGCGCACGCAGGCCAAGGCCCGTGCGATCGCCGAACGCTTCCGCACACTTGCCGATGCCGGCCAGCCCCAGGGCGGCATGGTGCTGCTGCTGGGCCGCATGACCAACGCAGATGTCTACGCGCAGGCTTTCCGCGATCAGGGGCTCGACTGCGTCATCGCGGGCGGCTCGGTCTTTGCCCAGGCTGCCGAGGTGCAGACGGTGCGTGCCCTGGTCTGCGCGCTCGCCAATCCGGCCGATACGGCGCAGGGCCTTATGCCGCTGCTCGCCTCGCCGATGTTTGCGCTCGGCGCCCAGGAGTTCCTGGCGCTGGCGACCAAGCTCGATAGCGAGACGGGGGAGACCTCGCGCCGGAATATCGACGCGGGCATCATGAGTGATTTCGACGTGCCGGGTCTGCAAGATCTGCCGCTCGCGACGCGCGCCCGCGAGGTGCTGCGGTATGCGCTTCGTCGCGTGGGCCGCGATTCGTTCGCCGCCATCGCGCGCGACGTGGTCAACGCCTCCGGCTGGTTTGTGCGTCTGGCACAGCGCGGTCCCGAGGGCAAGGCCATTGCCGCCAACGTGCTCAAGGCGCTCGACGCCGTGGCTGAGGCTGAGGCCGAGTTCGGCAACTCGCTGCGTTCCATCGCGCTGGCCTTCGACCGCTTCTTGGCGGGCAAGGAGGCCCCGGGCGCGCTCAACGAGGAGGGTGACGGCGCGGTACGCATCATGACGGTGCATGCCTCCAAGGGTCTGGAATATCCGGTCGTGGCGGTCGCCGAGTGCTTTGGCGTGCGTAAGTCCTCGGGTGCGGCACAGATGGGTCGCGTCGAGGGCGGAGCGCAAGTCGTGGCGCTGCCGGCTCGTTTTGATGGCGTTAAGCTTGCCGATGGGGCCTTCGTGAAGGGCGATGACGTCAAAAAGCAGTTTGAGCATGCGTTTAAGGGCAAGGGCACGTCGCTGTGGCTGCCGCCGGAGCTCATGGAGGACGTCTGTGCGACGGGCTCTCCCGCCGAGGCATTTGCCCGCCTGCGCAACGACGACCTGCGGCTTTCGCTCGAGGAGCGGGCCCGCTTGCTCTACGTTGCCATGACGCGTGCGCGCGAGCTGGTGATCTTGGCGATGGATGCTGGCGTGAGCCGTGGCAAGGTGACGGCGCCGACCTTCGACGTCGAGACCGATCTGACCTACGACGTGCTCCGCCGTATTTTGCCGACCGACGCTCTGGACATGCCGCAGCTCGATGCCGACCGCCTGGTGTTCGACAACTCCCAGCCGGGCGACTACGAGCTTATTTCGCTCGCGGGCTTTACCTTTGGCGAGCAGGCGTTTGAGGCCAACGCTTCGCTGGATGCCGAGGGCAGGCTTGTTCGTGGCGATGCCGATGCAGATGCTGCCGACGATTCGGCCAGCACAATCGTCCCCGGTCCTGCCGACCCCAAGCCCGATTCGTTTGAGCTTGTGTATCCCCAGGCAGTGGGCGTGCGCATGGGCACCTGTCCGTTCCCGGCGCGTGACTCGTATAGCTACTCGTCAATCGCCGCGGCGCTCCATGCCGAGACGGAAGACCGTGCCGCCGAGGCTCGTGTTCCCATGGACGAGTCCGGCGATGATGCAGAGTCGGATGGCTCGGAAATAACCGATGCAGACGTGGCCGCTGTCGAGCCCGCCAGCAATCCCATGGCGCTGGGCTCGGCCTTCCACGCCGCCTGCCAGTGGCTCATCGAGATGGGTGCCGACGCGTTGCCCGCCGCGCGTGCCGATGCGCTGGCACGCTTGTGGCGCCTGACGCCGGAGCAGCGCGAACGCTTCGACGTTGCCCTGGACCGCTGGCTCAAGTCGGCTGTTCGTGCCGACCTGCTCGCGTGGCCGTGCGTTCGCGCCGAGGTGCCGTTCTTTTCGCTGGGCTGCGAGGACGAGGACATCGCTCGCTACGGTGCCTATGCCGAGGGCGCCATCGATGCACTGGCCACCGACCCGGCCGATCCGTCGCGCGCCCTGGTCATTGATTACAAGACGGGCGGCACGCCGGACGAGACGCCGGACCAGCTGCTCGAGAAGCACGCCCTGCAGGCGCGCGTTTACGCCGACGTGTTGCACAAGGCGGGCTTTGAGGCCGTGACCGTCAAGTTCGTCCGCGTGGAGCAGCCGGATCCAACCATCTTCGTCGAACCCGCCGAACCTCAAGTGGTCACCTACAACCTCTAGCCCTCAGATAACTTGCGGTGGAATACGGACTGTTTTGGCCAAAAAAGCCGCCAAACAGTCCGCATTTCACCGCAACTGCAAGAGGAGCCGTGTGGGTTTGGCTAGGTTCGGGTGCTGTCCGTGCCGTGGGGTAAAATCGTTCAGTCAGAACACGAACCCGCATCGGAGCTCATCACATGGCATTCGTCCATCTGCACAATCACACTGTCTTTTCCATGCTCGACGGCGCAACCCGTATCCAGGATATGGTCAATCGCGCTGTTGAGCTTGGCATGCCTGCCGTGGCCATTACCGACCACGGCTACATGTATGGCGTGCCCGACCTGGCGCTGGCCTGCGACGCCGTCAACCACAACACGCCCGAGTATAAAACCTGGAGCCACGACAAGGCCTTCTTGGAAAAGGACCGCCGCGACGAGCTGGTGGAGCCCGATCCCGAGGAAAACCCGCGCGAGCATGCCCAGTATGTGAAGGACATGGCCATGTGGGGCGAGAAGGGCAACATCG
>URRT01000170.1 GCA_900550355.1 uncultured Collinsella sp.
CAGAAAGGATAATATGGGTGGATTTATGAAAAGACAAGACATTCATAAGGTACTGATTATTGGCTCAGGACCGATCATTATCGGACAGGCATGTGAGTTCGATTACTCCGGCACACAGGCTTGCAAGGCACTGAAAAAGCTGGGCTACGAAATCGTACTGGTAAACTCGAATCCGGCAACGATCATGACAGATCCGGACACAGCGGATATCACATATATTGAACCGCTGAATGTGGAACGTCTCGAGCAGATTATTGAAAAGGAACGCCCGGATGCACTGCTTCCGAACCTGGGCGGACAGTCCGGACTCAATCTTTGCTCCGAGCTGCAGGCAGCAGGCGTGCTGGACAAATACAATGTAAAGGTAATCGGCGTTCAGGTAGATGCAATTGAGCGCGGCGAAGATCGTATTGAGTTTAAGAATACCATGAATGCGCTTGGTGTTGAGATGGCAAGAAGCGACGTCGCCTACTCCGTAGACGAGGCACTTGCGATTGCGGACAAGCTGGGATATCCGGTTGTTCTGCGTCCTGCATACACCATGGGCGGCGCCGGCGGCGGCATCGCGCGCGATGTGGACGAGCTCGTGCGCATCGTCTCCCAGGGCCTGGAGCTCTCGCCTGCCCACGAGGTGCTGGTCGAGGAGTCCATCGAGGGCTGGAAAGAGTATGAGATGGAGGTCATGCGTGATCACGCCGGCAACGGCATCATCGTGTGCTCCATCGAGAATCTCGACCCCATGGGCGTGCATACCGGCGACTCCATCACCGTGGCGCCGGCGCAGACGCTCTCCGACCTTGAGTATCAGCGCATGCGTGTCGCCTCGCTCGCCATCTTGGAGAAGATCGGCGTCGAGACCGGTGGCTCCAACGTGCAGTTTGCCGTGAACCCCCAGACCGGCCGCCTGATCGTCATCGAGATGAACCCGCGCGTGAGCCGCTCGTCCGCCCTCGCTTCCAAGGCCACGGGTTTCCCCATCGCTAAGGCCGCCGCGCGCCTGGCCGTGGGCTACACGCTCGACGAGATCGTCAACGACATCACCAAGGCTACGCCCGCCTGCTTTGAGCCCACGATCGACTACTGTGTGGTCAAGGTGCCGCGCTTTGCCTTCGAGAAGTTCAAGGGTACCGACCCCACGCTCACTACGCGCATGAAGGCCGTGGGCGAGATCATGGCGATCGGCCGCACCTTTGAGGAGGCCTTTGGCAAGGCTATGCGCTCGCTGGAGGACGGCCACCAGGGTATTTGCGCCGGTGGCAAAGAGGGTGCCGATAAGCTGAGCGACGACGAGCTTGCTCAGGCCGTGGCAACCCCGACCGAGCATCGCATCTTCTTTGTGGTCGAGGCCCTGCGCCGTGGCTGGGACATCGTTCGCATCCATGCCATCTGCGGTATCGATCCGTGGTACCTCAACCGTATCAACGATATGGTGCAGGTCCAGGAGAGCATCCGCGGCCTGCGTGTGGAGGATATCGACGCCGATGCGATGCGCCTGCTCAAGCAGTACGGTACGAGCGACGCCGAGATCGCCGCGCTGACCGGCTCGGACGAGCGCTTTGTGCGCGCCTACCGCAAGGGCCTGGGCGTGGTTCCCAGCATGAAGACGGTTGATACCTGCGCTGCGGAGTTCTCGAGCGCCACGGAGTACCACTACAAGACGTACGAGAACATCTACCGCACGAGCCCAGATGCCAAGAAGTGCGTGGCTCCCGACGAGACCACGCCGGCGGACAAGCCCAAGGCGATGATCCTGGGCGCCGGCCCCAACCGCATTGGCCAGGGTATCGAGTTCGATTACTGCTGCGTGCACGCGAGCTACGCGCTGGCGGCCCGCGGCTTTGAGACCATCATGGTCAACTGCAATCCCGAGACCGTTTCGACCGACTACGACACGTCCGACCGCCTGTACTTTGAGCCGCTCACCTACGAGGACGTCATGGACGTTATCGACGTTGAGCGCCCCGATGGCGTCGTGGTGACGCTTGGCGGCCAGACCCCGCTTAAGCTGGCGCGCATGCTCGAGGAGAGCGGCGTGAACATCATGGGCACCAAGCCCGATGCCATCGACTTTGCCGAGGACCGCGAGCGCTTCGCTGCTCTGCTTGACAAGCTGGGCATCATGTACCCGCCGGCGGGCCAGGCCACCTCGTTTGAGGAGGCCGAGGCCGTTGCCACGCACATCGGCTACCCGCTGCTGGTGCGTCCGAGCTACGTGCTGGGCGGCCGCGGCATGATGATCGCCTACGATGCCGAGCATCTGCGCGATTACATGGCCGAGGCTGCGCGCATTAGCCCCGACTACCCGGTGTATCTGGACCGCTTCTTGGAGGGCGCGATCGAGTCCGATGTCGACGCCCTGTGCGATGGCGAAGAGGTCTACATCGGCGGCATTCTGGAGCATATCGAGGAGGCCGGTATTCACTCCGGCGACTCTGCGACCTGCATCCCGCCGTTCAGCTTTAGCGAGAGCCTGCAGGCAAAGCTTCGCGAGACCACACGCCGCATCGCGATGGCACTGGGCGTACGCGGCCTGGTCAACGTGCAGTATGCCATCAAGGGCGAGACCGTCTACGTGATCGAGGCCAACCCGCGTGCCAGCCGTACCGTGCCGTTTATCTCCAAGGCCACCGGCGTGCCGCTGGCCAAGTGCGCGGCGCGTATCATGGCGGGCGATTCCATCGCGAGCTTGGGCCTGCCGAGCGACGAGCGTCAGCTCGATTGGTTCTGCATGAAGGAAGCCGTTATGCCCTGGGGCCGTTTCCCGGGAGCCGACGTTATCCTGGGACCCGAGATGAAGTCGACGGGCGAGGTCATGGGCATCGCCAAGAGCTATCCCGAGGCATACGCCAAGACGCAGCTGGCGATCGATTACAAGCTGCCCGACCCGAGCGCCGGCAAGGTGTTCATTAGCGTGTGCGACCGCGACAAGCGTCATATCCTTTCGGTTGCGCGTATCCTTCGCTACCTGGGCTTTGATATCTGCTCCACCGAGGGCACGGCGCGCGTGCTGCGCGGCGGCAACGTGACCTGCGAGGTCGTGGAGAAGATTAGCGGCCCGCACGACGGCGAGCGTCCCAACATCGGTGACCTGATCGCCGATGGTAAGATCGCGGTGATCGTCAATACGCCGTACGGTCCGGGCTCGCGTGGCGATGGCTACCTGCTACGTACCGAGGCCGTACGCCGCGGTGTGACCTGCGTGACCGCGATGTCTGCGGCCAACACCTACGTGAGTGCCATCGAGGCGGTGCGCGAGGACCAGCAGGGTCACGGCAGCGCCAACGACATGGGCATGGGCGTC
>URRT01000171.1 GCA_900550355.1 uncultured Collinsella sp.
ATGCCGGCGAGGAGCCCTACACCTGCTCGAGCGAGCCCTATCCCTGGAACGGGCAGATGGACTCCATCGAGATCAAGGTGCCCGGCCTGGCAGGCGTGGTGCTCAAGCGTCGCGGCCCCAGCAGCTACAAGCCGCCGGTGGTCGAGGCCCCTAAGGCTGCGCCCAAGAAGCGCACGTCCTTGGTGAAGCCCAAGCCTGCGGCTGCTAAGAAGGCTCCGGCTAAGGCGAAGGCTACGACGACCAAGGCCAAGGCCAAGGCTGCCGCAAAGCCCGCTGCTAAGGCCGCAGCCAAGAAACCGGCTGCCAAAAAGGCCGCTACCAAGGCCAAGTCTGCTTCTGTTAAGCCGTCTGCCAAGGATGCGTAACAAAACCGTTACAGCTGTAATTACCCGCCCCGACAGGGCGTAGGATACAAGTCATAACCGTTCCGGGAGAAACATCCCCGGGGGAAAGGAACGTATGAATAAGATCTTCGACAACAAGCAGGAGTTTACCGAGCTCTATCGCGATGCCGTCATGAGCATCAGCGGCAAGAGCGTCGAGGCCGCCAGCGACCTCGACCGCTTTAATGCCCTGGCCAAGCTCGTGGCCGAGAAGGCGCGCACCGTTGCCACCAAGAGCGACGCCTGCGTCACCGCCGAGGGCAAAAAGCGCGTGTACTACTTCTCGATCGAGTTTTTGATCGGCCGACTGCTCGACAACTACTTGCTCAACTTTGGCGTGCGCGACATGGTCGCCGAGGCGCTCGACGACATGGGCTTCGATCTGTCCGTCATCGAGAACCAGGAGCCCGATCCGGCTCTGGGCAACGGTGGCCTGGGCCGTCTGGCCGCATGCTTCCTGGATTCGATGGCAGCCGAGGGCATTGCCGGCTACGGCAACGGCATGCGCTACCCCTACGGCCCGGTTTAGCACCAGACGCGCAACGGCAGCCAGGTCGAGGCCACCGACGAGTGGCTTACCCACGGCTATCCCTGGGAGGTCCGTCGTCAGGATAAGGCCGTGACCATCAAGTTTGGCGGCCGCGTCGAGGGCTTTGAGGAGGATGGCCGCACGTTTTACCGCACGGTGGACACGCAGGATATCCTGACCGTCCCTTATGACATCCCCGTCGTGGGCTATGCCGGCGAGACCGTCAACAAGCTGCGCGTCTGGGCTGCCGAGGAGCCGGTCGAGGAGCACTTCGATCTGGAGGCCTTCAACCGAGGCGACTACGCCCTGGCCGATGCCGAGCGCGCCGAGGCCGAGGCCATCAGCGCCATCCTCTACCCCAACGACGCCGGCGAGCACGGTCGTCTGCTGCGCCTGAAGCAGGAGTACTTGTTTGTTTCGGCCGGCATCTACAGCCTGCTCGACACCTTTGAGAAGGAGCACGGCGAGAACTGGGAGCTGCTGCCGCAGTTTGTGGCCATCCACACCAACGACACGCACCCCGCCATGTGCGGCCCCGAGCTCATGCGTATTCTCATCGACGAGAAAAAGCTCGAGTGGGACGACGCCTGGAACATCGTGACGCAGGTCGTGAGCTACACCAACCACACCATCCTGCCCGAGGCCTTGGAGAAGTGGCCTATCGGCACGTTCTCCAAGCTCCTCCCCCGCGTGTACCAGATCATCGACGAGATCAGCCGTCGTTGGCACGAGTCGTTCGACACCACGAAGGAGGGCTGGCAGGAGCGTCTGCGCCAGACCGCCATCCTGTGGGACGGCGAGATTCGCATGGCCAACCTGTCTGTGATCTGCAGCCACAGCGTCAACGGCGTGGCCAAGATCCATTCCGACATCATCAAGAACATCGTGCTCAAGGACTTCTATGCCCTGACGCCCGAGAAGTTCAACAACAAGACCAACGGCATCTCGCACCGTCGCTTCTTTGCCGAGGCCAACCCCACCTACGCCAAGCTCGTGACCGAGGCCATTGGCGATGGCTGGCTCAAAGACGCCTTTGAGCTTGAGAAACTCAAGGAGTTTAAGGACGACACCGAGTTCCTGAAGGCCGTGGGTGCCTCCAAGCGCGCCAACAAGGAGCGTCTGGCCGCCTACGTTAAGGCCGAGACCGGTCTGGTCATCGACCCCAACACCGTCTTCGATGTCCAGGTAAAGCGCTTCCACGCCTATAAGCGCCAGCTCATGAACATCATGAAGGTGATGGACATCTACAACCGTCGCATCGCCGATCCTAACTTCCACGTGACGCCGACAACCTTCATCTTTAGCGGCAAGGCTGCCTCGAGCTACACCTTTGCCAAGGAGACCATCCGCCTCATTAACTCCGTGGCCGACGTCATCAACAACGATGCCCGCGTCAACGAGGTCATGAAGGTCTGCTTTATCCCCAACTTCCGTGTGAGCAACGCTCAGCTCATCTACCCAGCCGCCGAGATCTCGGAGCAGATCTCCACGGCCGGCAAGGAGGCCTCGGGCACGTCCAACATGAAGCTCATGATGAACGGCGCCATTACGCTGGGCACCCTCGACGGCGCCAACATCGAGATCGCCGACCTGGCCGGCCGCGAGAACGAGGCCATCTTTGGCCTGACCGCTCCCGAGGTCGAGCAGCTCTGGGCATCCAACAGCTACTTTGCGTGGGATACCCTCAACGGCGACCGCGAGCGTCTGGGCTGCGTGATGGACGAGCTCAAGGACAACACGTTTGCGGGTCTTTCGGGCAACTTCGAGAGCATCTACAACGAGCTCATGAACAACAACGACCCCGACCTAGTCATGGCTGACTTCCGTAGCTACGTGGATGCATGGGAGAACCTCACGGGCAGCTACGGCGACCAGGAGACCTGGAACCGCAAGGCCCTGCTCAACACCGCCTCGAGTGGCTGGTTCTCGTCCGACCGCACCATTCGCGAGTATCGCGACGAGATCTGGCACGCATAAAGCGCGCGAGCTCCCTTTGCCGCACGGCATTACTCGACGGGCGTGACAGTGCGCCGCGCCCGTCGCTAATGGGTTAGGAACATCGATGACAGAAGGAGAAATCGATGAGTAAGAAAGAATGCATCGCGATGCTCCTCGCAGGAGGACAGGGCAGCCGATTGGGGGCACTCACCCAAAAGATCGCCAAGCCGGCGGTTAGCTTTGGTGGCAAGTTCCGCATTATCGACTTTTCGCTGTCCAACTGCTCCAACTCGGGCATCGACACGGTGGGCGTTCTGACGCAGTACCGTCCCTACCTGCTGCATGCCTACGTGGGCTCCGGCGAGGCGTGGGATCTGGACAGCCGCGACGGCGGCGTGTCGGTCCTGCCGCCGTACGAGACGCAG
>URRT01000172.1 GCA_900550355.1 uncultured Collinsella sp.
GCGCCCGCGGCCAAATGGTCGCGGGCGCTTGACGAGGTGCTTTTTGGCTGTGTGGCGCGGGGCCTGGCTACTTGGTCTTGGCTACCAGCAGCGGGTCGCCAAGCTTAACGAGCGGGTTGCCGCCGATAAGCGTGCCGGACTCGCCGACATGGTCGATGCTCTTAAGACGATCGAGCTCGGAGACGATGACGGTCACGATGTCCTCGTGACCAGCGGCCTTAATGGCCTCGCGGTCGAAGCTGATGAGCGGCTGGCCTGCCTTGACCACATCGCCCATCTCGACAAAGCGGGCAAAACCCTTGCCGTTCATTTCCACGGTGCCCAGGCCAACATGGATGAACACGCGAAGACCGTCCTCGGTGATCATGCCGATGGAGTGGTTGGTGACAGTGGTGGCACCGATGCGGCCGTTGGCGGGCGCATAGATGGTGCCGGTAATGGGCTCGATGCCATAGCCCTGGCCAAGCATGCCCGAGGCGATCGTCTCGTCGGGAACCTCGTTCAGGTTGACGAGCACGCCGTTGACGGGGGCATAGATGACGCCTTCGCGGGTAGCGAAGCTTGCTGCGGGCGGAACGGACGCCTCGCCGGTCGAGGTGAAGGTGGACTTAAGCGAATCGAGCAGACCCATAGTTGCCTCCAACTTAAATAGGCGCATATCGCGCGTTTGGTTTGCCGGAAACGTTTCACATGTGTTTCGCGGCTTGGTCAACGCCCCTATTTTACGCTGCTCAACGATACCTCTGAACTGGGATTATGTGATATATCAGTTGGAGGGAAACTTATTGCCGGAGAGTTTCTACGTCCTGCACCCAACTGGGGTACGCTTAGATGCGAAAAAAGAGTGCGCAAAATTTGCGCGAAGGGAGCACATATGATTGTCGAGAACCATGCGCTGTGGGGCGAGGAGCCGACCGAGGATTATCCGGCGACCTTTACGTATCTGGGTGCCGAGCCGCTGCCCGATAAACCGAATGGCCGCCGCCCCGCGGTGATCATCTGCGGCGGAGGCGGGTTTACGCATATCGCTCCGCACGAGCAGGACCCGGTGGCGTTTGCATTTTTGGACCGCGGCTACCAGGCCTTTGTGCTCAACTATGTGACGAGCGGCACGGGCGACGTAAGTTTTCCGCACCCGCAGGCAGATCTTGCCAAGATGGTCGCCACGGTGCGCGCCAACGCTGACGAGTGGCATGTCGATCCCAAGCGCGTGTGCGTCGTGGGCTTTTCTGCTGGCGGCATGATTTGCGCCTCGCTGGTAACACAGTGGAAGACCGGCCCCTTCGCGGCACTTGCCGGGGCGCGTCCGGACGACATTCGTCCCGATGCCGTGGTGCTGGGCTATCCATTGCTCGACTTTGCCTATGTGCGTGACATGCAGACGCGCGATCCGCGCATTGACTTGCGTGTGCCCAAGACGGGCGGCAAGACGGGGCGCGATTTGCTCAACGACTACCTGTCGATGGTGACGGGCGGCGAGGCAACTGACGAGCATCTGGCCGACATCTGCCCCACCACGCATGTTTCGCGTCAGATGCCACCGACCTTTGTGTGGGGCGTGTCCGACGACAAGACGGCGCCGATCGCGCAGGTCTACCCGTTTGCGCAGCGCATGGCCGAGGAGGGCGTTGCATGCGAGATGCACGTCTTCGACCAGGGTGGTCACGGCCTTTCGCTCGGCAACGCCAACACCGCGGTCGACAACGAGGACAAGCAGGCGGCAGTCCGTCCCTGGATCCGCCTAGCCTTCCGCTTTCTGGAGCGCCACGGCTTCTAGTTACGGCGTTTTGCCAAACGCCGTAACCGCATGACGCTGCAAGCCCGCCAGGACGGCAATCTGCCTTTCAACTTCGGCGGCATGACCAAAAGGTCAATGCCGCCTCGTTTCAAGGCACCTTGCTCGCCCTGGCGGGCTTTTGCTGTCGGCGTCAAAATATCGGCGTTGTCTTGGCTGCCAAAAGAATGACCCCTCGGGGACGGAGGAAAACGGATCAGTTTGGGCGGTGCTGGCGCCAAGGTTTAAGACCGACGTCGTCCCTTGTCGCTTTCCTACCAGACGGTGAACTGGGCGTTTTCTGTGTTCCAATGGACATCGCGAACGTAGTCGCGCACGCCCGTCGCATCTCGTGCTTCGAACAACTCAAGAATATGAGCATGTTCGCTGTTGGCTTTATTGAGCAGTTTGCACGCCGTCTCCTGGTCGACAGTCTCGTAATCGCGCTTGATAAAGCAGCGCTCGAGCTGCGAGATCATATCGCGCAGACGGTCGTTGCCGCAGCGGTTGAAGTACGTCAGATGAAAGTCTCGCTGAATGTCGTCGTACTTTCGGATGAGACCGCCTTGGATCGCGAGGTCCATGGAGCCGACGAGAAATTTAAGCTGCGTAATGTCATCGTCGGTTAGGTTCGGACAGGCGAGATATGCGGCCTGCCCGTCGAGCGGCCCCATAATCTCAAAGACTTCAACGGCGTTTTGCTGATCGAACCCACGGACGCGGAATCCGCGGCGGGGGAGATTGTCCAGATAACCGTCGCTTGCGAGCTGGATGAGCGCTTCGCGGACCGGCGTGCGCGACACGCCCATGGCGTCGCAGATCGCTTGCTCGCTCAGCCGGTCGCCGGCCGAAAGCTCGCCGGCGTCAATACGGCTCGAAATGTAGTCGTATACGTGGTCTTTCAGGGGCCTTCTGAGCGTTTCCATGAGCCTATGTTCCTTAACGGTATATTTCTAAAAGCAAATACGTTTCACTTGAATAGCTCAGTTGAATTATAGAACGACCAGCTAAATCATGCTACTTTGCGCCGATACGTAAGAATACGCTTACCGAAGAATACCTACCGTTCAGGATTGTATACAATATACAAAACAGGAAAACCGCCCTAAGATAAAGCCATCGAAAGGAAGGCGGGCGCGAAGAAGTCCCGCTCTCTGCTAAGAGATCCAAGGAGGATCATCATGACCAAGTTCAGCCACGTCATCATCCGCCGCCCCGGCAAGTCCCTGAGCAATGGCATCACGAGTGCCCCCGAGCTTGGCCAGCCCATCTACGAGCGCGCCATCGAGGAGCACTACGATTACGAGCATGCACTCGAGCAGTGCGGCGTTGACGTGTCGGTGCTGCCGGCACTCGAGCAGTATCCCGACAGCTGCTTCGTCGAAGATCCGGCCGTTATCACTCGCTGCGGCGCCATCATTACCAACCCCGGCGCCGATAGCCGCAACGGCGAGAAGGACGAGATCGAGCCGG
>URRT01000173.1 GCA_900550355.1 uncultured Collinsella sp.
TGCCGAAGAGCACATAGACGCCCGCACCGAACAGATACGCGCCAAGAAAGCCATTGCGGTGCGGGCTGTTCGTCTGCGCAAGGTTCTGGAAGAATGTCACAAGCTCTTCCAGCAGCAGCTGAAGCTTTCCCGGCTTATATTTGAATCGCGGGATCACAAAGATCCGCGCCAGCGCCGCCAGCACCAGCGTGGGCATAATCTGGCGCAGGCCCGGTCGCGACGCCTCGTAGCCTGCAAAGAACAGCGCAAGCACCAGCGCCACCACGACAAGCATGGCGAGCGCCGCCTGCTCAACGCCCGCCAGCAACGCCGTTGCCATCACCGCCGGCACCGCCAACAACAGCGGAATCTCCAGTTTTGTGAGTAAACGCGAGAAACGACAGTCCGTCATCCCATCACGCCCTATAGAACACGTTGTCGGCAAAGAAGTCGGCCGGGGGCTCCACGCAGGCAATCTCGCCGTCAAACATCATGGCGACGTCGTCGGCTACCTGCTCGGCAAAGTCCAAATCGTGCGTAGCCATGATGACGGTGCCGCCAGCCTTCGCATGGTCACGCAGGGCACGGGCGATGATGCGGCGGCTGGCCAGGTCCAAACCCTTGGTGGGCTCATCGAGCAATAGCAGCTCGGGGCCAATCAACAGCAGCTTTGCCAACGCAAGCAGCTGGCACTGACCGCCCGAAAGATCGTACGGGTGACGCGCCTCCAAGCCCGCCAGACCCAGGCGCGCTGTCTGCTCCCGTGCTGCGGCCTCGTCGTATCCGCAGGTCGAGGCCCATTCCATCAGCTCATCGCGAACCGTCTCGGCAACCAGCAATGCCTTGGGATTCTGGGGCAGCAGCGCCGCCGAGGCCGCTTCGCGCACCATGCGGCCGCGCTGCAGCTTGGCGGTCTTCGCCAGCACCGAGAGCATCGTCGACTTACCGCATCCGTTGCCGCCCACGATTGCATGCACCGCGCCAGCCGAAAACGAAGCATCGAGCCCGCGCAGCACCCAGCCGGACGCTCGATCGTAGCGAAACCAGCCTTCCGACAGGGTGGTAGCCGACCCGCCGTGCATTTTTTGGAGTATTCTGCTTCCATCCGTGCGCGAGAAGGCTTCCGAGCCGTTCTCGAGCGACGTTTGCGCCACAAATTCGGACGATTTGTCCAATTCCGAACTTTTTTTCGCGCTCGATACGTCCCCGGGCGGCTCCAGAGAACCCAAATTGTCCTCACGCCTGCTGAATACTCCTTTATTTGCACATCGGATGGCACCCCACCCCAACATGTCATCGGAAAACAGCGATTCTCGGCGTCCCAAAGAAGCCATATCCGCCACCTCGCGCACGCGACCGTCCTCAATCCGGTACGCACACGTCGCGTATTCGAGCATTGGGCGCGGCTGATGCGTCGCCACAACAACCGTGCAGCCCAGCTCGCGATTCACACGAAACAGCGCGTGCAGGAAATTCTTCTCCGCAACCGGATCAAGCTGAGACGTGGGCTCGTCGAGCAGCAGCACGCGCGGGCGCAGCGTCAGAACGGCCGCCAACGACAGCAACTGTTTGCGACCGCCCGAAAGCGTGTCAGTATCGCGGTGAAGCCAATCTTCCAGCCCAAAGAAATAGCTGGTCTCAGCTACGCGACGGCGCATCTCATCACGCGCTAGCCCCAAGTTTTCCAGGCCAAACGCCATCTCGTGCCACACGGTTTCGCACACGATCTGGTTCTCGGGATCCTGGAACACATAGCCCACGCGCTCCGCCGATGCCCGCACATCCATGTCGGCGACGTTCTCGCCCAGCACGAGCAGTTCGCCAGTGCGCTCGCCCGCCGGAGCGATCTCGGGCTTGAGTAGCGACAGCAACGTCGACTTACCCGATCCGGTACCGCCGACAAGCAGCGCAAATGCACCTTGGGGAACAGACCAGTCGAGTCCCTCGAGCACCGCAGCATCCGCATCGGGGTAGGCAAAGCTCAGGCTCCGCACCTCAATCGCCGGCATATCCGGGCCGTATGCCGCGCCCGACACCGGTCCCCTATCCAACCGAGCCATCAGCCGAACCTCTTCTCATCGATCGCATGCAACACGCAGGGCAGCATCATCCAGGCAGCGTACACGACATAGCCCAGCCACGGCGCCGGCACCGATAGTTGCGGGTAAAACGAATACTGCGTTGTCGCGGTCCATGCCACCGCCACCGCAGCGGCACCAAACACCGCAAGCCCAACCAGCGCGGCAACATCGCCGCGACCCAGCCGATACCGCGCGTACGTCGTGCGACGTGTCGCGGCGCCCCATCCACGGGAGCGCATGGCGTCCGCGCGCTCCAGCGAATCTTCCATGCCCCAGCCCATCAACACGCTCGATGCCCGTAGGCGCGAACGCACGGGATCGGCCGGCGCGCGACCCGGCACATCAATCGCATCCTGCACCGCCAGTACCGTACGACCGCGGCGTAAAAACTGCGGGATAAGCCGCATGCACATCGAGATCATGAGCGCGAGCACCGGCGCGGCGTTGCCCAAAAGCGCAAGTACCTTGTCGTATTCGAGCATCGACGCCGCGGCCTCAAACCACAGCACGCTCGCCACGAACAGCCCGCCCATGCACAGGCCGTAAACCATGCTCTCTAGATACACCGCACGCATGCCAATACGAAACAGCTCCGTCGAGCCCGATGCACTAAAGAGCGGATTGAGCACCGCAATGATCAAAATCACCGGCAGCTGCCAGCGAAGCGCGCCCAACGTGCGCGCAACACCGCGCGTCGCAAGCCCGTACGCCAACCCGCCCGCAAGCGATAGCGCAATCAGCACCGGTTGCATCGAGAACATGGTGAGCCCCAACGTCAGCACCATGTAGAGCGCCGGCACCGCCGGATGCGACATCGAAAATGCCGCGACGGGTTCGTTGCCCGATTCCTCTCGCATGGTGTCCACGGGCATCCCCATCCCCTCGCTCAAACGTCAACGCCGCAGCGCCGCCACCATACACAACCAGCGCAAACGCCGTACCGCCGGCCCAAGCCTCAGCTGCCGCGCATCAATCGTTACGCGCTCATCATATGCCTGCGGTATCATATTGCGCCGTGTATCGTTTCCAAACACACGTCTCTATAACGTAACAGGAGATCACATGGACGCAACCGCAATTATCCTCGCCGCCGGCGAGGGCACCCGCATGAAGTCGAACCACTGCAAGGTTTCGCACAAGATTCTAGGCAAGCCCATGGTTCAGTGGATCGTCGACGCCTCC
>URRT01000174.1 GCA_900550355.1 uncultured Collinsella sp.
GGAAGGCAAAGCCTTCCGGGCCCTTTTTAGACCTTCTTCGTATGCCGCATCATCGATTTGTGTTCAGTCGCAAGCCTCTCCGATGCCGAGCGCACCACCGAAGACGCCCTGCGACGGGAGCCGTTGGTCAATTGGAATGAACTGTTCACCGTTAAGCCGGCCGGCTAGCAGCTAGCGATCAGGGGGACTGCGGGAACGTCAGAAGCGGCAACGCGAGTCGCAAAGCCCACCTCGGTCAGCTCGATGACCTCGGTAAACGTTGCATCGAAAAACTCCTCAGTTAGCAGGCGGTATGGCGGATGATCGGGCTCACCGGGGTTTTCGCGCACAATCTCGTGCATAACGCCGATGGTCTTGAGCACATACTCCTTATGGATGGGATACTGCCCAAAACGTGCCGCAGCGGTATACAGACGATCGGTCGCACGCGGGATGGAAACAATGCCGAGCGTCTTACCAAACCAGTCAAAATCGCCCTGCTTTTTAATGCGGAATTCCTCGCACGGCTTGCCGCCGTGCGCCTCCAGATACTGATTCACGCGCGTATTCCATACGGTATCGGCCACCAGATGCGACCAGACGCCCAGCGTTAAATCGAGCAGCGACTGCGCCACATCTTCGGACGCAAGCGAGAACTCACAGGCGCCGGGACCGACAACCGGCTCGGCATCCCTGTAGCGCTGGGGATAGTGCACGCGATTCAGTCGCTCGCGTTCCTCGATAATCGAGGTCGCCGCGGCCGGCGCACCGGTAGGCGAACTTTTAAGCAACGGTGCCACATAGGTATCCCAGAACTCATGCTCACGAGGCTTAGGGATAGGCTCGGGCTTGGCAAAGTGCGTAATGCGGTACGGGATGGGATCGGCAATGCCGGGAACCATATAGCCCACAAAAATGTCCGGAACCACGCAACCAAACAAAAAGGCATTGCGATCACGCACGCTATCGGCAAGCGCACTGGTGCGCTCCAGCAAACGCTCCGTCTGAGCGATATGAATGTTCCAGCTTGGCATAGCCACCCCCATAAAAAACCTGGATAACTATACCATCACGGCAAAGCCGCGCGGGCGGCTACGCATCCCCTACGCAGCAACTATTCCGCAGCACCGCTCTCGGTTCCATACGACGGCGAAGGCGCCTCGACCACATGGTGATATCGATCGATATAGATGGCACGGGCCCCCAAGCGGCGCACCAAATCTTGATGGTGCGTACTCATCAAAACCGTCTTACCGGCAGCAACGTAGGCCAGCAAGAAGTTGACCACGATGTCGCATGAATCCTCGTCGAGTCCATTGGTAGGCTCGTCGAGGACCAAGATATCCGGGTTCATCGACACCACCGCAGCCAGCGCAACGCGCTTCTTTTGCCCGCCCGAGAGCTGATAGGGAGAGGCATCGGCAAGGTCGACAACCTGAAACAGCCCCATGGCATCGCGCACGCGGCGCTCGAGCTCGTCTGCCGGCAGCCCCATCTGCGCGGGACCAAAAGCAACTTCCTCGCCCACCGTAGCGCAGAACAGCTGAGCATCGGCATTCTGGAACACAAAACCTACGCGCTGATGAAAACGCTGAGCGGCCGCGGAATCCTTTAGAAACGCCGCATCGATCACGTGCCCGTCAAACAGGTATGCCCCTGCGTCCGCGAGCTCAAGGCCGTTAATAAGGCGCATGATCGTCGTCTTGCCACAACCGTTGGGACCGAGCAGGGCAACGAGTTCACCACGATCGACCTGCAGCGAAACGCCATCGACCACCGTATGACCCGTATAGGAAAACACCACGTCGCGCAGCTCGATGAGCGGCGTGGCCGCGACGCCGCCCGCACCGTTCGTGCCCGCCGCATTATTCATATCGATCGTCAAAACGTCGCCCTTCCCTATTTGCATCCCCAGCCGGAACCAGCAGCGCCTACAGCACCGCGCATAACACTGCCAGCAGCGCCACGCCGGCCGCGTAAACCGCATCGCGCCAGCCAAACCCGGCGCGTGCGGGCGCCGGATACGCGCCGGCAAAGCCGCGGCACAGCATAGCCTCGTCCATCGCGCGGCTGCATTCCATCGCCTTGATAAAGGTCATGCCCATGATACCCGCCAGCGAGTCGGTGCGCGAAAAACCCTCAGGCGCATGGCCAACGCTGCGCAGCATGACCGATTCGCACAGATTGTGCGCCGTGCGACCCAGCACCTCGATGTGCTTGAGCGCCATATCAAACGTAAAGATAACTTCGTCGGGTAGATGCAGCATCTTGAGTGCCGCCGATATGCGGCTCCACGTGAGGGTCCACGAAACGCCCAGCACCAGCGACACATTAATGAAGGTCTTAAGCGCGATCTTGAGCATGGTGCCCGTGGCAGACGCGCCCAGCAGCAGGGCAGGCAGTGTCAGAGCCGCCGCAAGCCCCGTGGCGCCGAGCGCCGGTACAAAGGTCGCACGCAGCCCGCGTGCAGGGCGCACCGCGACCAACACCAACGCGATTGCCGCCATCAACATCAGGTACAGCGGGCTTTGCGTCAGACACACGCACAGGACGCAAACGAACATCCCCACCAGACGCACCGGAGCCGAAACGCAAGAAAGGGCGCGGTCGACCATCGACCCGCCCTCGTGCGCACCTCCACCCAGGCGAACCCGCTCAAGCAGGCTCGCCAGGTGCAGGACATTCTTTTGCATCACACGATGCCGAACCCCCGCGGGCTCGTATCGCTCCTCGGCCGCAAGCCAACTAGGCAGCTCGGCTATTGCCATGAGCACCGCTTTCCTTGACCGTCAGCGAAATCAGACGGAATGCGATGGTGAGCACCGCCACGCCAATCACGCCCGAAAGAATATACATCGCGGCCTGGCCGGCAAAGCCAAGGCCCCGCTCCTCAGAATAGGCCTGCAGATAATCGCCCGTAGGCAGAGCGTCGGCAAAGGTCGGGGTATCGAGGCCGGCCGAAGTCTGCAGACTGTTGTCGCCAGCCTCCTGAACGGCGGTCGCGGCGCCCTCAGCGTCCCACTCGCCCCAGGCGTCACCCGTGGCCAGCAGGCCCAGCGGCGTGGCCACGACAAGCACGGCAACCAGGATGAGCGTGGGGACCAGCGAGGTCTTCTTGGCAGCAGCGCCCTCGGCAGCAAGCTGACCATCGACGGCCTCGGGCCCGACGATAACGCTCGGCGCCGTCTTCTTAATGAAACCGTAAATGGCGGCCGGCGCCACGCCCTCGACCACGCCCCGTTTGCCGC
>URRT01000175.1 GCA_900550355.1 uncultured Collinsella sp.
GGCCTGCTGGGGCTCCGCCACTAGCGTCGCCGTGAGTCCATATCCACCACAAAGGGGACAGGCACCTTTGTGGTGGTTTTGCTCGCGTGGATGACTCGGGTTACAATACGCCTGACATATCGTCCCCTTCTCCGGATGGGGACAGCGTAAGCGCTCTTGTGACGGCACCGTAGGACTTTGAAGGTGGCCGTTGTAAGGGCGCTTTTTGTTTAGGCGCCCTCGCTCGGGCGCGCACAATGAAGGGA
The DNA here is from genome assembly GCA_900550355.1 of uncultured Collinsella sp. GTDB lineage: Bacteria > Actinomycetota > Coriobacteriia > Coriobacteriales > Coriobacteriaceae > Collinsella. Next base: position 246 of record URRT01000175.1, read on the forward strand.
GAGCGTATGAAGAGCTTTATTGCCGAGGATTCATTCTGGGGGCTGTTTCCGCAGGCAGCGGTCGGTGTTGTGGTCGTGGAGGGCATGAAGCCCACGGCTCAGATTCCTCAAGAGGACGTGGATGCGATTGCGGCGTTGCTCGACCGCGCCAATATCGATGCGGAACGTCATCTGACCAGCGACACTATCAGCGAGAACGCGCCGGTCAAGGCATGGCGCGACGCGTACCGGCTGTTCAAGACAAAAAAGGGCGCCCGCTGCTCGATCGAGAACTTGCTCAAGCGCGTGCTTAAGGGCAAGCCGGTGGGCCACATTACGCCTGCGGTGGACATCTACAACACGGTGTCGCTGACCTACGCGCTGCCCGTGGGAGGCGAGGATCTGCATGCGATCGAGGGAGACCTTCGCCTGAAGGTGACCGACGGTGGCGATGCGTTCCTGCCGCTTGGCGAGGAAGTGGATGACCCGACGTTGCCCGGCGAGCTTGCCTACATCGATGATGCGGGCGCCGTGTGCCGCTGCTGGAACTGGCGCGACGGCGTTCGCACGGCGCTGTCCGACGATTCGGCCGATGCGTTCCTGGCGATTGAGTGCGTGGAGCCCGAGCGGATGGGGGAATGCCAGGCTGCGATCGATCGCTTAGCCGAGCTGCTTGAGCGCTATCTGGGAGCGACGGTTGTCATTAAGACGCTTGTGACCCGCGACAATCCTTGCGTGGAGCTGTAGCGACGCCTAGAACCTATTGATGCCACAAACCACCACAAAGGTGCCTGTCCCCTTTGTGGTGGTTTTTATGTTGATGGGTTAACAAATAGGGCGTGCAGGACTGGCGGCCGTTAAGTACGGCTAAGATGTTTACCCGTTAGCATTATGCAAGCGAAAGGCGGTCGTCTCCCATGCAGCAGAGCGACGAGACACGTTTCGAGGACTTTGTCGGACTGATCAGCGGACTCTACAAGGAGATCCAGCGCATTAAGACGTCTGAGGGCGCAAGGCTGGGTCTCAAGGGCTCCGACGTTATGTGCCTGTACTATCTTGAGCGCAGCAAGGACGGCCTGACTGGCGCCGACCTGGCTCGCATGGCAGGCGTGACCCGCGCCGCCGTCTCGCGTACGCTCGCGCATCTGGAGGAGGGCGGCTACGTCGAGGTCGATGATTCGGGCGATGCCGCCGTTAAGTATCGTGCTCCGGTGCGCCTGACCGCTCTGGGCGGCGAGAGCATGAGCGAGGCGGACCGCATCATTCGCGAGGTGCTCGATACCACCGGTAAGGCTATGGGTGTGGAGCAGCGCGAGCAGATGTATGCGTCGCTGCGCACGATTCTCAACACCCTGCGCGAGATCTAAGGCCGCCAAGGCATTTGCTTCCAATTAACAACTGCATAGTCCCGTTTGAGCGCGTATGCCGTGCCGGGGCATTGCTGTCAAAATTCCCCGTGAGAGGTCCGCGAAAGAAAGGATTCGCTATGTCCATTCGTATTATTACCGATTCCGCGAGCGATATGTCGCCGACTGAGCACCCCGCTCTGCGTGTTCTGCCGTTGTCCGTTACCTTTGGCACCGATGTGTACATGGATGGCATCGACATCGATCACCAGCGCTTTTACGAGATGCTCGTGGAGCGCGATGAGCTGCCCAAGACCGGCCAGGTCAACCCGTACGCGTTTTCGCAGGCGATTGTCGAGGCGCGTGAAGCCGGCGATGAGGCTGTGATTATTACCGTGGGCGCTAAGCTATCAGGCACCAATCAGAGTGCCCGTACCGCACTTGCCGAGGCGCCGGGCGGCGACGTGTACGTGGTAGACAGCAACAACGTCACCCTGGGTGAGCGCGTTCTGGTCGAGTATGCCCTGCGCCTGGTGGACGAGGGCCGTAGTGCGGCCCAGATCGCGGCGGCCGTCGAGGCCGTCCGTGACCGCGTGGTCGTCATCGGCCTGCTCGAGACGCTGGAGTATCTGGTGCGCGGCGGTCGTCTGTCTGCTGCGGCTGGCGCTGTGGGCACGCTGCTCAATGTGAAGCCCGTGGTGGCTGTCGAGGACGGTCTGATCGTGCAGCTGGGCAAGGCGCGCGGTTCCAAGAACGGCCGCAACCTGCTGAACCAAAAGGTCGAAAAGTCAGGCGGCATCGACTTTTCCATGCCGCTGGCGCTGGGCTATACGGGCCTTTCGGATGCGGTGCTCAAGAAGTATATCGAGGACAGCGCGGCACTGTGGGCTGGCCACACCGAGGGCGAACTGCCCGTTCACACCATTGGCGCCACCATCGGCACCCACGTAGGCCCCGGCGCCGTCGCCGGAGCCTTCTTCCAGCCCGCCGACTAACCGACCTGCCATAAACCACCACAAAGGGGACAGGCACCTTTGTGGTGGTTTATGCTTTTCCGGGTGGAAGGGAGCGAGCAATGGCGTCTGAGGGCTTTTTTGAACGGGTGTACGAGGTGGTCGAGCAGATCCCCGAGGGGATGGTCGCCACGTATGGTCAGGTGGCGCTGCTTGCCGGTCGTCCACGAAGTGCGCGGTACGTGGGGTATGCCCTGCATAGTAATCCGCGCCCCGGCCAGATTCCCTGCCATCGTGTGGTGTTTGCCGACGGTCGCATTTGCGAAGGCTTTGCTTTTGGCGGTCCCGATGCTCAACGTGAGCTTTTGCTAGGGGAGGGCGTGGCGTTTAAGGACGACATGCACGTCGATCTGGGCGCCTGTCGCTGGCCTGCCGGACTCTAACAGCTCGTTCGTGTCAAAACCACTACAAAGGTGCCTGTCCCCTTTATGGCGGTTTTTCGTTGCAGGTTTACCGGGGCTAACTTATGGAGAAGCTATGGCGGCGCATATTGAGGCTACAAAGTAAACCAAGGTGAACTATATTGTATTCAGCAACGGAGCAGGCATTAGGCGATGAAAAAGCCTGCCCTGTTGAGTTTGATTCGCATCCCTCCCCTCTGTGCGATTCAACGGTGTACTTCGGGAACGGGCCC
>URRT01000176.1 GCA_900550355.1 uncultured Collinsella sp.
CCTCGGCCTGCTTAGCGGCCTCGACTTCCTTGGCACGGGCCTCGATCACCGAGGCAAGCTGCTTGCGGACCATGGCGACGTAAGCGTCCTCCAGGGCGGAGGAAGCGGACTTAGCGGGAATCTTCATTTCGGCGAGATGACCCATCAGTTCCTTGGAGGTCATACCGAACTCTTTGGCCAGGGTGGACACACGGACTTTTGCCATATGACTTCACCTACCCTTTCTGGCACCTTGGGTGCCTAGAGACTGAACGAGCGTGGGAGATGCGCCGGGACCCACCCGACGCGACCGCGCGCTAGATCAGGTCCTCCGCATCATCGAAGGCGTCGGTGTCGTGGACACCGCAGAAACGGGAGCCGGGGCGGGCCTGGTTGCGGCACTGCACGCCGTCCTCGGACACGTACTCGCAGCGACGGACGTCGTCGTCCTCCTCGTCACCGATCAGGTCGGCGGCGGGCTCCTCGTGAACGGGGACGTTCTTGAGAATGTCAGCGGCAAGGGTCTCAGACTTGATGTCGATGTGCCAGCCGGTCAGGCGAGCGGCGAGGCGGGCGTTCTGGCCCTCCTTGCCGATGGCGAGCGAAAGCTGGTCGTCGGGCACGATGACGCCGGCGTAGGCCTTCTCCTCGTCGATGAGGACGCGGGTGACCTTGGCAGGCGACAGGGCGTTGGCAACGTAGACGGCCGGATCGGCATCCCACAGGATGACGTCGACGCGCTCGCCGCGGAGCTCGCCTACGACGGCGCGGACACGACTGCCCTTGGGGCCGACGCAGGCGCCCACGGGATCCAGGCGATCGTCGAGCGAGTGGACGGCGACCTTGGAGCGCTGGCCGGGCTCGCGGGCGATCGACTTGATCTGGACGGTGCCCTCATAGATCTCGGGCACCTCCTGCTCAAACAGACGACGCATGAGCTCGGGATGGGTGCGGGAGATGACAATCGGCGGACGGCTGTGCTCGCCACGAACCGGCTGCAGGTTGGAGTTGGGGTCGCGAACGTCGATGATCACGGCCTTGATGTGCTGGTTGTGCAGGTAGCGCTCGCCCATCGGGCGCTCGTTGCGCTCGTTCTCGTAACGACGCTGATCGAAGTGCGGCAGCTCGGCCTCGACGCCCTCGCGGATCTTGACGATCGTGAAGTCGGGCGTGGACTGGAGCACGGTACCGCTGATGAGGTCACCGATGCGGCCGGAGAACTCCTCGTAGATCTGCTCTCGGGCGGAGTTACGCACGATAGCGTTGATCTCGGCCTTGGCGTGCTGGGCAGCGATGCGGCTCGTGTTCTTGGGGGTGACGTCGATCTCCTCGAACTCGGTGAAGTTGCCCTCCTCGTCCATGGAATCGTCGATCGGCTCCAGGCGGTAGACGTAGATCTTGCCGGTGGTGCGGTCGATGGTCACCTTGGCGCCCCACTCAAGATGCAGGATCTCGGCATAGCTCTTGGCGAGCGACTGCTCCAGGCGGTCGATCAGGTAGAGCTGGTCGATGTGCTTCTCCTGGCAAAGCTCCATCAGGGCGGACATCATGTCGGATGCTGCCATCTTACTTTCCTTCCTTCGCGGGCTTGAAGTCGTAGGTGGGCTTCAACTTGCACTTTTTAACATCAGAAAAATCGAGGGTAACGGACTCGCCGTCCTCGAGCTCGAGGGTCACGTTCGTCTCGGTGGCGGCGGCAATCTTGCCGGCGTACTTGCGACGGCCCTCGGTGGCGGTGGAGGTGAGCTCGCAGTTCTCGCCCACAAAGCGGGCAAAGTCGCACGGGCGGCGCAGCGGGCGCGCCATGCCCGGGCTCGACACCTCAAGCGTATAGCTCGAAGAGATGGGGTCGAGCTCCTCAATCACATCGCCGACCCACTTGGTGTTGGCCGTGACGTCGTTGAGCGACAGGCTCTGACCCTCGGCACCCTCGATACGCACGCGCACGCAGGGGGCCTTGGTGGCACCCACGAGCTCGACGTCGACGATGTCGACATCGTGCTGGGGAGCGACGGCCTCGAGCGCGTCGATAATCGCCTGCTCGGTCTTGGTCTTGACCATTGCGGCACCTCCATCCATACAAAAAAGAAGCGGGGCCGAAACCCCACTTCTTTCAATTACAACTTCATTTGCAAGTAAACTATAACAATAGCTGCGGAAACGTGCAAGCACAGTACGAATCTGCAGGTCAGCGTGCGCACAGCTTCTCCACAAGAATAGGACAATTGGTCGAGGAACCCCATGCGGCGCACCCTCAACAGCCCCAAAACGGGCCATGCGTCCCAATCCACAGGCCCGTTCGGACCCCAAGGGCATTCCTCCCCGAGCCCCTATCGATCAGACTTACGCTAAGGAACATTCTGCAACAAGCCAGCCAGCAAGTCGCGCAACGACGAACCTTTCGAGATCTTCTACGGCAAGGAGGCACCCATGAATCGCCTAGGCACCCTCTGCATGACTGCGCTCGCCATCGCAACGTGCTCGTTGGCCCTCGCGGGGTGTGGCAAAACGAACAGCAAAACCGTAACATGCGAACCGGATCCTGGCAGCACCAAAGCCATCAAGAAAACCGAACCCCCGGCAAGCTTCGACAAAATAGACGAGGACATCGTCGATCCCCAGAGCTTGGGTCCCGATTCCCAAGAACAGTTCCCCATCGACCTTGAGGCAGACGAGAACGTCCATGTTACCTGCGTGGGCAAGGACACGGATGGCTACGGCGACGCCGCGCTCGTCTTTACGGTGACCAACAACACCGGTGTAGACATGATGTTTGGCGATGTGGACTCCTATGCCTACGTCAACGGCGTGGTCCGCAATGTGCACATGCGCCAGCAGGTCGCAGCGGGCGAGGAAACGCGCGCCATGCTCACCTTTGTGGGCACCTACGACGACCCGGACTTTGATGTGAACAACGACCTCAACGACATCTACCTCAACATCTGGATGTTCGAAGAGGCAACGGGCAACGTTTACTTTAGGGACCTGGTACACATCCCATAGAAAACGTTGCGACGCATGGACTAAGCAGGGCATACAACACAAAACGAGGGACGACCCAACCGGATCGCCCCTCGTCTTTTATGCGTCAGTTAAGCGCGCAGTGCCTACTTGACCACCAGGTTGACCAGCTTGCCGGGCACGCAGATGGCCTTGACGACCGTCTTGCCCTCGAGCCACTTGACGACGGCGGCCTCGGCGGGCGGCCGGAATACCCCCATTGGGGAGGGTACCGC
>URRT01000177.1 GCA_900550355.1 uncultured Collinsella sp.
GGCGTCGCAACGGCTTCATGGTCGGCGCGTTGGCAGCACTGACCAGCAATTTCTTTTTTGGGCAGGGCATGTGGACGCCATGGCAGATGTATGCCTGGGGCCTGGTTGGCTATGTTGGCGGTGCGCTGGCGCATGCCGGTGCGTTCGACCGTGCGGATGGAACCGTGCGCATGCCGGCGCTGATGGCGTACGGCTTTGCTTCGGGTCTGCTGTACGGCGTGGTGATCAACGCGTACGACATTATCGGTTTTGTACAACCGCTCACGTGGGCGGGCGTCGTGGCGCGTCTTGCCACGGCAGTGCCGTTCGATATCACACACGGCCTCGCGACCTGCGTGTTCTTGGCCGCCCTCTACAAGCCTTGGTGTCGACGGATCAACCGCGTTGTCGTGAAATACGGGCTGTAGGGCTGGTTGCGCCGGGGCGTGAATCAATACTTCCGAAGTACCATTTCAAAACTATGCCGGTTTACGGGGCTAGATTAGCGTAGGCCGACCATACCGGCTTTTTTCAAAATAGAGCAAGCCGTTTACCTGAGGTTTTATTATTTCGGAATTGCGTATGGTTGGGGGTTCGCGATTCAGCCCCGTAAACCGGCATAGTTTTGGAATGGCCGGCTGATATGACGGGCATCGTGGCCCTCAGAGAGCCAAATCGATCCGTTTTCCTCCGTCTCCAGACGTTCCCGGGGAATCAGTTGGCGGCGCTTGCCACGAAACTGGCCCATCTACTACGTTTAGCTTGATACCCCCGACCATGACCGCGTTTTATGAAAAACCGCAGGCTTTCTACCTGCGGTTTTCTTTTTGCGTTGTTCGCTGTGGTTGAGGGTAGTGGCTTAAACGTAGTAGATGGGTCAGTTCCGTGGCGGGAGGGCCGCGTGGGTTCCCTCGCGAGGTGAAAATGATCCCTTTTCCTCCGTCCCCAGGGGATCAATTGGGGCTAGAGTTCTAGCGTGAGGGTGACGGGGCAGTGGTCGCTGCCAAAGATGTCGCCGCGGATGCCGGTGTCGCGTACGTTGTCGGCGATTGCGTCGCTCACCAGGAAATAATCGATGCGCCAGCCGGCGTTGTTCTTGCGAGCATTAAAGCGGTAGCTCCACCAGCTGTAGACGCCCTCGACGTCGGGGTTTGCCGCGCGCCAGGTATCGGTGAAGCCGGCGTTGAGCAGCTCGGTAAACTTGCCGCGTTCTTCGTCCGAAAAGCCCGCGTTGCCGCGGTTGGACTTGGGGTTCTTAAGGTCGATCTCCTCGTGCGCCACGTTAAAGTCGCCGCAAGTTACGACGGGCTTGCCGCTCTCGCGCTCAAGCGCGCTCAAAAAGCCGCGATAGGCATCGTCCCAGGCCATGCGCACATCGATGCGCGCGAGTTCGTTTTGCGCGTTGGGCGTATAGACGTCAACAAACCAAAACTTGTCGAACTCGAGCGCGCAGACGCGGCCCTCGGTCGCGGCTTGGGCAACGAGCTCGGCAGCCTCGCCTTCGCCGGCGTAGGACAGCAGCGCAGCGGCGTGCAGCACGCGTAGCGGTTCCTGGCGGCTAAAGACCGCGGTGCCCGAATGGCCTTTACGCTCGGCGTAGCTCCAGGTTTGGTGATAGCCGGGCAGGTCAATATCGACCTGGCCTTCTTGCAGCTTGGTCTCTTGCAGCGCCAGGATATCGACGTCGAGTTCTTGCGCGATCTGGATAAAGCTCGGGTCCTTTTTTAGCACGGCGCGCAGGCCGTTGACGTTCCACGAGGCGAAAGTGTAAGTCTGAGGCATGGTGTCCTTTCGACGGGGTTGGCAGGCTTAAGATTAGCGCAACGGGGGCGGGGTGGGCTCCGTGGGCGACGGCGCAATCGCGGCCGCCCCGACCAACATGGACGGAGGACAAACATGACGCAAGCGATAACAGATCCCAGGCAGGCCTCCGCCGCGCTGGCGGAGCTGTTCAATACCCACGAGCGCGTGGTGTTCTTTGGCGGCGCTGGTGTTTCCACGGCAAGCGGCATTCCCGATTTTCGCAGCGTGGACGGCCTGTATCACCAGCAGTTTGCCTATCCGCCCGAGACCATGCTGTCGCATAGCTTTTACGAGGCGCATCCGGCCGAGTTCTTCGACTTTTACCGCACCAAGATGATCGCGCTTAACGCTAAGCCCAACCGCTGCCACACCAAGCTGGCCGAGCTGGAGCGCGCCGGCAAGCTCGACGCCGTGGTGACGCAAAACATCGACGGCCTGCATCAGATGGCCGGCTCACAGCGCGTGTTCGAGCTGCACGGATCGGTCCATCGCAACATTTGCCAGTCGTGCGGCGCGGTCTATAGCGCCGAGTGGATTTGCTCGCGCGAGCACGAGGATGCCGCGGGCGTGCCTGCGTGCCCCGCGTGCGGCGGCCGCATCAAGCCCGATGTAGTGCTCTACGAAGAGCCGCTCGACGAGCATGTGTTGACCGGTGCCGTTGCCGCCATCGCCGCCGCCGATGCCCTCATTGTGGGCGGGACCTCGCTCGTGGTGTATCCGGCGGCAGGCCTTACGCGATACTTTACCGGCGATACGCTGGCCATATGCAACCTTGCTCCCACCGATCAGGATGCAAATGCCGACCTGCTGATTTCTTGCGACATCGCGGCCGCGTTTGCGTTCTAGCCCGCGCGCGCGGATACAATAGAAAGACTGAGTGCAAAGCGACCCCGCCGCCAGCTCCCCAGACTCGGCGGCGTGGGCATTTTAGGAGGATGTTCATGGCGAACGACAGCAAGACATGGCGGTGCGGAAAGTACGAGCTCAGCTTTGACCGTCCGCGCATCATGGGCGTCCTCAACGTGACGCCCGATTCGTTTAGCGATGGCGGGGAGCACTTCGATCCGGATGCCGCCATCGAGTACGGCCTGGCGATGCTCGACGCCGGCGCCGACATCATCGACGTGGGCGGCGAGTCCACGCGCCCCGGCTTTACCCCGGTCAACCCCGACGAGGAGGCTCGCCGCGTGCTGCCCGTGGTGCGCGCGCTGGCCAAGGAGGGCGCCATCGTCTCGATCGACACGCGTCATGTGGCGGTTGCCAAGGCGGCCGTGCGCTGCGGCGCCTCGATCGTCAACGACGTGACCGGCTTCACCGATCCCAAGATGGTCGAGTTTGTTAAGACGAGCACCTGCGGCATCATCGTGATGCATGCCGGCGAGGTCGCCGCACCCGCC
>URRT01000178.1 GCA_900550355.1 uncultured Collinsella sp.
GGCAGCCTGCATATCCTCATTGGAGGCATCGCGGGCAACGTCGACGCGGCCGCGGACCTTGCCGAGCACCTGGACGACGATCTGCACCGTGTCCTCAACGGACTCGGCCAGGTCGAACTCGGGCCAGGCGGCGGTGTAGGCGTTGCCCTCGCAGCCGAGGGCCTCGTGCCACAGCTCGTCGGCCCAGAACGGGCAGATGGGGGCAAGGACGCTCACGATGTCCTTGGCCACGCCGTAGCACAGCGCCTTGTCGCGGGCGGTACCCTCGGTGGCGTTGAGATAGGCGCTCGCCGCGTTGACGAGCTCCATGACGGCCGAGATCGCGGTGTTGAACTGGCCGCGGTCAAAGTCCTCGGTGCACTTGGCGATGGTGCGGTGACGCTCGCGATAGAGCTTCATCGCAACCTCGTCGAGCGCGGACTTGTCGAAGGCCACGTTGGCGTCGCCGGACTGGACGAGCTGCCAAACGATACGCCAGGCGCGCTTGATGAAGCGGTTGGCGCCCTCAACAGCCTTGGGATCCCAGTCGAAGTCCTTCTCGGGCGGGGCGATAAACAGGATCGCCAAACGCATGGTGTCGGCGCCGTAGGGCTCGATGACCGAGCTCGGAGGCACGACATTGCCCTTGGACTTGGACATGGTGTCGCCGTTCTCGTCCTTGACCATGCCCTGGCACAGCAGGTTGGTGAAGGGCTCGTCCACACTCAGCAGGCCCAGGTCGCGCAGTGCCTTGGTAAAGAAGCGGCTGTAGAGCAGGTGCAGAATGGCGTGCTCGATGCCGCCGATGTAGTTATCGACGGGCATCCAACGGTCGGCGGCCTCATGGGAGAAGGGCAGCTCGGTGTTGTGCGGATCGGTATAGCGCAGGTAATACCAGCTGGAGCAGGTGAAGGTGTCCATGGTATCGGTCTCACGCTTGGCCGGGCGGCCGCAGACCGGGCAGGTGGTCTCGTAGAACTCCTTGCACTCGGCGAGGGTCTCGCCGGCGCCCAGGTCCAGGTTCTCGGGCAGCGTCACCGGCAGCTGATCCTCGGGCACGGGCACGATGCCGCAGTGCTCGCAGTGGATGGCCGGGATGGGGTTGCCCCAATAGCGCTGACGGGAAATGAGCCAGTCGCGCAGACGGAACTCGACCTTGCGACGACCGCAGCCCATGGCCTCGAGGTCGGCCACGATCGCAGCCTCGCCCTCGGAGTGCTTGCCGCCGCGCATTCCGGTGTACTTGCCAGACTGGACGAGCGTGCCCTCGGCAGCGTGGGCGCAATCCCAGTCGACGGTCTCGGCATGGAAGGTATCGATGGTCTCGCCGCTGGCCTCGACGGCAGCGCGATCGTCATCGTCCAGGATGATCGGCACGATCGGCAGGTCGTACTTACGGGCAAACTCAAAGTCGCGCTGGTCGCCACAGGGAACGGCCATGACGGCACCGGTACCGTAGTCGGCAACGACATAATCGGCAACCCACACGGGGACCTTCTCGCCGTTGACGGGGTTTACCACATAGCGGCCGGTAAAAGCGCCATGCTTCTCGATGGTGCCCTGGGCACGCTCGACGGCAGAGATATGCTTGGAGTCCTCGACGATCTTGGTCACGGCCTCCTCGTACTCCGTGCCCTCGACGAGCTCGTGCAGACGGGCGTACTCGGGAGCCAGGACAAAGAAGGAAACGCCAAAGAGCGTATCGGCTCGCGTGGTGAAGACGGTGATCTTGCCCTCATCACCCTCGATGGGCTCGCCGTCCTGGTCGCACAGGGTAAAGTCGACCTCGGCGCCCTCGGAGCGACCGATCCAGTTGGCCTGCATCTGCTTGACGCGCTCGGGCCAGCCGGGGAGCTTCTCCAGGTCGTCGAGCAGCTCCTGAGAGTACTCGGTAATCTTGTAGTACCACTGCTCAAGGTCGCGCTTCTCGGGCTCGGTGCCGCAGCGCCAGCACTTACCCTCGGTAACCTGCTCGTTGGCCAGAACGGTCTTGCAGGTGGGGCACCAGTTGACCGGGTTCTTCTTACGGTAGACCAGGCCCTTTTCCCACATCTTCTCAAAGATCCACTGACCCCAACGGTAGTAGTCGGGGCTGCAGGTCTTGACCATGCGATCCAGATCGTAGGAGAAACCCATGCGCTTCATCGTGGCGAGCGCCTGGTCCATGTTCTTATACGTCCAGGCGGCAGCCTGCGTGTTGTGCTTGATGGCGGCGTTCTCGGCGGGCAGGCCAAAGGCATCGAAGCCGATGGGATGCAGCACGTCGTAGCCGCGCATGCGGGCCTGACGGGCCATGGCATCGCCGATGGTATAGTTGCGCGCGTGGCCCATGTGCAGGTCGCCCGACGGATACGGGAACATCTCGAGCACATACTTCTTGGGCTTGCTGTCGTCGGTGTCGACGGCAAAGAGGTTAGAGTCCTCCCAGGCCTTCATCCACCTGGACTCAATGGCCTGCGCGTCGTAGGCAGGGATCTCATCCTTATGATCTGTGCAATCGCACATATCAGCTCCTTTGTTAGCTGGGTTGGGACGGGGCGTTCTTACCTTTACTCGCTGCTGCGGACAGTCCTGCTCGCACGAAGAGCACATTAAGTGCTCTTCGGCTCGTGCGGAACTTGCAGCGAGCAAAGGTAAGAACGCCCCGTCACATCGTTAACTCGCATGATGATAGCAAATACAACAAGCGAGATGCCTGCGACTTGCGGGCATCTCGCTTTATCTAAATAACGTGGCTGAGAATCAACCTTTGTCTGAAACTCGTTCTAGCACGAACGAGTTTTCCAGGTGCCGCAGATTGCCGTGAAAGAGGAGCGCCGCGTACTTAGGTACGCAAGCGACGGTTTGAACGGCAAGGTGCGGTGCTTGGGAAAGCCGCTTAGCGGTAGGAAACGCTCTGCTGGGAGTCTTTCACGACAACGTCGTGGGCGCCGCCTTCGACGATGGAGGTGGAGCTGACCAGGGTCAGGCGTGCCTTTTCCTGGAGCTCGGGGATCGAGAGGGCACCGCAGTTGCACATCGTGGACTTGACCTTGTAAAGCGTGCCGCCCACGCCGTCCTTGAGGGAGCCGGCGTACGGGACGTAGGAGTCGACGCCCTCGACGAAGCTGAGCTTCGCGGCACCGCCCAGGTCGTAGCGCTGCCAGTTGCGG
>URRT01000179.1 GCA_900550355.1 uncultured Collinsella sp.
ATCGGCAACCTTGGGATGCTTCAAGAAGTCGGGAATCTGAGGTGTTGCCGAGACAGGATTCACGGCAAACGGCGGCTCGGACTCGTCGATCTTATCGGGGTCGTCTTCCATCGAAAGCTGGCCGGTTACCTGTTCGCGCTTAGCATGGCGACGCGGCAGCAAAGTTGTCTTTGCGGTCTCAATCGGAGCCTCGTCGTCCTCGTCATCGCCCTCGGTAAGCTCAATCTCGCTATCGGACCAAGACGGGTCGGGCTCGCTTGTATTCAACTTGGGCGTGGCCTTGCCCTTCTTGACATGACGGCGCGGCAGCAGCGTCGTCTTAGCGCGCTCGGCCTCCACGGCATCGGATACGTCGACAAACGGATCCTCGTCCTCGTCGTCATCGTCCAAAACCGGGTCCACATCGTTGCCCATGACCGTGGTCACGGCAGCATCGGAGCCCTTTTGACGAAGAATGCTCAGGTGCGGACGGGCAACGCCGGGCACCGACAGGGCTTCGTCGTCACCCCACGGGCTCGCGTTAACATCGGCACGACGGCGCTCGGCAAAATCGGCCGCGCGGTCGCGAGCAGAGCGCAGCACGCCACCCACCGAAAAGCCGATGATGACAAAACCAACGACGGCCAGACCCAACAGGACCACCATCGCGATAGGCTTACCCAGGGCATTCTGCAGCGCACTCGCAATAAACGCACCGATGTAGCCACCCGAGGCGGACAGATTTTGCGGCGTGAACATAAGGTCACACGAGTCGCTCGTACCCGGCACCATCAGCGAAAGAATGGAGACAACGGTGATAAAGACCACGGCTCCGCCCGCGACCGAGCGCACGTTGAGCGGCGAGTCCTCGCCTAAAAAGAGCGTGGCGGCAAACAGCAAAATGACGATCGGCAGCACGTAGGCGCCCAGGCCAAAGCCCAGGTGGTAAAAACCGGCAACAGCAGCCGTCACGGGCGCTGTTGCCGGAGAAATCACGGCAATAAAGGACGCAATCGCCAAAACGGCAATGACCACGCCGGCGATATCGCGATTGGCCGAGGGCTCCACCAAGGGCTCAAAATCGTCGAAGTCCGCCTCGTGGCCCTTATTGGCACGCAGATGGGAACCGGCACCCTTAGCAGATGCCGGTTGGTTATTGGCCTTATTGCCTTTGGCGTTTTGTGCAGATCCGCGCGCCAAACTAAACCTCCATGACGACCGGGATGATCATCGGACGGGTGCGCGTACGGCTCCAGATAAAGTTAGAGAGCGAATCGCGCACGGCCTTGCGAATGGCATCGGAACCGCTGCTCGTAAAGCTAAACTTGCCCTTCTCGATCGTCTTCATAATGGACGCGGAGGCATCCTCGGAGAACTGGTCGTCGATGGCAAACGAGACGCCGCGGCCCGAGAACTCGATGGCCTCGATCTTCTTGTGCTTGAGCGAGACGATGGCAACAGCGGTAACCATACCGTCGTTGGCGAGCTTCTGACGATCGCGCAGGACGATGGGGTCGGTATCGCCGATACGCAGGCCGTCGACGTAGACGACGCCGGACTCGACGGGCGTACCGCGTTTGACGATACCGCCGCGCATCTCGAGCGTGTCGCCGTTATCGAGGATAAAGATGTGATCATCCTTGATGCCCATCTTGCGGGCCAGCTGGGCATGGGCACGCAGATGCACGGCCTCGCCGTGAACCGGCATAAAGTAGGTGGGCTTGGCCATGGCCATCAGTAGCTTGAGTTCCTCCTGGCTACCGTGACCGGAGACGTGAACGAGAGCGCGGTTCTTATCCCACACGTCGCAGCCGAGCTTGGCTAGGCTGTTGACGACCTGCTGGACGGCTTTCTCGTTACCGGGGACCGGCGTTGCCGAGAGGATAACGGTATCGCCCTCGTGGATGGAGAGCGTCTTGTGCTCTCCGTTGGCCATGCGGGACAGGGCCGACAGCGGCTCGCCCTGCGAACCGGTGCACATGACGACGATCTTGTCGTCGGGCAGGTTATCGATGTCAAAGGCATCGATGATATCGGCGTCGTCGATGTTGAGGTAGCCAAGCTCGCGCGCCACGCGGGTGTTAGTGAGCATGGAGCGACCGGTCACAACGACCTTACGGCCGCACTTGCGGGCGGCATCGCAGATCTGCTGCAGACGATGGATGTGGCTCGAGAACGACGCGACGAACACGCGACCCGGCGCGTTCTTGATGGCGTGCAGCAGGTTGGGGCCGACTTCGGCCTCGGACTTGGTAAAGCCCGGAACCGTGGCGTTGGTGGAGTCGGAAAGCAGCAGGTCGATGCCCTGCTTGGCAAAGCGGCTGATAGCGGCGTAGTCGGGCGTGACGCCGTCGATGGGCGTCTGGTCGAGCTTAAAGTCGCCGGTGTGCATAACGGTGCCCTGATTGGTGCGGATGAACACGCCCAGAGCGCCGGGGATGGAGTGCGTCATCGAAAAGAAATCGAGCGAGATGCCGCCGAGGTTGACATGGCTGCCGCCCTTGACCTCGCGGAACTTGGGTGCGCGGATGCGGAACTCAGAAAGCTTGCCCTCGATAAAGCCAAGCGTCAGCTTGCTCGAGAAGATGGGCACCTTATTGTTGAGGTCCTGCAGCAGATACGGAAGCGAACCGGTGTGGTCCTCGTGGCCGTGGGTGACGACGATACCGCGGAGCTTCTCCTCGTTCTCCAGAACATAGGTGTAGTCGGGAAGCACCAGGTCAATACCGGGCTGGGAATCGTCGGGGAACATGAGGCCAGCGTCAACGAGCACCATGTCGTCGCCGCATTCGAAGACCGTCATGTTCTTGCCGATGCCGTCAAGGCCGCCGAGCGGAATGATCTTCAAGGGAGATGATTTTTTAGCTGCCATAGGTTAGTGTGGTTTCCTTTCTTCGAAACGGGTCTGGAACAACCGACGGGGCGCTTCTGGCAAACCGACCGCCGGGAACGTACAAACATGCATCGCAGAGTCGATGCAATAACCACAGTATGATACCCATTTGCACAACAACAGACCACCCATGCATCAAAGCCCCATCTGAACTGGTCCATCCCGCCGGTCAGGGCTCAGCGGCCCCGGCACGGGCTAAGTTTCCTGCTCTACAGTCCTGCTCACGACGGAGGCCAC
>URRT01000180.1 GCA_900550355.1 uncultured Collinsella sp.
TGCGGATCGTTGACGTGATCCTCGGGGTGTACGGGCAGGTCCTTCTTGACGGCATCGTGGATGAGCTTAAGGTACTCGGTCACACCCGTGTTCGAAAGGTGCGTGCCGTCGCCATCGAACAGATCGTTGCGGTTGGCACTGTATCCGTACCAGTCGATAACGCGCACGTTCTTGTAGCGCGTAGCGGCGTTGGCGATGGCCTGATTGGTAGAGCCAACCCACGGCTGCGGGCTGCGCGTGTTCACAAACACCACAATACGCTTATCTCCTGCATCGGCCATGATGGCGTCTATCTGGTCGTCGGTTACCAAGCCGTTGGTGCCCAGGGCAAAGACCACGATCTTGCCGGCAAGGTTCTGCTGGATATAGCCTTCAAATGTCGCACGGCCCGCATCAAACTGGCGGCCCTTTTCGGCATCGATATGGCTGTGCGGGAACACGCCGTCAAAGGAATCAACGGCGCGCAGCGACACGGAGTCGCCGATCATCAACAGGTCATAGGAGCCATCGGGGAAGCCGTCGTTGTCCTTGTCGGTGTCGTCGGCCGCCTGTTGGTCGGCGGGCGCGGTGTTCTTGGCTTCCTTGTTGAGGACTTCGGCGCCCTCGCCGCTCAGCGCAGACGTCTCGGGCACAAAGATCAGGCCGCCCAGTGCGATAACAAGCACGATGCCGCAAGTGGCGCACACGGGAATATGCGCGCGCACCCAGTTGGCGGGCGTGGCGGTGCCGTCGCGGAACTCGGATACGGTGCGGCCGAAGGCGCCCTTTCTAAACGGCGTCTCGATAAAGCGATATGAGCATTCGGCCACGGCGACCACCAACAGCACCTGCAAAATGTACTGCCACCATGGCGTGTCGTTGATGTTGGCGACCGGGTTCATGAGCAACAGCAGCGGATAGTGCCACAGGTAGATGCTGTACGAGCGCTTGCCAACCCACACGAGCGGCTCGGCGGACAGCGCGCGGGCAACCATTCCCTGGGGCTGCACGCAGGCCGCGATGACCATGAGCGTGAGGATCGAGCACAGCAGCGTGCCTCCGCGATACTGGAAGGCGGTGTAGCCGTTGGTGAGCGCGACCATGGCGGCAAGGCCAACCAGACCCACGACGCCCAACACATCGATGGATGCGGGCGAGGACCAAAAGCGCACGAGGGCGCTCGGCTGTGCCGGGGCGGTCTCGGCTGCTTCGTCGGTCTTCTCGCCAGGCTTGCCCTCGGCGTTCTTGCCGTGCTTGGCGGCGCCAGCCAGGCGATTGAGTCCCAAACGACGAGCGAGACGCACCGGCGCCAGGTCGCGATCGGGGATAAAGGCCATCCAGGCACCCAGCAGCAGCGAGAACACACGGGTGTCGGTGCCGTAGTACACGCGGCTGGGGTCGGCGGCGGGGTTATAGAGCACCATCATGGCGATGGCGGAGACAGCAGCCAAGCCCAGAACCACGCGGCGCGTGTTGGGCTTGCTCACATGCATGGATACCATGGCAAACAGCAGTGGCGGCCAAATCAGGTAGAACTGTTCCTCGATGGCAAGCGACCAAAAGTGCGTGAGCGGCGAGGGGTCGCCCAGAGCATTGAAGTACGAGACGTTTTGGGCAATCTGCCACCAGTTGTTGAAGAACAGCAGCGACGGCAGGATGTCGGGGCGCATCTTGGTGAGCATCACGTGGTTAAAGATAGTGCACAGCGCGCAGGTCATCACCACGACGGTCACCACGGCGGGGACCAGGCGACGGATGCGGCGGATCCAGAAGCTCTTGAGGTCGATGCGGCCGGTCTTAGCGACTTCGTTGAGTAACAAGCGTGTGATCAGATAGCCCGAAAGCACAAAGAAGATCGTGACGCCGAGCAGACCGCCCTGCGCCCACGTGAGGTTGAGGTGATAGAGCACCACCGCGACGACGGCAAGCGTGCGCAGACCGTCAAGGGCAGGGATGTAGCGGGACTTAGGGCGAGCAGGCGTCTGCTCCGCGGCGGGAGTGTTGGCGCGGCCCGCGTTGTTGGCAGAAGCGCGATGGGGGCTCGCGGTGCGTCGCGGTTCGTTGGCACGGCGTTCGCCCTTCACGCGTCCGTGCGGCGCCGGCTCGTTGCCCGTGCGGCGTCGACCGCGCGAGTCCGATTGCGAGAGTTGTTCCATAAAACATCATCCAATGACGAGAATAATCAGCACGTATTCATTGTAGCTGCCTGCTCCTGTGAATGCTTGCTGCTGGCGCAAGCTCAAGCACGCGTCCACATCAAAGTGGACTAAAGTTATAGGGGGCGCGAGAGCGCACAATCGTTGGTCGACGGTGGGCGCAAAGCCTGAAGACGAGGAGGTTTCCATGGCAGATCGCGGCATCGTTGCGGTGTTCGGCAGCATGAACATGGACCTTTCGGTGGCGTGCGAGCGCATGCCGCGCGCGGGCGAGACCGTCGGCGGCAGCGGGTTTATCACCAACGCCGGCGGCAAAGGCGCCAACCAGGCCGTAGCTGCCGCGCGCATGGGCGCGCGCACGCATATGATCGGCGCGGTCGGCTGTGACGCATTTGGCATGTCGCTCGTGGCGGGGCTCCAAGATACTGGCGTGAACTGTGACTTTGTGGCGCGTCGCGATGATGTGGAGACGGGAACGGCGACCATCATTCGCTGTGAGGGCGACAACCGCATCGTGCTGTCGCCGGGAGCCAATCATGCGCTTACGGGCGAGGACGTTGCCCGCGCGCTGAGGCGTCTGGTGGCCGATGAGCTCGACGGCGACGCCAGCAAGATTGCCCCGGCTGCCGGAAGCGTCTTTATCGCCCAGGGCGAATGTGACCTTGTGGCGACTGCCGATGCGCTTTTTTGCGCTCACGAGCTGGGGTTCTATACGGTCTTTAATCCAGCGCCCGCCTGCGAGTTGCCTGCGGAGGTCTGGCCTGCGGTCGACCTGGTCTGCCCCAACGAGACCGAGTGCCAGGTTCTGACGGGCATTCTGCCCACGGATGATGTGAGTTGCGTCGCCGCGCTCAATGCGCTGCTCGACAAGGGCGCCGGCGCCGCGGTCATCACGCTGGGCGGTGCCGGCTCGGTTACGCTCGGCGATGGCGGTGAGCTGCTGCGCATGCCGG
>URRT01000181.1 GCA_900550355.1 uncultured Collinsella sp.
GCACATGCACGTGCTCGCGGGTCTGGAGCATCACGCCCTCCACGGCCGATACCACCAACACGGCAACATCAATGCCCGTGGCGCCCTGCACCATGGCGCGCAGGTAGTGGGCATGCCCCGGCACGTCGACCAGGCCGACGATCTTGCCGCTCGGCAGCGCCAGCTCGCCAAAACCCAACTCCACCGTCATGCCGCGACGACGCTCGACCTCTAGGCGATCGGGATTCTTGCCGGTCAACGCCTCGATCAGCGCCGACTTACCGTGGTCGACGTGGCCCGCCGTGCCAACGATAACGGGACACTCCACCAGCGCTTGAACCTCACTCATCGAGCAATCGCCTTCTTAACGCACGCGACGAGCGTCGACGCCGCCGTCTCGATATCGCGGTCGCCCACGAGCGTGCGGACGTCAAACAGAATGCGATCGTGCGAGGTGCGCGTGACGACCGGCGTATCGAAGTCCTGAACGAGCGAGCGCTTGAGCGCGTCGACCGTCAGGTGCTCGTCAACAAGGCGTACGGCAACGCACATCGTCGGCAGCTCGACGGTAGGCAGCGAACCGCCACCGGGCGTCGAGGACTCCTCGACAATCTCCAGCTCAACAGCACACGGGCAGCCGGCCTTATCGAGCCCCGCCGCCATAAGATCGCGCAACTTGCGCGCACGACGCTCCAGGTGAGCCTGAGGAAGCGTAAGCATGCTGAGGACCGGAATGTCGCGATGGGCCACATCGGCACCGTCCATGTAGATGCGCAGCGTGGCCTCGAGGGCCGCCAGTGCGAGCTTGCCCGGACGCAGGGCACGCATAAGCGGATGCGACCCGCAGGCCTGGACCAGATCGCGACGGCCCATGATGATGCCCGCCTGCGCAGCACCAAGCAGCTTATCGCCCGAGCACGACACGATGTCGAGCCCGGCGGCAACCGAGGTCGGCGTGGTCTCCTCGCCGCCGCGCACCAGGATGTCATCGGGCAGGAGCGCGCCCGACCCCTGGTCCTCGTAGAACAGTAGACCATGCTTGTGAGCAAGCGCCGCAAGCTCCCGAGAACCTACCTCCTCGTGGAAACCCTCGATACGGTAGTTGGAAGGATGGACCTTGAGGATCATGGCCGTATCGGGCGTGATGGCGCGCTCGTAGTCGCTCAAGTGCGTGCGGTTGGTGGCTCCGACCTCAACGAGCTTGGCGCCCGAGGCCTCCATAACATCGGGGATACGGAAGCTGCCGCCGATCTCGACAAGCTCGCCGCGGCTGACGATGACCTCTTTGCCTGCGGCATGGGTCGCCAGCACCAACAGCACAGCGGCGGCGTTGTTGTTAACGACCAGCGCGTCCTCGGCACCGGTGAGCGAGCGGATGAGCTGCGCGGCGTGCTCCTTGCGCGACCCGCGCGAACAGGTGTCCACACTGTACTCGAGCGTACTGTACCCGCGGGCGACCTCGGCCACGGCCTTTGCCGCCGACTCCGCGAGCGGGGCACGACCCAAGTTGGTATGGATGACCACACCCGTGGCGTTGACGGCAGGGCGCAGGCTCGGCAGCGCGGAGCGGTGCGCACGCCACTCGATGGCCGAGGCCAAGTCACGCTTAGAGCGTGGGGCGGCGCCGGCGCGAATGGCGGCGCGCTCCTCGTCGAGCACGGCCGTGACGGCGGCATGGACTACCGCATCACACGTCTCCCCCGCCGCCTTCACCACCGGCCACTCGGCGAGCAGCTCGTTAACGGAAGGAATGGCGCGCAAGCGGGCGCGTACCTCATCGGACATGTTCTGGCTATCGCTCATGTGCGGCCTTTCAAAAAATACGTGGATCAGTCAAATACATCAGCTGAATCAATTACTCGTCATTATCCCCGCGCGGCTCAATCTTTTCCACGCGAACGGCGTTTTCCTGGGTGAGCGCGGCGCCCGTAATGGGATCCCAGCGCAGCGGCGTGTGGTCGAGCGGGCCGACGCCAAGTGCCTGGGCGCCATCCGCGCCAGCGCCAAACGAACGCCCGCCGGGAGCCGCCGACGTAAAGATGCACGCCGGATGCAGATAGGGCGTGGTCTCCACGCGTACGCGGTCGCGGCCCATGTCGCTCACCAGCTCGACGACCTCGCCGTTTGCGATACCCATGCGCTCGGCGACGTCGGCATTCATCTGCACGGCGTCCAAGTCGGAACCTGCCTCGGCAGCACCCGCCGCAGCAAGTCTGCGCGAAGTGTGCGACTCAAAGGGACGGTTGCCGCTAATGAGGCGAAACATCCCCGGGCCAGGCTCCACCATGGGAGCGATCCAGTTGGGCACACGACCCAGGCCGGCTCGTTCCCATACGTCGCTTGCCAGCGCAATTTTGCCGCCATCCAAGGGAATCGCCGGCTCGCCCGTACGCGACGGCAACGCAACGCCCGTGTCGGCCCAGCCGCGCTCCTTAAGCTTGTCCAGATTGATCCCAAAAGGCGCCACCTGGGCAGCCGCCAGATCGTCAGACGTAAACTGGAAGTACTCGCCCGCGCCACACGCCTGCGCCAGGCCAGCAAAAATCTCCCGACCGGGACGCGTGTCATCATGCTGCACAGGCAACGCGGCGTTGCGGTAGAACACGCGCGCATCGTTAACGCCCGTCACCGTTCCCACGCCGCGGTCGGCCTCCAGATACGTCACATCGGGCAGCACGAAGTCGGAAGCGCGCGCCGTCTCGGACCAGCGAATATCAATTGTCACGAGCAAATCGAGCTGTTCCAGAATCGATAGCCACGCCCCGGCATTGCCATAGCCCGCACCGGGGTTACTGGCATAGACGAAGAGCCCACGCAAATCGCCGGCAAGAATCGACTGACCGATGGTCGTGCACAGGCCGCGCACCGGATCGACCAGTGGATAGCGCTCGGACCCCAGCTTGGGCCTGCGCGGCACCGGCGGCGTCGCAAAGCGTGCGGGATCGAGGTCGCCCAACACAAGCGGCGTAGATGGGTTGAGGGCACCGCCCGCGTGTCCGATGCAGCCCAGAAGCACATCGACTAAGCAGATAGCACGCGCGGTTTGGGTGCTATTGGCATACGCGATACCGATGCCACCATGAAAGCCCGCATCCACCACAGCGGC
>URRT01000182.1 GCA_900550355.1 uncultured Collinsella sp.
GCGCTCGCTCCGGGACCGCGGAGCGCGTCGGCAACAGCCGCCGTGCGGACCGCCTCGCCCTCCGCATCATCGGTATTGGTCTCGGCGCCAAACGAGATGTCGGCGACATAGCTTTTGGTATCGAGGGTTAGCATGCCCAGCAGACGAGTAGCCTGGCCCACGCCCACCACCATGACGCCGGATGCCATGGGGTCGAGCGTGCCGGCATGGCCGACGCGCCGCTCATGCAGGGCGCGTCGGCATTGCGAGACCACATCGTGGGACGTGCAGCCCACCGGCTTATCGACGGCGAGCAGCATATTCAGTTGAGAAGGCGTACGACGAGCCATGTACCATCCAAAAAGTTAAAGCTCGACGGTCACCGAAGCGGGATCCTCCCCCACCAGCTCGGCCAGCATGGGAAGTGCCACGGCGAGCGTCTCGCGAATTGTTCCGTTGTTGGAAAAGCCAGCGGCGGCATGATGCCCGCCACCGCCAAAGTTGGCAGCGATCTCGGACACATCGAGGTCACCCTTGGAGCGCAGGTTGCCGCGCACCTTGGTATCGCCGTCGATGCCCTTTAAGAACAGGCAGACCTCGACGCCCATCACCGAACGCACCACATCGACCAGACCGTCACATTCATCCGAGGTGACGCCGCAGGCCTCAAGGTCGCTCTGGAAGGCATAGCTATACGCCACGCGCCCGTGCGCGACCGTCTTGATACGGCCCATGACAATGGACTTGAGGTGCAAAAACTCGACGCGCATGCTCTGATAGACCTCGAGTGCGACACGAGCCGGATTGGCGCCATGCGCCACCAGGCGCGAAGCAGCATGGAACGCGGCAGCATCGGCGTTCTGGTACTGGAAACGACCGGTGTCGGTCACCAAGCCGCACAGCAAGCAGGTCGCGACGCCGTCACGTGCGACAATGCCGCAATTGTCCAAGAAACGGTCGATGATCATGGCGCAGGCCGCGGCATCGACGCGCCTCAGACTGAGCTCGGCAAACTCCTCGCGCGCCGGATGATGATCGAAGCACACCACATGCTTGGAGCGACGAAGCACCTCGGCAGAATTATTGAGGCGCTCGACGACCGGTACGTCCACCGAGATGAACAGGTCAGGATTGCCGGCGTACGCAGATGCCGGCACCAGACGATCGGAGCCTTCCATAAAGCGGTAGATACGCGGAACCGGGTCATCGTCTGCCAGCAGCAGCGCAATGTCCTTGTTGGGGAAAAACTTCATGAGCGAAAGGCCCAGACCCAACACGGAGCCCAAGGCGTCGCCATCGGGAGAAGTATGTCCCGAAATCGCAATGGAGGACGCACCCTCGATGAGCTCGAGGATGCGTCGCTGAATATCTGCAGACTCGCACGAGGCGAGGTCGGCGGAATTAGTCATCTAAAGCTGCCTCCTGGGCGGCATCCGCTATCGGATAGCCGTCCTCGTCCTTTTCGATCGCAAGCGTGGCGGGAACGTTTTCCAGCGCACGCGTGATGCGCTCGGCCTCATCGGTCGAGCGATCGATGCGAAAATCGAGCTCGGGCGTGACACGCCAATCGAGCGAGCGAGCCAACAGGCTACGAATGCGGCCCTTGGCGCTTGCGAGCGCCTCCATGACCTCGTCGTAGCGGCTCGCATCGCACGACACGTACACACGCGCGAACGAACGGTCCACCGCGACCTCGACCGCGGTCAAAGTAACCAGGTCGAGACGCGGATCGGAAACCTCAAAGAGCAGGATATAACCGAGCTTCTCGCGAAGCTGCTCGCCCAGACGGCGGGTTGCCTGCGTTTGCTTCATAGCGCTACCCCCTACTCGGTACGGGCAACCTGGTCGATGCGGTAACCCTCGATCTGGTCGCCGGGCTTGATGTCCTGGAAGTTCTCCAGGCCAATGCCGCCCTCGGAACCGCTCTTGAGGCTCTTGGCCTCGTCCTTGTAGTGGCGCATCGAGGCGATCTTGCCGTTGAAGACCACGATACCGTCGCGCACAAGACGCACGGAATCGGTCGCGGCGATCTCGCCCTCCTCGACGCGGACACCGGCGGCGATACCGACTTTGGGCACCTTGAAGGTGTCCAGGACGGTCGCGGTACCCGTGGCGACCTCGACCTCGGTGGGCTTGAGCATGCCGATACGGGCGGCGTCGAGCTCCTCGAGGCACTTGTAGATAACGTCGTAGCAACGGATCTCGACGCCCTCGCGCTCGGCAGCGGAGCGGGCCTTACCGTCGGGACGGACGCCAAAGCCGATGATGATGGCGTTGGAGGCGTCGGCCAGGACGACGTCGGTCTCGTTGATGGCGCCGACAGCGGAGTGGATCGTGTTGATGCGAACCTCGGACTGATCCATCTTGTCGAGCGAGTCCTGAAGGGCCTCGATGGAACCCTGGACGTCTGCCTTGATGATCAGGTTGAGCTCCTTGACCTCGGCGTCGGCAATAGTCTCGAAGAGGTTCTCGAGCGTGACGTGCTTGACGCGGCTCTGCTCCTCGATACGGGCCTTGAGCGAACGCTCGTCGGCCAGGGCACGAGCCTCGCGCTCGTCCTCGAACACGCGGAACTCGTCACCGGCGTTGGGCACGGACTGCAGGCCCAGGATCTCGACGGCGTCGGAGGGACCAGCCTCGGTGACGGCGCGACCCTTGGGGTCGAGCATGGCGCGGACGCGACCGTAGGTAAGGCCGGCGACCAGCGTATCGCCCACGTGCAGGGTACCGCGGGTCACGAGCACGGTAGCGACGGAGCCGCGGCCCTTGTCGAGCTTGGCCTCAAGGACGTTGCCGGAGGCAAAGGTGTCCGGGTTGGCCTTGAGCTCGAGCACGTCGGCCTGGAGCAGCACGGTCTCCAGAAGGTCGTCGATACCGATCTTCTGCTTAGCCGAGATGTTGACGAACATGTTCTGTCCGCCCCACTCCTCGGGGATGACGCCGTACTCGGTGAGCTCCTGACGCACACGGTCGGGGTTGGCGCCCGGCTTATCGATCTTGTTAACGGCAACGACGATGGGTACGCCGGCAGCCTTGGCGTGGTTAATCGACTCGACCGTCTGGGGCATGACGCCGTCGTCGGCGGCGACGACGACCTTAAG
>URRT01000183.1 GCA_900550355.1 uncultured Collinsella sp.
GCCGGTACCGGCGGCAAGGCGTCGTTTACGGAGCGTTATGCCACGCTGCGTCGCGCGACGGTTGCCTATGCCCCGCCCGAGATGCTCACCGACGATATTCCCGACCTGCGCGCTTTGCGTATGTCGCCGGCGATCGACGTCTATGCCGCGGCAAGCACGGTTTACGAGCTCATTGCCGGCGTCGCGCCATACGAAGCCGCGCCGGGCACTTCGGGCACCTCGGTTCGCGCAAAAAGACGCGCGACATCGCCAGCCCCTATCGTCTCAAGATGGACACGCGGCCCGACTATCCCATTGGTGTCCATGCGCCCGGTTGTGATTTGACTCAGCTGCTTCGTCGTGAGCCCGATGTGGCGCTCGCCGCGGCCGAGCAGGCCCAGCAGCTGGGGCTTGAGCCGGATTCCGAAGAGCTACGCGATGCACTGGCGTTTGTCGATGCCCAGCTGTTCGACGTGGTGATGGCCTGTCTGTCCAGCCATCAAAAAGATCGTCCCGAGCCGGCGGCGGTCGAGGCGGCGCTCTCGGCGTTTTGTGACCACTATACGCAAAATGTCGGTCGTTCGCTCCGCGGCGAGCCGCTCACGCCGTGCCCCATGGATGCGTCCGGCCGCGCGGTTCGTCGCGCGCTGACGGTCGGTGCGACGGTCGTCTGTGGCGTGGTTTGGGCTGTGGTCGTGGTTTCGGCTGCGCTGCTGGCGTCGGGCGCTCGCGTGACGGCGACTTTGGGATCGCTCGTGTGGTCTGGGTCGCTACCGGGTATTATTGCCGCACTGGCGTTGGCGCTGCCAGGCATAGCCGGCGTTGCCACGGGGGCACTTGCGCGCAATCGGCGCTCGGGGTTCCTGCAGGGTGTGCTTGCGCTTTCTGCCTGCGAGGTTCCGGTGCTGGCTGTGGCTGCATGTAGCGTATTTTCCCAACGCGCCGTGATGGGCGGCCTTGTTGCCGCTCTGGTTGCAACCTATACGCTTACGTGGTTTTTGCTTGCGATGGGCTTTGCCTTTGAACTTCCCGTTTCGGCACCGCGACGCACAAAAGCCCAGATGGCGACTCCGCTTGCCGGTGGAGCCGCAGCTGCCCGTACTTTTGGCGGACCTGTCGAAGTATCGTCCGATTCTATTTCTACGACCAAGGAGGCCTAGGTCATGGCATCTCAAGTTGAGCTCACCCCATGCGGGGCCATGTTTGACATCTTTAAGCGCGCGGCGCATCTGAGCCATATCGAGCTGTGCGGCTTGGTGCTTTCGTCCCGTCCGCTCGTCGACGGCCGCAGCCCGCAGAGCCGAGCCGCCGATCGCTCTTGGGTTTCCCGCTTTATCGTTCGCGCGCCGGTCGGCACGCTTCAGCAGCGCTACTTTGCCGAATACGGTACCTCGGCTGCGCGTATTATGTCGCAACTGGCCCTGCGCCAGCGCAATCCCATGGACTCCACGGCTGTGATCAATATGGTGTGCGGTCCTGCAGGTGAACCGATGGTACGCGCGCTCGAAGAGTGCCACCAGGACACGAATCTCTATCGCAACGCGCTCGATCGCCTGTCCCAGGCGGCGGAACTCATGCCCGCCGAGCGCACCGAGGCCGTGCTGGTGCTGTTTGTCGCCGTCGGTTGTTCGGCGGATGTGCGGTCCTCGGTGAACTATGCCATCGACTACGCGCACGCGACCTGTGGCGGAGGCACATCCACGCCGCGTTCGCTTGGCATGTCGATGACCGCGGGCGAACGCGAACCCGCCCCGGCGCACCCCTTGGGCTTGCTGCGCGTGCAAAACAGTTTTGTCGTGAGCGCCCCGCGCTGGATTCAGCCGAGTGAGCAGGGTGTTGAGATTGGCGCGCTGGCCACTGGTGAGGGCGATATTACCGACGTCGGCGACGATGTCTCGGCCCGCCATGCCCATATCTGGTGCGACGAGTCTGGCGCATGGTTTGTCGAGGACCTGTCGTCCACTAACGGCACCGTGGTGGTAAACGGGGCCACGAGTGTGTGTATTCAAGTAGAGCCCGGCCGCTCCGCCCAGCTCAACCCCGGCGACGAGCTCAAACTCGGCGAATCCACCACCTACGCCATCCTGCTCGGCGCCCTCTAGCCGGCAGTTAGGGACGTTCCTTTCCTGCCGGTACTTGGGGACACTCCTTGGCGCGTCAGAGCCAGTCGTCCGGGGATGGAGGGACCATTCTGGCCTTTGGCGGTCACCCGAGGTAAACCTTTACCGCCCGCCTATATTTGTCGAAATTACACTTAACGGCGGGGTACAATAAGCCCGCATGCGGATTTCCGTTGCGGGCGCTTCCCATCGCCGGGGCGTGCCCGGGAGCATCCGGCATGCGGCCTTTGCGGCGCTCGGTCATGTGCAAGACGGGTAGCTGGGCCTGTGGAGCGCGTGCAGCCCTCCTCGCCTCGGCATGCCTTCTCTCCACGCCATGTACCTGCTGCTGAGTTCGCCTGCCAGATGATTGGAAGCAACAGCGAAAATCCCATCACGCCAACATCCCGGCGATCGCCGGGGCCTGTATACCTATATGAGAGGAGAGGGGTATATGGCGCGTAAGTTTAAGTCTATGGACGGCAACGAGGCGGCCGCATATGTTTCGTATGCGTACACCGAGGTAGCGGGAATTTATCCCATTACGCCGTCCAGCCCGATGGCCGACCATGTCGACCAGTGGGCGGCCCAGGGTCGCAAGAACATCTTTGGCACCCCGGTCAAGGTCGTCGAGATGGAGTCCGAGGCAGGTGCAGCCGGTACCGTTCACGGTTCGCTGGGCGCCGGTGCTCTGACCACCACCTACACGGCTTCTCAGGGTCTGCTCCTGATGATCCCGAACATGTACAAGATCGCGGGCGAGCAGCTCCCGGGCGTCTTCCACGTCTCCGCGCGTTGCGTCGCTTCGCACGCCCTGAACATCTTTGGCGATCACTCCGACGTCATGGCCTGCCGCCAGACCGGTTTCGCCATGCTCGCCGAGGGCAACGTCCAGGAGGTCATG
>URRT01000184.1 GCA_900550355.1 uncultured Collinsella sp.
GGAGGAAAAGCAGATCGCTGTCCGCGCAACGGACGGGCGTGTGCTCGTGTTCTCCACGGCGCAGCTTGCCGCCAAGACCACGCGCGCGACGCAGGGCGTCGCCGTGATGAGCCTCAAGCGCAAGGCCGTCGTCGACCAGCTCGCTCGCGAGCTCGAGGCCGAGGACGACGCTGCCGCCGCCGACGCCTCGAAGGGAGGCGATGAGTAATGCCTATCGGACCTGCGCGTATGCCGCTCTTCGATCACCTGGGAGAACTCCGTCGCCGCCTGACCATCGTGGTCGTGTCGGTGTTTGCCGCCGCTATCGTGCTGTATTTCGCCACGCCTGTTGTGCTCGACATCCTGGAAGATCCCATCCGCTCCTTTGTGCCGGACGGTAAGTTCTACATCACTACCACGCTCGGCGGCTTTGGCTTGCGCTTCTCGCTGGCCATCAAGATGGCCGTGGTCATGTGCACGCCCATGATCATCTGGCAGATTCTAGCGTTTTTCCTGCCGGCGCTTCGACCCAACGAGCGCAAGTGGGTCGTGCCCACGGTGCTCGCCTCGACGGTGCTGTTCTTCCTGGGTGCCATCTTCTGCTACTTCATCATCATTCCTGCGGGCTTTGAGTGGCTCATCGGCGAGACCTCGGCCGTCGCTACGGCACTGCCCGATCTGGAGAACTACGTCAACATGGAGCTGCTCTTTATGATCGGCTTTGGCGTGGCGTTTGAGCTGCCGCTCATCATCTTCTATCTGTCCGTCTTCCACATCGTGTCCTACGCTGCTTTCCGCGGTGCCTGGCGTTATGTATACGTTGGCCTGCTCGTGGGTTCGGCTGTAATCACGCCCGACGGCTCGCCCGTTACGCTGGGTCTCATGTATGGCGCCCTGCTCTCGCTCTACGAGATTTCGCTCGCCATCGCCCGTGTGGTCATTACCGCGCGCGAGGGCAAGGAGGGCCTGTTTGTGAGTCGTCTGGACCTGTTCTCGGACGATGAGGACGACGAGGAGTAAATCGGTATGCACGAGGTTGGCATTGTCAACGGCATACTCGATACAGTGATTCGCGCGGCGCGTGGGGCGGGGGCCTCGCGCGCCGTTTTGGTAACGCTGCGTATCGGGGATATGACCGAGGTCGTGCGCGAGGCGCTCGACTTTGCCTGGGAGACGTTTCGCGATGAGGACCCGCTCACGCGCGGCTGCGAGCTTGCCGTGGAGGAGGTCCATCCACAAAGCGAGTGTCTGGACTGCGGCGAGGTCTTTGATCACGACCGTTTCCATTGTCGCTGTCCCCAGTGTGGCGGCGCCAACGTGCGTCTGCTGCACGGCCGCGAACTCGACATCGCAAGTATCGAGATCGAGACCCCCGACGATTAGCCCGCCAGCAACCTGGGGACGGGGTATAAATGGTAGAAGTAAGGAGCGCCGAGTATGGCCGAGAAAACGATTGATATCGCATCGCCAATTCTGTCGCGCAATGAGCGCCTGGCAGATCAGCTGCGACAGCGATTTAAAGAGACAGGCACCTATGTGATCAATGTGCTGTCGAGCCCTGGCTCGGGCAAGACCACTACGATTCTGGGCACCAACGAGCGCCTGCGCGACAAGGCCGGCTTGTGCTGCGCCGTCATCGAGGGCGATATCGCCTCGGACGTCGACGCCATCACCATGAAGGAAGCCGG
Organism: uncultured Collinsella sp.; assembly: GCA_900550355.1. Classification (GTDB taxonomy): domain Bacteria; phylum Actinomycetota; class Coriobacteriia; order Coriobacteriales; family Coriobacteriaceae; genus Collinsella. Next base: position 1,668 of record URRT01000184.1, read on the forward strand.
CATGCCCGCCATCCAAATCAACACGGGCGGCCTGTGCCACCTCGAGGGCAACATGATCATGGAGGCCGTTGACGCCTTCGACCAGGCTGTGGGTCTGGAAAACATCGACGTCATCTTTATCGAAAACGTGGGTAACCTGGTCTGCCCAGTCGACTTTGACCTGGGCGAGAACCTGTCCATCATGATCCTCTCGGTGCCCGAGGGCGACGACAAGCCCATCAAGTACCCGGGCATCTTCCAACACGCCGGCGCGCAGCTGCTCAACAAGGTTGACGTGGCTCCGGCTTTCGATTTTGACATGGATAGGTATACTAAGACACTCGATGACCTCAATCCACAGGCGCCGCGGTTTGCCGTGAGCGCGCGCAAGGGCGAGGGCATGGATGCCTGGTGCGATTGGCTCATCGGGCAGATTGAGCAAGCAAGGGCGTAAGTCGGCCGCCATACGGGCGGGCGTAGCCGCAGAGATACGAGATAGGAGCCTCTTTTGAAGCTCATCATCGCCGAGAAAAACGACGCCGCGCGTCAGATCGCCGAGCGTCTGTCCACGGGCAAGCCCAAAAAGGACAAGGTGTACAACACCGCCATCTACCGTTTTGAGTGGAAGGGCGAGGAGTGCGTGACCATCGGCCTTGCCGGTCACATCCTAGCGCCCGATTTTTGCGACAGCGTGCTGTTCGATAAAAAGCTGGGCTGGTATTCGGTCACCGAGGACGGCGAGATGCTGCCGGCCGACATACCCGATGGCCTGGCGCGTCCGCCCTACGACACCAAGCGCAAGCCGTTTCTTGCCGATGGCATCTCAATCAAGGGCTGGAAACTCGAGAGCCTGCCTTACCTCACCTGGGCGCCCGTCATTAAGCTACCGGCCGAGAAGGAACTCATTCGTTCGCTCAAGAACCTCGCTAAAAAGTCTGACAGCGTCATTATCGCCACGGACTTCGATCGCGAGGGCGAGCTAATCGGTTCGGACGCCCTCAACAAGGTGCGCGAGGTGGCGCCGGACTTGCCGGTTGCCCGCGCCCAGTACTCTTCGTTTACCAAGGCCGAGATCACGCAGGCCTTCGATAATCTCGTCTCGCTCGACCAGAATCTGGCCGACGCCGGCGCGAGCCGCCAGCACATCGACCTCATTTGGGGTGCGGTGCTCACGCGCTACCTGACGCTCGCCAAGTTTGGCGGCTTTGGTAACGTGCGCTCTGCCGGCCGTGTGCAGACGCCGACGCTTGCCCTGGTGGTCGAGCGCGAGCGCGAGCGCAT
>URRT01000185.1 GCA_900550355.1 uncultured Collinsella sp.
CCGCCGGTCTGGCTGATGACCACGGCCGTCTTGGAGAGGTCGTACCGACCGCTCTCGATGGCCTCCATGATCTGGCCCGTCACCAGGATCGACGGATAGCAGATGTCGTTGTTCACGTAGCGCAGACCGGCCTCAACGGCGTCGTGATCGGTCGAGGGCAGCAGCTCCAAGTTGTAGCCAGCACCACGGAACACCTCTTTGACCAGGTCAAAGTGGATCGGCGCCATCTGCGGGCACAGGATGGTGTAGCCCTCCCCGCGCATCTGCTCGGTAAAGGGCACCTTGGGCCACGCGGTCGAGGCGCTTTCACGCTGCGCCTCGAACATGTACTTGCGGCTCGCGAACGCGGGGGAATCCTTGGAGGGAGCCACCGGCGCGGCATCGCCCTGCTCGTAGGCCTCGCCCGCGGCCGTGGCCTCGGCCAGGCGCTCGGCCTCCTGGTCCTTGAGCGCGGCCATGAGCGAGCGGATGCGGATGCGCGCGGCGCCCAGGTTGGACACCTCGTCGATCTTGAGCACGGTGTAGATCTTGCCGCTGGCCTCCAGGATCTCCTGCACCTGATCGGTGGTCAGGGCATCGAGGCCGCAGCCGAAGGAGTTGAGCTGGATCAGGTCCAGGTCGTTGCGCATCGTCACAAAACGGGCGACGGCGTACAGGCGGCTGTGGTACATCCACTGGTCGACGACGCGAATCGGACGCTCGGGCTTCACCAGGTGCGCAAGCGAATCCTCGGTAAAGACCGCAAAGCCAAAGCTCGAGATAAGCTCGGGCAGGGCGTGGTTGATCTCGGGGTCGTTGTGGTAGGGACGGCCGGCGAGCACGATGCCGTGGCCGCCGTGGTCCTCGACCCACTTAAGGGCCTCCTCGCCCATGGTCTGGATATCCTCGTGGAAACGCGCGTCGGCCTCAAAGGCAGCGTTGACGGCGGCATCGACCTCGGAGCGCGTGATCTTGGGTCCGCGCACGCGACCGCGACCGGCTTGCGCATCGGCCACACGGTCGACGGCGAGCACCTGGTACAGACGGCGCTTGAGCTCGGTCTTATCGTGATAGGGCACAAACGGGTACAGGAACTCGATGTTCTGCTCGCGGATCTCGTCGATGTTGAGTGCCAACGCCGTGGGGTAGCTCATGACGATGGGACAGTTGTAACAGTTGCCAGCGGTCGAATCCTCCTTGCGCTCCCAGCGCACGCACGGCATCCAGATAAAGTCGACATCGCGGTCGATGAGGTTCATCACGTGGCCGTGGCTCATCTTTGCCGGGTAGCACACGCTCTCGGACGGCATGGACTCGATGCCCGCCTGGTAGGTCTTCTTACTCGACTGGTCGGACAGCTGCACGCTAAAGCCCAGGCGCGTAAAGAACGCGTGCCAGAAGGGGTAGTTTTCGTACATGTTGAGTGCGCGCGGGATACCCACGGTGCCGCGCGGGGCCTCGTCGGGACTCAGGATCTCGCGGTTAAAGAGCAGCTCGTTTTTCTTTTTGAAGAGGTTGGGGGCCTCGGTCTTTTGCTTTTTGTGGCCGGCGCCCTTCTCGCAGCGGTTGCCGGTAATGAAGCGCCTGCCACCGCCAAAGTCGTTGACGGTGAGCTGGCAGTTGTTGGAGCAACGGCCGCAGCGGACGTGCTTTTGCGTCACGGTGAGGTGCGCGATGTCCTCAGCCGAGAGGATGGTCGAGGTGCCGTCGGCGCCGGCACGATCGCGGGCGAGCAGAGCCGCACCATAGGCGCCCATGCAGCCGGCGATGTCGGGACGCACGGCGTGAACGCCGGTGAGCTGCTCAAACGCGCGCAGCGTGGCATCGGACATAAAGGTGCCACCTTGGACGATCACCTGGCTGCCGATCTCCTTGGGGTCGCGCAGCTTAATAACCTTGAACAGGGCATTCTTGATGACGGAATAGGACAGGCCGGCGGCGATGTCGCCCACCGTGGCGCCTTCCTTTTGGGCCTGCTTAACGCGCGAGTTCATAAAGACCGTGCAGCGGCTGCCCAGGTCGACGGGGGCCTTGGCATGAATGGCAGCGTTGGCGAACGCGCGCACGTCCATGTTCATAGACACGGCGAAGCTCTCGATAAAGCTGCCGCAGCCCGACGAGCAGGCCTCGTTGAGCATGATGTGCTCGATGACGCCGTCCTTGACGCGCAGGCACTTCATGTCCTGGCCGCCGATGTCCAGGATAAACTCGACGCCGGGCAGGAATGCCTTGGCGCCGCGCAGGTGCGCAACGGTCTCGATCTCGCCGGAGTCGGCCTTGAGGGCCTCGATGAGCAGCGCCTCGCCGTAGCCCGTGGTGGTCACGTGGCCGATGGTGCAGCCGGCGGGGATGTGGTTGTAGAAATCGGCCATGATGACCTTGGCCGTGCCCAGGATGTCGCCGTTGTTGTTGCCGTACCAGGTGTGCAGCAGCTGACCGTCCTCGCCCACGAGCGCGGCTTTCATGGTGGTGGAGCCGGCGTCGATGCCGATGAACACGCGGCCGGTGTAGCCTTCGAGCTTGCCCTTGGGGACGACCTCGGCGTCGTGGCGGGTTTTGAACTCGGCAAAGTCCTCGTCGGTGGCAAAGAGCGGATCCAGACGCTCGACCTCGGCACCCTGCGTGTCGCCCAGGGCATCGATGGCCTCGATGAGCTGCGGGAACGTGCTGAGCTTGTTGGACTCGTGCGCCATGGCGGCGCCGCTCGCCACAAACAGGTGGGCGTTTTGGGGCACAATGCGGTGCTCCTCGTCCAGGTTGAGCGTGAGGTAGAAGCGGTGGCGCAGCTCGGAGAGGTACTGCAGCGGGCCGCCCAGGAAGGCAACGTTGCCGCGGATGGGACGGCCACACGCCAGGCCCGAAATGGTCTGGGTCACGACAGCCTGGAAAATGGAGGCGGCCACGTCCTCGGGGCGGGCGCC
>URRT01000186.1 GCA_900550355.1 uncultured Collinsella sp.
AAAAAAAAGCCGTTATCGCCCAGCTGCACGGCGGCATCCGCAAGCTGGTTGGCCACCGCGGGCACGGGCGGCAATTCGAGTCCAGCCCTGCGGATGGTCTCGACCGCTTCCTCGAACGTCGGAGGCTCGCTGACACCCATCTCGTTCATAAGGCCCTGCATTTCTTCCAGCGCGCTGCTGCCCGACTCCTCGCCGCGCGGCACCAGACGGTAACAAGCCAGCGCCAGGTCGAGCTGATCGCAATTCCAATAGGCAAACGCCAAGCGATAGAACAGGTAGCCGATTGCAGAACGATCGCTGGCAATACGTAGGCCGTGGCGCGCCACCTCGATAATCTCGTCAAAGCGCTCCAGACGCGCAAGCACGTTGATGAGCGCAAAGTGCGACTGCATGGACGAGCGCGCCAGATCGTAAAGATGGCGCACCTCGGGCAGTGCTCGTTCAAAGTCCTCTTGCTCGGCGTAAAAGCTGCAGATCTCGTGCTGGGCAAAGTACAGCGCATCGGGCGCACGAAGGATTCGCACAGAGCGGTCTTCTTCCAACACCGGTAGCACCATGCGCACCAGCTGGTTATCGCAAAACTGCGTTTGAACCGGACCTGTCGCCAAAAGCTCGGCGACGGCGCACTTAGCCTCCAACTCCTCAACAAGACGGGAAAAGCCTTCAAAAGCACCTGTACGGTCGACTTTTGCCTGCTCGCGCAATTCAACAACACGGGCCACGTATGGGTCGTCGTCCTCTTCCATGACCTCCAGCTCGTCAGCCGTATCGGCAAGCAGCAGATCGCGCAGCGCCGGCGGCAGCATGCGATGGTCATCACGCGGACGAGCATGAACCTCCGCAGGTTCAATCGTCTCCGGAGCGGTTGACTCATATGCCTCAAGCACACGCTTGCACGGCATATCGTCCATGTCCATGCTCTCAAGATCCTTGGCGACAGGCACGCAATCGGCCAGATAGACCGCGCGCCCAAAGAAATACGTTGCGACAACGCACTCGCCCTGCTCACTGTCGGGAGCAGCAATCTGCACATAGCAGCGCGTGATGCAGGTGCCCGCGGCAAAACACGCTGCCGCAAGCGTGAGCGCCACGCGCGCATCGTGCTCCGCGGCCCAGATCGCGCGCGTGTCCTCGTCCAACTCGCGCCAGGCGTCATCTTGAGCGTCGTATTCACGTTGTGGCATAGCATCAACGACAGACTGCCCAAACCGAACGAGCATGATCCCCTCGGCAACGTTTGCCCGATAGGTATAGTCGAGCCGCGTGACCACGTTAAGTGCCTCGACAATACGCGCGAAGCGGGTACGCACATCCCACTCACCGCCCGGCTGGCAAGCCACCGTACCCGGTTTGCCCCACGGGTTATCGCTCGAGGCCGTATCGAGCAGTCGGGGAACATCGTTGGTCGTCTTGGCGATATGCCACGCATCAAAGAGCGCGCAGCCCTCAAGGCTCGGCGAGGATGCCGCAGGGACCAATCCGGCCCCGATGTGCTCAAGGATGGCGGAGAGACGGTTAAGACGGCACTCGATGGCAAGCAGCATGTCAATCTCGTCCTGGTCCAGCAGACTACGATCAAAATTGAGATAGAAAAGCTTTGAGCGATCGATGCGAGCCAGGCTCATCTCGGACTTAGCGGCGATGGTGCGCAAGCGGGGCAAGTCAATTTCACTCATAAGGGCGGCGGCATAGCGCTCGATACCGCTCGGATTCTCGGCATGGTCAACGCGGTAAAGCAGCGTCTCGATAGCATCAGGGAGCGGTGCCGTGTTAAAGCCCAAAAACACCTCGACCGGCTCGGGCAACTTTACGAGCTTGATCTTGTCGATAACATTTTGCATACCCTCGTCGAGTCCGCCGGCGTCCGCCGTGCTCGCAATGGCATTTTCGGAGTCAGCGAATATCACGTAGCGCAGGAACATCGATGCCATGAACTCGCCGTAAGGAAGGGAGCGGGTCGAATTCCATGTCTCGTGGTCGGACTGCTCGCGCATGGGGCCTTCGGGAGAGCCGACGGTTCGCGCGCACGCGCGCATTGTGCCGTTGGCTCCCCGTACCACAATCTCACCAATACCGGAGTCCGACTCGTCAAGGACCAGTTCCATGTCGGGATCGTTGGGCAGCGGAGTCTCGCTAACGGGGCGGTCCACCTTGTACACCTCGCCCGAAACGCTTACGTAACCCAAAAGCGACACATGACTTTTGCCAACGAATTCGACGACATAGCAAGATTCATGCTGATCCTCGCCAAAGAGTTTCCAGACCACGCCATATGAGCGTCCCGCAGGCTGCTCGGGCATCGCCGGAAAGCGCTTCTTGGGATCGAGAAACCTGAGCTTGTATGTCGGACGCTCTGCCACGAAGTATCACCCTGATCGGTCGTTGAGAGAAGGAGTGGTCGCGAATAAGTCGCGACATCTACTCGGAATCTTACACGAGTCGACAGGAAATCGTCCGCTTTACGCCCGCGCCTCGACCGAGGTTCGAATCCATGCGGTGTTTACGTAAAAGAAAAGCCCCCGTTGCCGGGAGCTTTAATCTCAAATGGTGCGGCGTATAGGATTCGAACCTATGACGTTCTGATTCGTAGTCAGACCCTCTATCCAGCTGAGGTAACGCCGCGACTTGTTGATTATTATGCACATGGACTGAATAATCGTCAAGCGTTTTTCAAAAAAAGTTATCGAATTTGATTTTTAATCATTTGATGCAGTCGATCGACTCGATACTTTCAAACACGGCGAAAGCAACTCCTCAAGTATGTCGATATATAAGAAAAGCCTCCGTTACCGGAGGCTTTAAAGTTCAGTTGGTGCGGCGTATAGGATTCGAACCTATGACGTTCTGATTCGTAGTCAGACCCTCTATCCAGCTGAGGTAACGCCGC
>URRT01000187.1 GCA_900550355.1 uncultured Collinsella sp.
CGGGCGCTTTTCGTTTGAAAAACCATCCCGCCAATGCCTTATCTGTATAGTCCAAATGAGCCGAGCTGCTAGAATATCGAACTGTATGGATAACTATCATTCAACCGTTATGGGAGGATACGTGAACCGCACCAAAATCGCGCAGCTCTATGCCAATGCCGAGTCGCTCGGCGGCCAGACCGTCACCGTCGCCGGCTGGGTCAAGTCCGTCCGCGACATGAAGAACTTTGGCTTTGTTACGCTCAACGACGGCAGCTTCTTCCGCGACCTGCAGGTCGTCATGAACCGCGAGGCACTCGACAACTACGACGAGATCGCCCATCAAAACGTCTCGGCCGCACTCATTTGCACCGGCACCGTCAAGCTGACCCCCGATGCGCCCCAGCCTTTCGAGCTTTCTGCCACCTCCATCGAGGTCGAGGGCGTCAGTGCCCCGGATTACCCACTGCAGAAGAAGCGCGCAACCGTCGAGTTCCTGCGCACCCAGCAGCACCTGCGCCCGCGCACCAACCTGTTCCGCGCCGTGTTCCGCATCCGCTCTGTCGCGGCTGCCGCCATCCACCGCTTCTTCCAGGAGCAGGGCTTTGTCTACGTCAACACCCCCATCATCACCACGAGTGACTGCGAGGGCGCCGGCGAGATGTTCCGCGTGACTACGCTCGACCCCAAAAATCCGCCCCTCACCGAGTCCGGCGAGGTCGACTGGAGCCAGGACTTCTTTGGCAAGCATGCAAGCCTCACCGTGTCCGGCCAGCTCAATGCCGAGAACTTTGCCATGGCCTTTGGCGACGTGTACACCTTTGGCCCCACCTTCCGTGCCGAGAACTCCAACACCACGCGCCATGCCGCCGAGTTTTGGATGATCGAGCCCGAGATGGCCTTTGCCGACCTTAACGACTACATGGACAACGCCGAGGCCATGCTCAAGTACGTCCTTAAGGACGTCATGGCCACCTGCCCCGACGAGCTCAATATGCTCAACAAGTTTGTGGACAAGGGTCTGCTCGAGCGCCTGGACCATGTCGCCAACTCCGACTTTGCCCGCGTTACCTACACCGAGGCCGTCGAGATCCTGGAGCAGGCCGTCGCTGCTGGCCACCAGTTTGATTACCCCGTCAGCTGGGGCATCGACTTGCAGACCGAGCACGAGCGCTTCCTGACCGAGGAGCACTTTAAGCGCCCGACCTTCGTGACCGACTACCCGGCCGAGATCAAGGCGTTCTACATGCGCATGAACGAGGACGGCAAGACCGTCGCCGCCGCCGACTGCCTGGTTCCCGGTATCGGCGAGATCATCGGCGGCTCCCAGCGCGAGGAGCGCCTGGATCTGCTCGAGGCCCGCATCAAGGACCTGGGCATGAATCCCGAGCAGTACAAGTACTACCTTGACCTGCGCCGCTACGGTTCTTGCAAGCACGCCGGCTACGGTCTGGGCTTCGAGCGCTTGGTCATGTATCTGACCGGCGTGGGCAACATCCGCGACGTGGAGCTGCATCCCCGCACCGTGGGCAACGCCGACTTCTAATCGTCGGACGCTAGCTCGCGTCGCCACACGCCAACGCTCATCGCATAAGCGTCTCTCGACATCGGTCGAGAGACGCTTTTTTCAACAGCATCCGTCAAGCTTCTGGCAAGTTTTTGGTCAGTTGAGCAGGGCTGTTGAAAACTCGACCCGCCGTTTGCCGACGACTACCGACCGCCCAGAGCGCCCTGCGCCCCTGGGAAAGCCCCACGTTCTAGGCTCCATACCGTCGCCACCCAAAACGGAAAGGACGTGGGCACCATGACCGAAGCCGCTGTTGAAACCTACGACACCACGACTAGAGGCGCCGCCTCGATGGCAGCCTATCGCGCCGTTCGCATCCTGCAACTATTAAGCGAAAACACCGGCGAGGACAAGGCCATGCTTTCCGATGAGTTGATCCGGCGCCTCGCCCATCCCGACGACCCCGCCCGCATGCCCATCTCGGCGGCGCGACGCAGCATCTACACCGCCATCTCCGCGCTTCGCCATGCCGGATACGAAATTGAGTACAAACGCGGCGTGGGCTACAAACTTCTTACCCGCCCGCTCACCGATGAAGAGATCATCCGGCTCCACGGTATGGTCATGCGCAACCGCTCCACGCCTATCGCTATCCGCAAGAGCATGGCGCAGCGCTTAGTTGCCATGGCGAGCGCCGACGTTCGCGGCTACCTCGATACACCCGAACCCGCTCCAAGCGCAGGCAGCAAGGCTACCAAGGCAACACGCACGCCCATCAAGCGCATCGACACGTGCGAGCTCGTCGAGCAGGCCATCGACCACGGAACCACGGTGAGTTTTGATATTTCGAGCGTCACGACACGCGGCGAAACCGAAGCAGCACGGATGACACTCCGTCCCTTTGCCATCAGGCAGCGCGATGGCATCTCGTATCTGCTGGGAACGGTCTACGACGCCCGAGGCACCGACGATACGCTGCGCACCGTCGAGATCGCCCGTATGAGAAACGTCAGCACGCGCCTGCTCGACGGCAAGAAGCTCTTCGCCGCCCTGGACGAGGACGACGCCTCCTCCGCCGCATAAGACCCTCCGCCGCCCATTCGACTACCCGTACCGCCCATCCGATTCTGTATTAAAAAACCCGCCAGGCTGTTGTAAAAATGGACATCAGCGCTACTATAGTTCCACTTGCACTTTGTCCCAGTGCAGTGTTTCCAGCCATTTTCATACTGGGGGTAATGATATGAAGGACATCACCATCAGCCGCAGGAGCCTTCTGGTCTCCGCCGGCCTGCTCGCGCTCGCCCCGCTCGCCGGATGCGGCGGCAACTCTGGTTCCGGCTCGGCAGCCGCC
>URRT01000188.1 GCA_900550355.1 uncultured Collinsella sp.
AATCGAGCCGGAATCCGCACGCTCGAGACCACAGATCAGGCGTCCAGTCGTCGACTTGCCCGATCCGGATTCGCCAACCAGGCCATAGACCTCGCCCGGCGCGATCTCAAACGACAGATCGTCCACGGCGGTAAAAGCCTGACGCTTAAAACCTGAGCCAGGCATGGGATACGTTTTAGTCAGATGTGAGACCCTAAGCAGGGCTTCGCTATCAACAGCCATGGCACTCCCCTTTCTCGACAAGCCAGCATTTAGACCGGTCGCACGCATTCACGGCAACCAGCGGAGGCTCCTGCGCACGGCAACGCTCGTCCGCCCGGGCGCAACGAGGCGCAAAGCGGCATCCACAGGGTATTGCCGTAAGCGGCGGCACTGTGCCCGGAATATCCGCCAGCGTGTCAACGCGCTCGCCTTCGAGCGGCGGAATGCTCGCAATGAGCCCCTGGGCATACGGGTGGCTCGGGCGCTCCATAAGGCCGCAGGCGTCGATCTCTTCTACGATTTGGCCCAGATACATGACGTGCACGCGCGAGCAGATGCTCGTGACGACACCCAAATCATGGCTGATAAAAAGCACCGCCATGTTCTCGGTGCGGTTGAGGTCGCGCAGTAGGTCGAGGATCTGCTTTTGGGTGGTAGTGTCGAGTGCCGTGGTAGGCTCGTCGGCGATCAAAAGGCGCGGGTGCCCGGCGAGCGCCATAGCGATCATCACGCGCTGGCGCATGCCGCCGCTAAAATCGCCCGGATACATGTCGAAGCGAGCCGCGGCATCTCGAATTCCCACACGCTCCAACAGCGATAGAGCCTCGTTGCGGGCTTCGCGTCGGCTCACCTTACGGTGGGCCCGCACGGCCTCGACAACCTGGGCCCCGACCGTCATGACGGGGTTAAGCGAGCTCAACGGGTCCTGGAAGATCATGGCGATGTCGCAGCCACGCACCTCGCGCATACGCTTGAGCGGGCGCGCGAGCAGGTCCTCCCCGTCAAAGAGAATCTGACCGGTATAGGCCATCTTCTGTTCATGCTCCAAGAGGCGCATGACACTCTGGGCAAACACCGACTTACCGCAGCCGGACTCGCCGACAACACCAACGATCTCGCCGGCATCGATATGTAGGTTGAGTTTGTTGACGGCTTCCAGCGCGTTGCCATCGCGGCCCACAAACGAGATGCAGAGGTCGCGCACGTCCAAAAGATGCTGAGCCATGGGCTAGTCCTCCTTGGTCTTGGGGTCGAGGGCGTCGCGCAGGCCGTCGCCGGCCAGATTGAGCGAAAGCACGCTTGCGATGATGGCCGCTGCCGGGAAGAAAATCATCCACCAGGCTTTGCGCATCACGTTTTTGCCCGCCTGCAGGATGTTGCCCCAACTGGCATCGGGAGCCTTGATACCCAGGCCCAGAAACGAGAGGGCGGCCTCCGAGAGCACGGCCTCGGCAAAGACGAAGGTCGCCTGCACCAGGAAGGGTGCCATAACGTTGGGCACGATATGCAACCACACGATACGGGCCGTGGAGGCGCCCTGTACGCGCAGGGCCTCCACAAAGGGCTCCTCCTTGACCACCATCGCACGCGAGCGCACGATGCGCGCCATGCTGGGCGTATAGACGATGGAGAGCGCGATGATGACGTTCCACACACTCGCCCCCATCATCGCCATGAGTGCGATAGCCAAAAGCACGCCCGGAATGGACATAAGGCCGTCGCAGATGCGCATGAGAATATGATCGAGCCTCTCGTTGTAGCACGCATAGGCGCCGATCACCAAGCCGAGCGCACTCGTCGCGAGCGTGACGGCAATGCCAACGCCAAGCGACACGCGCGCGCCCGCGATGACGCGGGCAAGCAGGTCGCGGCCAAAGTCATCGCAGCCAAAGGGATGCGCAGGCGAAGGTGCCGAAAGTCGCAACGCCATTTCCTGCGCATTGGGATCAACCGTCCACACCAGCGGACCGACGAGCGCGATCAGCGCAATCGCCAGGAAAATGCAGCCTCCAACCACAAACCCCTTGTTGGCAAGAGCCTTCTTAAAGTTTGCCATCACGCATCGCCCCATTTGCGAGCGCGCGGGTCAAAAGCGCCGTAGGCAAGGTCGACAGCCAGATTGATCACCGAATTCAACAAGGCGATGACCAGCAGCACGCCCTGAATCACCGGATAGTCGCGACGCTCGATAGAGCTCGTGACCAGCTGGCCCAAACCGGGGATGTTAAAAATGGCCTCAGTCACCACGGCGCCCGTAATCAGGGCGCCAAAAGAATAGCCGACCGAGGTGAGAATCGGCAGCGCTGCGTTGCGCAGGGCATGGGCCAGCACCACGCGAACCTCGGAGACGCCCTTGGCACGCGCCGTCTTGACGCAGTCAAGCTGCATGGCCTCGATAACGCTCGAACGGGTCATGCGCATGAGCAGGGCTGCCTGCACGCATCCAAGCGATATGGCCGGCAATGCAAGATAGCGTAAATGGCTGAACCAGCCCTTCGATAGCGGCGCATAGCCGGCCACCGGGAACACACGCAACGTGACGGCAAACAGCCACATAAGCATGAGCGCCATCAAAAAGCCGGGTATCGCCACGCCCAAAAGAGCAACGACACGCAAGACCGCGTCGGTGCGCGACCCATGTTTGAGGGCAGCGACGACGCCGCAGGGCAGCGCAATCAACAGCGCGATGAGCTGTGCCAGAAGCGCGAGCGATAGCGTGGGGCCAAAGTGCTCGGCGATCGCCTGCGTGACGGGCTGGCGCATAAAATACGAATCGCCCAAGTCGCCGGTAAGCACGCC
>URRT01000189.1 GCA_900550355.1 uncultured Collinsella sp.
ACGCATGCTTCATCGTGTGGGGCGGGACTGCGGGGCGCGCGTGGCTTGCGGCGTGCCCGTGGCTTACGGCCGGCCCGGCGATGGATGCGTTACTGGATGCGAGTTCGGCAGTAGGGGCAGACCTTCCAATGCGCATCGAGCGGGCGATGGCAGCTGGGGCAGACGTTGCGAACCTGGGTATCGCACACCGGGCAGACAACAAAGTCCTTCTCGATGGGCGCGCCGCACTGCGGGCAGGTGCCGTACTGGGCAAGCTGGCGCTCGCGCAGGGCCATGTCCAGCTCCTGCTCCTCGCGGTCGGACGCGTAGGAGTGCGGGCGCAGGACCAGGTAGGCAATGAGGCCCACAAACGGGATGAGGGCGATGATGCCCCATGCCACGTAGGCGCTGGCGCCGCGGCGGCGAGCGTCGATGAACACATAGACGACCGACAGCACATACAGGGCGATGATAAAGCCAACGAAGGCATAGACGACGCCCATAAGCTGCGGCGACATGAGCTCGGAGATGTACTTGGACATTACGGGTACCTTTCGGAATATTAACAGTCCGGTCAAGTTTACCACGGGGTTTGTTTATATGGGACCACGGCTAGGGGCGGGACTGGTGCGGACACAAACATCTCAATCTGTAACAGGTGGAGACGAAATCCGGGTCTAGATGTTACAGATTGAGACGAACGGAAGGGGCGCCAGACTAACGTCTCAATCTGTAACATCTGGAACCCAAATCCTCGTCTAACTGTTACAGATCGAGACGAACGGTTTCCATAGTTGTCGGCAGACGAGGTTGTCGACGTTACCGAGTCTCGCCTCGTCTGCCGTTGGCGGGTGTTGCGGGGCTGTTCGCCGCATTGCCGCCGCACTAGGGGCGCGCAGACCGTAGGATGGTTTTATTGACAGCCTGTCAACTTATCTGGGAGGCACCGTGGCAGAAACGTTTGATATCGCAATTGTGGGCGCGGGCATTACCGGGTGCGCCATCGCGCGGCAGCTCGCGCGGTTTGACCTGTCCATTTGCGTGGTCGAGGCGGCCAACGATATCGCGCTGGGCGCGTCGAAGGCCAACGGCGGCCTGGTGCACGCCGGCTACGATCCGGCACCGGGCACGGTTAAGGCGCAGGTCAACGCCCGTGGCTGCAAGTTGTACGGTACGTGGGCGCAGGAGCTGGGCTTTCTGTTCTGCCGCACCGGGTCGATGGTGTTGGACTTTAACGACGAGGACCGCGCACAGCTGGAGAAGCTGCGCAGCAACGGCCTGGCGAACGGCGTGCCCGAGCTGTCGATTATCGGCCCCGAGCGCATCCGCGAGCTGGAACCGCGCGCGAGTGCCGATGCAACGTGCGCGTTGTGGTGCCCATCGACTGGGTTTGTCGACCCGTTTGAGGTTGCCATCGCCGCACTGGAGAACGCCGTGGCCAACGGGGTGACGTTTATGCGCTCCGCACCGGTGGAGGCGATTGAAGTCGCGGGCTCGGGCGACGACGTGCGCTTTACGTTGGCGACGCCCGCCGGAGACATGCGCTGCCGCTACCTGATCAACGCCGCGGGCAACGGCGCCGCGAACATCTCGCATATGGCGGGCGCCGAGGAGTTCCAGATGGTATGGCGCCAGGGCAACATCGTGGTGCTGGACAAGGAACCGCGCACGCTCATGCCGCTCTACCCGGTGCCGACGCCGATATCGAAGGGCGTTATCGTCACGGGCACCGTGCACGGCAACACCGTGATCACCGCCACGGCCGCCGTGCGCGAGCCGGGCGACACACAGACCTATGCGAGCGATGTGAACGCGCTGCTGACCGGCGCGCGCAAGCTGGTGCCCGACCTGGACACGCGCCGCGTGGTGCGCGCGTTTGCCGGCGGGCGCCCGGTCATTCAGGGAACGAACGACTTCTTTATTGGACAGTCGGCCGTGGTGCCGGGGCTGTTCCAGGCGGCGGGCATTCAGTCGCCAGGCGTCGCGAGCGCGCCGGCCATTGCCGAGCGCATGGTGCAGGTGTTGCGCAACGCCGGCGTGCCTCTGCGCGAACGCGCCGATTGGGACCCGATCCGCCACGCGCCGGACGACTTTGACCGCGAGACGCTTGCGCGCAAGGAAGAGCTCATTATGTCCGACCCCGCGTGGGGGCAGATCGTCTGCCGCTGCGAGACGGTGCCCGAGGCCGAGATAGTGGCCGCGATCCGACGCCACCCGGGAGCGGTTTCGGTCGAGGGCGTCAAGCGCCGCTGCCGAGCCGGCATGGGTCGGTGCCAAAGCGGCTTTTGCCAGAGCCGCGTGGTGGCGATCCTGGCGCGCGAGCTGGGCTGCGACCCCAGCGAAGTGCTGTTGGAAGATGCCGGATCTTGGTTGGTCGAGGGACCGCTGAAGGGGGTGCGCTAGGATGACGGAAATCAAATCAAGCGCGATTGATTACAGTGTCGTAGAAGCCGTACAAACGCAAGCCTTCGACGTGGTCGTTATCGGCGGCGGACCTGCCGGCATGGCGGCCGCGCTGGCCGCGCATAAGGCAGGCGCACGCGTCGCCATCGTGGAGCGCGAGCAACACCTGGGCGGCATCCTCCGCCAGTGCATCCACCCCGGCTTTGGACTGTCGCACTTTAAACAGGAGCTCACCGGCCCCGAGTACGCCCAGCGCTATATCGACGCCGTGCACGAGCGGGGCATCCCCGCCTGGACGGACTGCATGGTGCTGGACATCACGCCGGACCGTGTACTCACCGTCACCGGCCGCGCCGTAGGCTTGCAGAAGATAA
>URRT01000190.1 GCA_900550355.1 uncultured Collinsella sp.
CGACGCCAACGTCATCAACGAGGACGGCACCCGTATCTTCCGCGTCAAGAACGGCAAGAACGAGTTTGTCGACTACGACGTCACCGGCAACAAGACTGCGCGCTTCGAGACCTCCATCGGCCGCATCATCTTCAACCGCCAGTGCCTGCCCGAAGACTACGAGTTCATGAACTACAAGATGGTCAAGGGCGACGTGGCCAAGCTGGTTGCGGACTGCTGCGATCGCTATCCCGAGGCCAAGGTCGGCCCGATCCTCGACGCCATCAAGTACTCCGGCTTCCACTACGCTACCCGCGCCGGCCTCACCATCTCGGTGTGGGACGCTCTCATCCCTGCCGAGAAGCAGGAGCTGCTCGATCGCGCCCAGGCCAACGTCGACCAGATCAACGAGTACTTCGAGGAGGGCTTCATCAACGAGACGGAGCGCCACATTGAAGTCGTTAACGAGTGGACCGCTTGCACCGATAAGGTCGCAGCGCTCATGCTCGACATGTTCGACGAGGAGAACCCGCTGTACATGATGGCCGACTCCGGCGCCCGTGGTTCTAAGACCCAGCTGCGTCAGCTCGGCGGCATGCGTGGCCTGATGGCAGACATGTCCGGCGAGACGATCGACCTTCCCATTAAGGCGAACTTCCGCGAGGGCCTGCTGCCGCTCGAGTACTTCATTTCGACCTACGGCGCCCGTAAGGGCCTGGTCGATACCGCATCCCACACCTCGGACTCTGGTTACCTGACCCGCCGTCTGGTCGACGTGGCCCAGGACGTCATCGTCCGCGAGGAGGACTGCGGTACGCACGAGGGCGTCACCTACAACCTCATCATCCCCGGCACCACCGATCTCAACACCGACCTCGTCGGCCGTTGCTTCATCGAGGACGTCGTGGCTCCCGATGGCACCGTGCTCTTTGAGCAGGACGGCTACATCGAGAAGGTCGCCGACATCCAGAAGATGGTCGATGCAGGCCTCAAGAAGGTCAAGCTCCGCGCGCTGCTCACCTGCCGCTCCAAGTACGGCGTGTGCCAGAAGTGCTACGGCTGGGATCTTTCCACCCGTCGTCCGGTCGCCATCGGTACTGCCGTCGGCATTATTGCCGCCCAGTCCATCGGCGAGCCCGGTACGCAGCTTACGATGCGTACCATTCACTCCGGCGGCGTCGCTGGCGTCGACGATATTACGCAGGGTCTGCCTACGGTCAGCCGTATGTTCGATATCGTCGGCAACGTCAACGAGAAGATTCTGGGTCGCGAGGCCGAGCTGGCTCCGTACTCCGGTCACCTCTCGATTAAGCCCGAGAAGTCCGAGTACGTGCTGACGCTCACCGACTCCGAGGATCACACCCGTGTCCTCGACGAGCGTCGCGTCCCCGCTTCGGTGCGCTTCATGCCCGAGATCGAGGACGGCTGCGAGGTTCGCGCCGGCGACCAGATCACCAAGGGCTTCGTCAACTTCCGCAACCTGCGCAAGCTGACCGACATCGAGTCGACGATGCACACCTTCGTCGAGAGCGTCAAGGACGTCTACACCAGCCAGGGCGTCGACCTGAACGACAAACACATCGAGGTGCTCGCACGTCAGATGCTGCGTCGCGTTCAGATTACCAACCCCGGCGACTCCAAGTACCTGCTTGGTCAGTACGTCGACCGCTACGAGTTCGCTGACGAGGTCGAGCGTGTTGCCCGTCTGGGCGGTCAGGCTCCCGTGGCCGAGCCCGTCATCCTGGGTACGCTCAAGGTCGCGTCCAACATCGACTCCTGGCTGTCGAGCGCTTCGTTCATCCGTACCGCCGGCGTCCTTACCGAGGCTGCCATTGAGGGCAAGGTCGACCACCTGCTCGACCTTAAGTCCAACGTCATCGTCGGTAAGAAGATCCCTGCCGGTACCGGCCTCAAGCCGTACGCCAACGCCAAGCTGACGTATCGCACGGCCGACGGCTACGTGGACATCGACGGCCCGGCTTCGCCCAACGCCAAGTCGCTGCCCGAGTGGGCTCCGGTTGAGCTCAAGGACCTGGACGAGCAGCTCCCGCAGCAGCTCGACTGGGCCGGCTACGACGAGTTCGGTGGTGCTGACGGTTCGTTCACCCGCAACGGCCACACCATCTCCGCCGAGAAGGCTCGCCTGTACCTGTTCGACGACCTGGGCGTGTCGCAGCGCTGGACCAACAAGTTCAGCGAGGTCGGCATCGAGACGGTCGGAGACCTGGTCGGCAAGTCCGAGGAGGATCTGCTGCGCATCGATGGCATCGGTGCCAAGGCGATCGAGGAGCTCCGTGACGGCCTGGAGGCCCACGATCTGCTCTACATCCTCGAGAACAACGACGACGTTGCCGACGAGGAAGACCTCTCGCAGCTGCTGCAGATGGTCTTTAGCCCCGACGGTCCGGACGACATCCTGCTGGGCACCTCCGCCGCGCCGACGCATCACGCCGACGCCGACGAGGAGCTCCTGGGCGCCCCGATCGACGACAAGAAGGCTCCCGCCAACGGTGCGATCAACGAGGACATGGCTTCCCTCGACGAGCTGCTCAACCAGCTCGTGGACACCGATGACGCCGAAGAGGCCAAGGACAACGACGAGGAATAATTTCCTAGTACGTTAACCGCCCTTATAAAGGCTCGCTTCCCAAACAGGGGAGCGGGCCTTTTTTGTTGAAGAAAGCCTGCCAAAAAGTGACTGATTTATTTTTGGTAGGTTTGGGGGTGCGGACAGAAAGTTGGACCGCGGGGCGG
>URRT01000191.1 GCA_900550355.1 uncultured Collinsella sp.
CCGGCGTTTATCGGCTTTTTTGCCAAGGACGCCGCGGTGGTCGCCGCCGGTACCGGCTATATGCACAGTTATATTTTCGATGCAATCTTTGCCGGCATCCACATTTGCTTTAGCGGCTTTTTCGCTGCATACGGCAAGAGCTACATCGGCTTTGCGCACAACGTGCTGGCCGTGGCACTCATTCGCGTGCCGGGCGCGTGGCTGCTGTCGAACGCCTATTCCGATACGCTGTTTCCCATGGGTATCGCCTCGCCGTGCGGGTCGATTTTGTCAGCAGTCATCTGTGTTGTCGCGTTTACCGTGCTCAACCGGCGCGGGGCTTTTGACAAGTTGGTAGCGTAGCGGGGCAACGCGAGTCTGACGCCCCTCCCCTGCTTTTTACCGAAAGGAGCGGTCCTGTGACCGACACGCCAAGTGAACATACTGAGGGCCTGCTCCGCACTGGTGAAGTGGCACGCCTGTTTAACCTGAGCGTGGGCACGTTGCGCCATTACGAGCAGATGGGCTTGCTGGACCCGGCGCACATCGATCCGGCAAGTGGGTACCGCTACTACGGATCGCGGCAGCTCTCCACCCTCAATACCATCAGTCATCTGCGTGTTCTCGACTTACCGCTCGCGCAAATCCGTGAGTTTGTGACCACGCGCGACGTGAACCTTATGCAGCGGCAGCTGGCTCAGCAGCAAAAGCTCATCGAGCGCAAACGACGTGAGCTGGAGCGTGTGTCGCGCAAGATCGATAACCGGCTTGCTCTGCTGCACAATGCCTTGAACATCGAGCTCAATACCATTTGCACAATCGATGCGCCCGAGCTTCGCTGCGCCGTGTTGCGCGAACGCGTCAACCCTACCGACGCCTATGCGCTAGAGTGGCAGATTCGTCAGCTGCAGAAGGGCCAGCACGAGACCTTTGTCTTTCTGGGCAACTTAGGCGTCGGGATTAGCGCCGAGCGCCTCGCAGCCGGCGACTTTGATGGCTACGACGAGGTCTTTTTGCTGCTCGATGACACCGATGATTACGTGGGCGACGTCGAGACGAGACCCGCCGCGCGCTGCCTGACCATTAGCTTTCGCGGCACGCACGGGCAAGCAGCCCCGCGCTATGAGCAGCTGCTCAGCTATATGCGCGAACACGGGCTGTCCCCCGCTGGCCCCTCACGCGAGATTGCCCTCATCGACGACATCATCAGCGATGACCCCGCGACCTACGTGACGCAGATCACGGTGCCCGTTACTGTGCTCGATTAAGAACCTCCCGGACAGGCATGAAGTGCAGTTCAACTAACGAGCGTCGGCTACAGGATAACCGCCATGTCGAGGACAGTCCCCGATATGGCGGTTTTACTCCTCCGGAATCGGAAACGCACGGATGAACTCTGCAGGCGAGAAGGTCTTGATGGTCGAGCGCACAAAAGCGGCGCGGTCACGCGTGATGATAAAGTCCACGCCGGCACGCTCGGCCATCGCGCGGATACAGCCGTCCTCAAAGTCCGGTTCATCGGAATTGGCGGAGGTAAAACAAGCTTCTTGGTCGAGAGGCTCTACCGAGTAGCTCTTAAGACAGTCGCGCACTACCTCGCGGGCGCGCGCCTCGCCTGCCTGTTTAGTAAGAATGTAGTACGCGTCCTTGAGAGAGCAAGCCGAAACAACACCCTCGATAAGTCCCACGTCAACGAGCCCCTTGGTCGTTTGCGCCGCCCCATGCTCCGGCCGGCCCGGCAGCACGCAATCGAGCAGAAAATTGGTATCGAAAAATGCCCTCATAGGTAGCGCTCCCTCGCGACGCGCTTTTCATCTTCAACCGTCATCGTATCGAGCGGCGTTCCCTTTGGCATGTTAGCCACGATATCGAGATACTCCTGGTAGTCCTCATTCTCCGCGAGCATCTCACGGATCTCCTTCCAGGTGATCTTGGGATGCCACATCGTACCCACGTCGCGCTTGGGCTTGTCCGGGCCGCGCGTCGGCTTTGCACCCCCGCGCTCCTGGGCAGCGTCATATTCCACCGTAACTGGACCTTCATAGTCGAGCGGCACGATCTTGAACAACGGCTTGCTCCGCTTGAAGACCACAACCTCCTCGCCCTCATTGGCAACCCTTTCGGCCACCTGCGTAAGGTTTTGGCGCAGCTCCGAAAACGCGACGGTAACCATAACGGCTCCTCTCAACATATATCTTTACTGCTCAGTATACACGTTAATGTTAATGTTAACGTGTATAAAACTCATCACAATGGGGCAGCCCCGTTGTGGGACCTCACTGCGGGGCCCCTTTGCTTTGAATGAATCTTCTATCGCTCCGGAACGACACCGCTCCGCAGGGTCACCCTCAGCAACCTACATGACGCAGATCATGCTGCCCGCCACCACGCCCAAATAAAAACCTCCCGGAAAGTATCAACCTTTCCGGGAGGTTTTCTAATTTGATTATCGATGTGCTAAGCCTGGGGCACCTCACCAGTAGCTAAGATCTGCTCGAGCGCGTCCTCGTCCAGCACGGGCACACCCAGCTGCTCGGCCTTGGTGAGCTTTGAGCCCGCTTTGGGGCCGGCGACCAGATAGCTCGTCTTCTTTGAAACACTGCCCGAAACCTTGGCGCCGAGTACCTTGAGCGCCGCACCTGCCTCGTCGCGCGTGCGGTTGACGAGCGTGCCGGTGAGCACGAAGGTCATGCCGTTGAAGATGCCGCTGGTGGGTTCCGTCTGACATTCCATGTTCACGCCCGCCGCCCG
>URRT01000192.1 GCA_900550355.1 uncultured Collinsella sp.
CGAACTTGTCTCGGACGGCGTCGATGGCGACGGAGAGGTCGCGGCGGTCGCTGGATTGGGCTCCGCGATCATCGACTTCGCAGAACAGGTCGGTTTGGATCCCGCCTTGGTGGTCGAAGTCGCTCATGCCGATGCCCGCTAAGCGAACATGCATGCCTTCCTGCCAGATATTGTCGAGCAGTTCGAGTGCAACCGCCACGAAAATGTTCTCATCGTCGGTCGGATGAGGCAGCCGGCGCTGTGCCGAGCGACCGCTTCCATACGAATACTTAAGCTTGAGCGTTACCGTGGCACCCGTCAGTCCCTGACGGCGCAGGCGGCGTCCCACTGACTCTCCCAACAGCGCAATCGCCGCCTCAATATCCCCACGCTCAGTCAAATCTTTAGCAAAGGTGCGTTCATTGCTGACCGATTTGACCTCGCGCTCTTCATCGAGACTCGTGACTTCAGAGATTTCGAGTCCCAGCGCACGCTGACGCATGCGCTCGCCGTTGACGCCAAAAATAGAGGTCAAGGTGGATTCCGGTGCACGTGATAGCTCGCCGAGGGTGTAGATGCGCATGCGGCGCAGTCGCTCCTCGGCCGAGCGCCCGATGCCGCTCATGGCAGATACCGGCAGCGCGGCCAAAAAGCGCTGCTCGGTTCCGGGGCGCACGATGGTCAGCCCAAACGGCTTATCCCGCTCGCTTGCGATCTTTGCGACCGTCTTGTTACAGCCCACGCCAATGGAGCACGTCACTCCCAGCGCTGCCACGCGGTCGCTTATACGCCGCGCAACCAGCAGCGGGTCTTCGGGCGCAAAGCGGCCTGGTGTGATATCGATAAAGGCTTCGTCGATGGATACGCGCTCCACGCGCGGCGTCTCCTCGGCAAGAATCGCCATGACCTGCGCGCTGACCTCACGATAGCGATCAAAATGCCCATGCGTCCAAATGGCCTGCGGGCACAGGCGCCGTGCCTCGGCCGAGGGCATGGCAGAGTG
This sequence comes from uncultured Collinsella sp., assembly GCA_900550355.1. GTDB lineage: Bacteria > Actinomycetota > Coriobacteriia > Coriobacteriales > Coriobacteriaceae > Collinsella. The sequence continues at coordinate 983 of URRT01000192.1, forward strand.
CACGCCAAAGCGGCGCGCCTCATACGAACACGTGGACACGACGCCACGCGAATCGGCGTCTCCGCCCACGATGAGTGGCTTTCCGCGCCATTCGGGATGATCGAGCATCTCCACGCTCGCAAAAAACGCATCAAGGTCCATGAGGCCCACCGCCGGACCCGTCCAGGGAGGCGGCGTGACGCCCATGGCATCCTCATAACCGTATGTATGTTCGCGTCTTTCCATGTCATGAGTATACCGCGCAGCTCATGTGGGGTGCGTGTATGTGCTTGCAAATCCCAAATTCTTGTCTAAGATATGGATTTGCCCTCGACTACACCGAAGAAGTTGGTCTCACGGACTTCACCTGCCCGCGTCGATGGCGTATTATGTTCAACTGTTTGTTTGTAGTTGCAGCCTAAAGCTGCTTGGTTGGAGGAGTTTCCTTTGGCAGTCAAGATTCGCCTTGCTCGTCACGGCGCTAAGAAGCGTCCGTACTACCGTGTCGTCGTCGCCGATTCCCGCGCCCCGCGTGACGGTCGTATCATCGAGGAGGTTGGCCGCTACAACCCGATGACCGCCCCCAAGACCATCAACCTCGACCTCGAGAAGATCGCCGACTGGCAGTCCAAGGGCGCTCAGCTCACCGACGCCGTCGCCGCTCTGGTCAAGGCCGCCAACGAGGGCGAGAAGACCGAGACCGTCGTCAAGAAGTCCAAGAAGCAGCTCGCCAAAGAGGCCGAGGCCGCTAAGGCTGCCGCTGAGGCCGCTGAGGGCGCCGAGGAGTAAATCGTGCCTGAGGTTGACGCTGCACAGCTCGAGGGTGAGGCAATGCTCTCAGATCGCATCGCCGATCTCGTCGAATATCTCGTTGTTCAGATCGTCGACGACCCGGATTCCGTGAGCCTTGAGGTCATCGATGGTGACGACGCCTCTACGATTGAGGTTTCGGTCGCCGAGGATGACGTCGCTAAGGTCATCGGCCGTCGTGGCCGTACCATCAAGGCCATTCGCACGCTCGCCCGTGCGCTGGCCGCTCGCCTCGACACTGCTGTCGAGGTAGAGGTTCTGGGCTAGGACTTTGAGGTCCCAGTACAAAAACATCGCCCGTGTGGTCAAGCCGCACGGAAGGAAGGGGGAGGTCCTCGCGCAGCCGCTGCGGGGGCTTCCTTCTGTATTAGAGCCGGGTATGCGCGTCGCCCTGACGCCGCCGGCGCTCAAGCGCGACCGCTTTTGCACGGTCGTGTCCGTCACCGATACGGGCGATGGCGATCTGGTCTCGTTTGAGGGCATTGACGACTTGACGGCCGCCGAGGGCATCACGGGATGCTACGTGCTGGCAAATCGTGACGACTTTGAGCTCGATTCGCTCGACGCTGCCTATACCGACCTGTTGGGTCGTGAGGTGGTCGACGAACGCTTCGGTTCGCTCGGCACGATCGTCGAGATCATGTCGACGCCCGCTAACGATGTTTGGGTTGTCGAGGGCGATCGGTACGGCGAGGTGCTGATTCCCGTGATCGAGCAGGTTGTGCTCGATCTTCCCGACACAGGAACAATTTCCGTCCATGTTATGGACGGCCTGATCGATATGGACAAGTAGGGAGGACAACATGCTGATTGAGACCCTTTCGGTCTTTCCCGAGATGTTTGAGCCCGTCATGTCCACATCGATCTTGGGCCGCGCCCGCAAGGCCGGCCTTTTTGATTTTAAGGCGTATAACCTGCGCG
>URRT01000193.1 GCA_900550355.1 uncultured Collinsella sp.
ATCGTTGTTCCGGGCAGCGGCCTCGGCAGCAAGCGCCTCGGCCTGCTCGGCACCGCCCTCAAACAACTCGGCACGGGCACCGGCAACGCAGGCAACATACACGTCGCGCACGTGCGCCACCAGGTCGCGCGTCAGCTCCAGCAGGTCGTTTCCTTCCTCGACCTGCGCACGGATCAGTCCATAGAGCTCGGCGACATCACGCTCGGCGATGGCGCGGGCAAACTCGCCCAGGATCTGGTCCGAAACCTCGCCCAAAAGCGAGCGGGCGTCGTCCGCATGCACAGAACCGTTGCCAAAGACGCTCAGTTGCTCCAGCGTGGACAACGCGTCGCGCATGCCGCCCTTGGCATGGCGCGCCACGATAGCCAGCGCCTCGTCGTCGTAATCGAAGCCCTCCTGCTCGCACACGTATGCCAGGCGATGCTCAATATCCTCGTTGCCGATACGATGGAAATCGAAACGCTGGCAGCGCGAGAGGATGGTCTCCAGAATCTTTTGCGGGTCGGTGGTGCACAGCACAAAGATCACGTGCGCCGGCGGCTCCTCGAGCGTCTTGAGCAGCGCGTTGAACGCCGCCGTCGTGAGCATGTGGACCTCGTCGATGATATAGATCTTGTACTTGCCGCGCACCGGGGCAAAGTTGACGGAGTTGATAATTTCCTCGCGCACATTGTCCACGCCCGTGCGGGAGGCGGCATCGAGCTCGTAAACATCGGGGTGGTTACCCTCGGCAATGAGCTCGCACTCCTCGCAAGCACCGTCGGGCATGCAGCCGCTTGCACCCTCGGTGCGCGCCGCCTCGGCATTGCGGCACAGCAGCGCCTTGGCCAGGATGCGCGCCATGGTGGTCTTGCCCGTGCCGCGCGGTCCGCAGAACAGGTAGGCGTGGGACAGGCGCCCCTCGGTGATGGCGTGCTCGAGCGTCGAGACGATATGCTGCTGGCCCACCACGGAGTCAAAGGTGAGCGGGCGATACTTTCGGTACAACGATTCCATGGGTGCTCCCCCGGGTATACTGAGTCTTGTTGCCGCGGCGGCCATGCGGTCGCACGGCATACTGCATTTATAATAACCCGTACGGCGAGCCCGCCGCGATAGGAGTCCAAAGAGCATGGCAGACGCAGAGAGCAACCTCGTTCCCTCCGAAGCAGCCGACCAGGTCGAGGTCGCGCTCGAGGAGCAGGCCGCAGCCGACGACGGCATCCTGTACCTCAACGAGTACCAGTACGAAAACGACCTCGTCACCGACTTCGCCCGCCTGGTCGCCTCGCCCAGGCGTCGCGGCTCGCTGTATGTCGCCGCCGCGATTGCCGCGCTCATCGGCATCGGCATGCTGGTGGCCGGCGGCAACTGGATCAAGTTTGGCGTCGTCCTGATCGTATTCGGCGCCTTTTTGGCCTGGTGGAGCAAGAACCTGCACCACACGCTCGCCCGCGACTTTATCGATGCCGTCGAGGCAGACGAGTCCATGGGCGGCCGCTACCGCCGCGTAGCCGCCAACGAGGACGGCCTGATGGTCTGGGGCAAGAGCGGCAAGTCGCAGTTCTTCCCGTTTGAAAAGCTCGACCACGTACTCGACGGCGAGCGCATCTTTGTGGCCATGTTCGCCGACCAGGGCGTGACGATCCCTAAGGACACCTTTGTTCGCGGCGATGCCGAGCAGTTTGGCACCTTCCTCAAGGCACGCATCAACAAAAAACTCCGCATCGAGACCAAACGCAAGAAGATGAAGGCAGAAAAGGCCGCCGCCGAAGCCAAACAGGGCGACAAACCCCAGGAGACCAAGGGCAAGCAGCGCAAGCAGAAGAAGAACAAGAAGAAGCGCTAAGGCCAAGCCAGACAGGCAGCCTCGCATCCCGCTATCCTCCCCATGCACCCGAGCGTGCTACACTAGCAGCATCTATGCCACCGCGAACGGCTCGGCTCCGCGCCCGCCACTCGCAAACGAACTTTAAACGCACGAGGGTTGGCCATGCCGCTTTTCTCGCAACATACCGCCCGGTTCTCGCCGGACGTTCCCTTGGAGGGCACCAGCTCTCGCGAACTGCTCAAGCGGTACCAGCCGCTCGAGGCCGGCGGGTTTGGCTCCCTCGAGATCTGCCGCGACACGCACCTGCGCCGCCGCGTCGCCATTAAGCGCATCCCCCTTATCAACGGTGCCGGCATGCCCGCCAGCGACATCATGGATGTCCTGCGCGAGGCGCACACCGCCGCCATGCTTCAACATCCCAATATCGTGCAGGTCATCGACTTTACGCACGACACAGCCTATGCCTACCTGGTTATGGAATATGTCGATGGCATGTCGCTGGCCGAGTTTTTGCATCGCGTGGACGGCCACTCACTTACCTTTGACGAGGCCGCGGCCATTGCCGATGCCCTGGGCCAGGCGCTCACCTTCGCCCATAGTAATGGCGTACTCCACCTGGACATTAAGCCCGCTAACGTGCTCATCGACCACTCGGGCAATGTAAAGCTCACCGACTTTGGCATGGCGCGACTGTCGTCCGCCGGTGGCTTTGGCGGCTCGCGCGGCGGCACCATCGGCTACATGCCGCCCGAGCAGCTCGATATCGAGACCGGCACGGTCGACGAACGCGCCGATGTCTTCGCCCTTGCCTGCGTTATCTACGAGGGCCTGTGCGGCAGCGCTCCCTTTATGGCGGCCACG
>URRT01000194.1 GCA_900550355.1 uncultured Collinsella sp.
GTTCGCCTCTGGGTCGTACAGGCGCTCGCCATCCTGGTTCACGCACAGGCGCAGACCGCGGCCGATCTTCTGGCGCTTGGTCAGGTTGTCCTTTGTCTCGACGAGCGTGCAGATCTGGAACACGTTGGGGTTGTCCCAGCCCTCCTTGAGCGCGGAGTGGCTGAAGACGAAAGAGACGTCCTTGTCCGCGTCCTCGCCGTCCGGGAAGGAGATGAGCGTCTCCTTCTTCTGCATGATGAGCTCGAAGGCCCCGGCGTCGTCGGCGGTGCCGGCGGCTCCCTTGGAGTCCTTGAACTTGCCCTTCTTGTCCTTGGCGAAGTATCCCTGGTGCACGGCGTGGGGGTCGCGCACCAGCGGGGCGCCGACGGCTTCGTAGCACTCGAGCCACGTGCCCTTGCCGATCCCCGCCGCCTTTGCGATGCGACGAGGCGCCTTCGAGTTCAGGGCACCTGCGTACTCCTCCTCAAACATCAGGGCGTACAGGCCGCCGTGGACTTCGGGCTCGTAGACGCGGTATCGGTCGACGCGGTCGATGAAGAAGAGCGAGAGCACCTTCACGCCGCGCGGCCACAGCTCGAACTGGCGGGCCAGGTGGTCCTCGATGGTGCGGCGGATCTGCGCGCGCTTGACGACCTCCTCGTTGACGTCGCCCAGCGCCTCGCCGAGCTCGAGCACCTCGCCGTTCTGGAACTCTATGAACTCGTCGCCCACTGCGGCGCCGATGTTGTTGACCACCCAGCCGCTCTCGTAGTCGCTGTTCTCGCCGCTCTTCTGGTAGAGGTCGTTGCCGGTCTTCACCGTGACGGCCTTGCGCTTCTGCGTGCCGTCGGCCTGGCGCACGTCGATGGACACCTTGGCGGAGAACGGGTCGGACTTGACGGACTCGAGCCTCACGTACGCGCCGTTGAGGTTCGCCTCGGCCTTGATCGAGTCCACGCAGATGCCCTTCACCAGGTGGCGCTCGAAGGCGTCGACCGGCGTGAGGCGGTAGATCATGTTGTAGGCCTGCTTGTGCGTGGCCGAGTAGCGCAGCACGAACAGCGGGTTCAGGCTCTTGATGGCGGCCTTGGCCTGCTTGGTGTTGTCGACGCTCTGGGGCTCGTCGATGATGACGACGGGCTTGCAGGCGCTCACGAGCTCGCGAGGGCTGAAGCCGCCGGTGAGCTTCTCGCTGGGACGGTGGAAGAGGTTGCCCTCCTTCGCGGTGCCATCCTTCTCGAGGCCCTTGTTGAACGCGTCGATGTTGATGACCATGACCTGGATGGAGCTCGACGTGGCGAAGTTACCCACCGGCCCCATGTCCTTCGAGTCGTACACGAAGTAGTCGAGCGGCGTGCGGTCGTAGAGCGTCTCGAAGTGCCTGCGGGTGGTCTGGAGGCTCTTGAGGACGCCCTCGCGGATGGCCACGCTCGGCACGACGATAACGAACTTGGTGATGCCGTAGCGGCGGTTTAGCTCGTAGATGGAGCGGATGTAGACGTAGGTCTTGCCGGTGCCGGTCTCCATCTCGACGGTGAAGTCTCGCAGGCGCCCATCGGTGAGGACGTCGGTTGCCGGGAGGCAGCCCTCCTCCTGCACGGCGTGCAGGTTGTCGAGGAGCTGGCCCGGCGCCACGCGAAGCTCGTTGCCGTGGCCGACCATGAGCTCGCCGATTGCCGTCTGGCCTTTGCGGCCGGAATCGGCGGAGAATACGCTGCCAATAAATTGTTGTCCGCGGAACAGGTCGCAGGTTGCTTCGATGGCCTCCAGCTGGTGCTGCTGGTCGGATGAGAACTTGAACTCGAGCGCCGCCATGCTAGACCGTCCTCAATTCGATCTCACAGCCCATGCGCTCGCCGGCGTGCTTGAAGATCTGCACGGCGTTGAGCTTGAGGGTGTCGTCGAGGACGGAATCGAGGATGAGAACGCGCCTGGGCTCCATGTCGGCGATGGCCTCGAGCGCCTCAATGGTGAGGCCTCGGGACATGCAGCAGACGAGCTCGTCGCAAGCGACGGACCAGATGGGATAGCCCGCGGCTTCAGACTTCTCGACGGGCAGCGTGAGCTCGAGGCCCCATTTGAGCATCATCTCGAAGACGATATCCATATCGGAGCGATCGGGCTTGACCACGTCGAAGAGGAGCTGACCGGGCTCGGGCTTCTCAATGCCGGACTCATCGAGCTCGAACACACGGAAGCCGATGTCGGGAAGCTGCTTGGGTCCCTCGCCAAGCTTGAGTTGACGGTTGGATTCCTCGAGCTCGGTTTTGATTTTGTCGCCTGCGCGGCGAATGCGTCCTTCGCCTATGTCGCAGAGAGTCTCATACCCGTCCTTGTAGGCGTCGCGTTTCGGGTCACAAGGCTCTGGAAGCTGGACAAGGATAAACTGATAGCGATCATCTTTTCCGAGCTCCTGCAGGAACATGGCATGGGCGGTCGATGCTGAGCCTGAGAAAAAATCAAGCACAATATCACCCGTGCTTAGATGCTCATGTACGGTAAAGAAGCAAGCAACCGAAAACAATAGATAGACCGCCAGCACTACACTATTCCGAACC
>URRT01000195.1 GCA_900550355.1 uncultured Collinsella sp.
GCTGCGGCAGCTTGCCCTCGAGCGTCTCGGAAACCGGGACGGTGGGGTCGCCGGCGCCGGTGACGCGCATGGCCTGGTACACATAGCTGCGGCCCGAGAGCGGGTCGCGGATGGCGCCGCCCACGCAGGTGGCGGCACCGCCGAAGGGCTCGATCTCGGTCGGGTGGTTGTGGGTCTCGTTCTTAAAGAGGAACAGCCAGTCCTGGTCCTCGCCATCGACATCGACCTTCACCTTGACGGTGCAGGCGTTGATCTCCTCGGACTCGTCGACATCGGTCATGACGCCGGTCTTCTTAAGGTACTTGGCGCCGATGGTGCCCATGTCCATGAGGCAGACGGGCTTGGCGTCGCGGCCGAGTTCGTGGCGCATCTCCATGTAGCGGTCGAAGGCTTGCTGCACCACGGCGTCGTCGATCGTCACGTCGTCCAGGACGGTGCCGAAGGTGGTGTGGCGGCAGTGGTCGGACCAGTAGGTGTCGATCACGCGGATCTCGGTGATGGTGGGGTCGCGGTCCTCATCGCGGAAGTACTGCTGGCAGAAGGCGATGTCCGCCTCGTCCATGGCAAGGCCGCGATCGGCGATAAAGGCGGCAAGGCCGGCCTCGTCGAGCTCGCGGAAGCCGTCGAGCACCTCGACGGGCGCAGGCTCGGGGGTCTCCACATGCAGCGTCTCGGGCAGGTCGAGCGAGGCGATGCGGGCCTCGACGGGGTTCACCACGTAGTGCTTGATGGCCTCGATGGCGGCTTCGTCCAGAGCGCCCGAGATCATATAGACCTTGGCGGAGCGCACGGCGGGGCGCTCGCCCTGGCTGATGAGCTGCACGCACTCGCTGGGGGAGGAGGCGCGCCGGTGACACTGGCAACCAATGGTTTCGACGGCAAAGACGGCGCCATCGCTTGCGGGGAGCTCGTCGTAGGTCACATCGACCTGGGGCTCGCTAAAGACGGTCGGCATACAGGAGCGGAAAAGCTCCTCGTCGATGCCCTCGACGTCGTAGCGGTTGATGATCCTCAGGGCCTCGATGCCCTTGATGCCGAGAATTTCGGTCAGCTCGCCCTTGAGCTGCTGAGCCTCGACGTCGAACCCGGGTTTCTTCTCCACGTAGATACGAGAGACCATTGGTTCCTGCCTTCCTGATCGGTTGGGCGTACGGTACAGTATGCGGCAGCGGTCGGTTTGCGGGGTCTGCCCTGCGGTCGCCTTGAGCCACATGTTTGTAAACCTCACTATGATACGACAGCTCGCGGCGCGTTGAGGACGGCGAGGGTGCTACAGTGAAGCGCAAACAAGAGAAAGGCATCACATGGCATTCGTTTCGCTCGCCATCATCGCACTCGTGGCCTTTGCGAGTCCTTTTATCGCCTCGGCGATTCCCGGAAAACCCGTTTCCGAGACGGTCTTTTTGCTCTTGCTCGGCGCGGTGCTGGGACCCCATATGCTCGGCGTCATCCATGTAGATGCCGAGGTCTCGCTTGTGTCCGAGCTCGGTCTGGCCTTCTTATTCCTGCTTGCCGGCTTTGAGATCGACCCCAAGAGCATCACGGGCGCCGAGGGGCGCTACGGCTTGGCGACGTGGGTTGTCACGTTTGGTATCGCCTGGCTTGCCGTGCGCTTTACCCCGTGGTTCTCGGTCAGTCATTTCGACGGTATCGCCGTGACGCTTGCCCTCACTTCTACGGCGCTCGGCACGCTCGTGCCCATTATGCGCGAGCGTTCGCTTGTCGGAACGCGCGTGGGCGACTCGATTCTCGCGTATGGCACCTGGGGCGAGCTCGGCCCCGTGCTTGCCATGTCGGTGCTGCTGTCTGCCCGTACCGGCATCCAAACGCTCGTGATTCTTGGCCTGTTTGCGGTGGTCTGCGTGTTGCTTGCCGTGGTCCCAAGCCGCTCCAAGCGCGTCGGCAGCCGCTTCTTTGCGTTTGTCGAGGAACGTGCCGATACCACGTCGCAGACCTTCGTGCGCCTGACGGTGCTCATCCTGGTCACACTCGTGGCGTTCTCGGCCGTCTTTGATCTCGACATCGTGTTGGGTTCTTTTGCCGCCGGCTTTGTCCTGCGCTATATCATCCCCGAGGGCAACCATACGCTCGAGACCAAGCTCGACGGCCTGGCCTACGGTTTTTTGATTCCGGTGTTCTTTACCGTATCGGGCGCAAAGATCGATCTGATGGCCGTGGCGTCGCGCCCGGGTCTGCTCGTGGGCTTTATCGTGGCGTTGTTGATTATTCGCGCCGTGCCCATTCTTATTTCTATGAGCATTTGTCCTGCGACGCGCGATGTGTCGGCGTATGGTCGCATTACCGTGGCCCTGTACTGCACCACGGCGCTGCCGATCATCGTTGCCGTGACGAGTGTTGCCGTCAACGCGGGCGCGCTGTCGCAAGATATTGCGTCGGTTATGGTTGCCGCCGGCGCCATCACGGTGTTCTTGATGCCATTGCTCGCGCAGCTCTTCTACCGCGTGGTGGATGCTGCGCCGGTCGCCGCCGTGGCAGAGGTTGCC
>URRT01000196.1 GCA_900550355.1 uncultured Collinsella sp.
TACCGGCTCGGCCAAGTCCACGCTTGTAAACCTCATCGCCCGTCTGTACGACGCCACCGAAGGCACCGTGCGCGTGGGCGGCATGGACGTACGCGACTACGACCTGGACGCGCTGCGCCACCAAGTGGCCATGGTGCTGCAGAAAAACGTGCTGTTTAGCGGCACCATTGCCGAGAACCTGCGCTGGGGCGACCCGAACGCCACCGACGAGGAAGTCCGCGAGGCGGCACATCTGGCCTGCGCCGACGAGTTTGTCGACGGCTTCCCCAAGGGCTATGACACCTGGATCGAGCAGGGCGGCTCCAATGTCTCGGGCGGTCAGAAGCAGCGCCTGTGCATTGCGCGTGCCCTGCTGCGTCGCCCCAAGATCTTGATCCTGGACGACTCCACCAGCGCCGTCGACACCAAGACCGACGCCAAGATCCGCGCAGGGCTGGCAAGCTATCTGCCCAACACGACCAAGCTCATCATCGCCCAGCGCATTAGCTCCGTGCAGGATGCAGACCGCATCATCGTCATGGAGGGCGGCCGCATCGCGCAGATCGGCAACCACGATGAGCTGCTCAAGACGAGCGAGATCTACCGCGAGACCTTTACCTCGCAGAACAAGATGTCTGCCGAGGGCGAAGAGGCCGTCGAAGCCGACACCGAGGTATCCGCAACACAAGCTCAGACCCAGGAAGGAGGCGAGGCACATGAGTAAGGCAACGACCGCCGAGCGCGCGCTCAACCGCAAGGGTGGCACCATGTCGCGCCTCGTCAAGACGCTCTTTGGCTTCTACCCCGTGCTTTTGCCCCTCGTCGTCGTCGGCGTGGTGCTCTGCGCCATCATCAACTCCATCGGCGCGACCTTCCTTCAGAGCGCCCTGCAGATTATTAGCGAATCGTGGCAGTCGGGCGATTGGGAAGCTGCACAGCCCAAGATCGCACAGCTCGTGACCACCCTCGCCTGCATCTACGGCGTCGGCATCCTGTCCTCGCTGTTCTGGAACCGCGCCATGGCCATCGTCACGCAGGGCTCGCTCGAGAAGCTGCGCGAGAAGATGTTCAACCGCATGCAGGACTTGCCGATCCGCTACTTCGACACACACCAGCGCGGCGACATCATGAGCCACTACACCAACGATATCGACACGCTGCGCCAGATGATCAGCCAGTCGCTGCCCAACCTGCTCATGACGACCATCGTCATCGTCACGGTATTCTTTATCATGCTGTACTACAGCGTGTGGATGTGCCTGGTCATTGTGGCCGGTGTCGCCTTTATGACCTTTATGACCAAGCTGCTCGGCTCCAACTCCGCGCGTTTCTTTATTGCGCAGCAGACCGAGCTCGGCGTGGTCGAGGGCCATATCGAGGAAGTCATGAACGGCCAGAAGGTCGTCAAGGCATTCTGCCACGAGTCTGCCGCCGAGGCCGATTTTGACGAGCGCAATGAAAAGCTCTTCGAGGTCTCGCAGAAGGCCAACATGTACGCCAACATCCTCATGCCCATCCTTATGAATCTGGGCAACCTGCTCTACGTGCTGGTGGCCCTTGCCGGCGGCATTTTCCTGGCGCTGGGCGTGCCCAACCTGAGCATCTCGGGCATGGCACTGTCCATCGCCGTCGTGGTGCCGTTCCTCAACATGACCAAGCAGTTCTGCGGACAGATCGGTCAGATCTCGCAGCAGATCAACGCCGTGGTCATGGGCCTCGCCGGCGCCGACCGCATCTTTGAACTCATCGACGAGAAGCCCGAAGCCGACGAAGGCTACGTGACGCTCGTCAACGCGCAGGTCAACCCCGACACCTGGCAGCTCGAGGAGGCCGACCACCACACCGGCATGTGGGCGTGGAAACATCCGCACCGCGCCACCGGCGAGATCGAGTACGTGCCGCTGCGCGGCGACCTGGTCATGGACAACGTCGACTTTGGCTACACGCCCGACCACGAGGTGCTGCACGGCGTGTCCGTGTTTGCCAAGCCGGGCCAGAAGGTCGCGTTTGTCGGCGCCACCGGTGCCGGCAAGACCACCATCACCAACCTCATCAACCGCTTCTATGACATTGCCGACGGCAAGATCCGCTACGACGGCATCAACGTCAACAAGATCCGCAAGGCCGATCTGCGCCGCTCGCTAGGCGTGGTGCTGCAGGACGTGAACCTGTTCACCGGCACCGTGATGGATAACATCCGCTACGGCAACCTGGACGCCACCGACGAGGAGTGCATCGCGGCGGCCAAGCTCGCGGGCGCCGACGACTTTATCACCCGCCTGCCCGACGGCTACGACACGATGCTCACCGGCAACGGCGCACAGCTGTCGCAGGGCCAGCGCCAGCTGATTTCGATCGCACGCGCCGCTGTCGCCGATCCGCCGGCCATGATTCTGGACGAGGCCACATCGAGCATCGACACCCGCACCGAGGCTATCGTGCAAGCGGGCATGGATAAGCTCATGGAAGGCCGCACGACGTTTGTCATCGCGCACCGCCTGTCCACCGTG
>URRT01000197.1 GCA_900550355.1 uncultured Collinsella sp.
GACCGTGGCCTGCTCCTTGCCGCCGCGCTTTTGCTGCTGGCCCTGTTTGCCCTGCTGACTGCGCTGGTTGTTCTGAGCGTGCTGAGGCTTTTTTGCCACGATCCCTCCCGGTGTCTGTATGCTGCACGTAATTGTAACCAGTCTTTTTGGGACGGGGCTAAAAAGACTGGGGGAGTACATGGACTAGTGAGTGGGAGCGTCGCCGCGCCCACCGTTTGTTTCCAGACTGTGTATCCCTGCGTCGAAGGAGCCGTCTCGCGCGCACGCCATGTTGTCAATGGGTTACAGTATGAACGGCGGCTATATTTCCGCCAACGCACGAGAGAGTCGTCAACAAGGAGGATGCACGACGATGCAGCGTGCCAAACAGATATCGGAGTCTATTGAGCTGGGCATCATCTTGGCGCTCGCCGGTGGCTTTATGGACGTGTATTCGTACATTGGGCGCGACCATGTTTTCGCCAACGCGCAGACGGGCAACATCTTGCTGGTGGGCGTGAGCATCTCGGAGGGCAACTGGGCGCTGGCGGGGCGCTATTTCTTCCCCGTGGTGTCGTTTGCCGTGGGCATTATGCTTGCCGACCTGGTGCACGAGCGGTTTGGCAGCGTGATCCACTGGCGTCAGGTGACGGTGTTCTTTGAAGCCGTCATCTTGCTGGGCGTGAGCTTTATCCCCGGTGGCGGTTACAACCTGCTCGCCAACTGCCTTACCTCGTTTGCCTGCGGCATGCAGGTCGAGAGCTTCCGCAAGATCCACGGTCACGGCATCGCTACGACCATGTGCATCGGCAACTTACGCAACGCGCTGCAAAACGTGGACGATTACATCATCACCCACAGGCGCGGCTTTTTGGAAAACGGCCTGCTGTACTTTGGCGTGATCTTTACCTTTGTGTTTGGCGCCGTGTTGGGCAACTGGTGTATTGAGCGCATGGGCCTGCACGCCATCGTCGTGGCGAGCTTGCTGCTGTTTGTCGCGTTTGCCATCATGTTCATCGACCGCGAGCGCGACTTGCGCTTACGCTGGAAGGTTGCGGCCGAGGCTTGGAAAGAGGGCTGCCGAAAGTAACCGAATGCGGCAAAGGGGCTGTCCCTTTGCCGCAATATTTTTCATCGTCTGTTGAAACGCTTTAAATAGTTTGACGTTCTCACGCGTTTTTTGTTTCAAAAGCGTTAGGATGGGACTCATAGCGTGGGGCGTAATGGATGCCCCGCACACGATGGGAGGCTATCAATGGCTAATCGTTTCGTTCTCAATACCATCTCTTATCATGGTTCCGGCGCCATCAAGGAGATCCCCGGCGAGCTCCAGCGTCGCGGCTACAAGAAGATCTTCGTCTGCTCCGACCCCGATCTGGTCAAGTTTGGCGTTACCGCTAAGGTGACCGACGAGCTCGACGCCGCCGGCATCGCTTGGAGCCTCTACTCCGAGATCAAGCCCAACCCCACGATTCAGAACGTCAAGGACGGCGTCGAGGCCTTCAAGGCCGCCGAGGCTGACGCTATCGTGACCATCGGTGGCGGCTCCTCCATGGACACCGCCAAGGCCATCGGCATCATCATCAACAACCCCGAGTTCGCCGATGTCCGCAGCCTCGAGGGCGTTGCTCCCACTAAGAACCACGCCGTGTTCACCATCGCCGTGCCGACGACCGCCGGTACCGCTGCCGAGGTGACCATCAACTACGTCATCACCGACCCCGAGAAGGTCCGCAAGTTCGTGTGCGTCGACACCAACGACGCCCCCGAGGTCGCCGTCGTCGACCCCGACATGATGGCTTCCATGCCCGCCGGCCTGACCGCCTCCACCGGCATGGACGCTCTGACCCACGCCATCGAGGGCTATACCACCAAGGGCGCTTGGGAGCTCTCCGACATGTTCCACTTTGAGGCCATCAAGCTGATCAGCGAGAACCTACGCGACTCCGTTGCCGAGGCCAAGTCCGGCCAGCCCGGCTCCGGCCGCGAGGGCATGGCCCTTGGCCAGTATGTCGCCGGCATGGGCTTCTCCAATGTTGGCCTGGGCATCGACCACGCCATGGCTCACACCCTGTCCGCTCACTACGACACCCCGCACGGCGTCGCTTGCGCCATGCTGCTGCCGATCGCCATGGAGTTCAACAAGCCGGTTTGCGCCGAGCGTCTGGCCAAGGTTGCCGTCGCCATGGGCGTTGACACCACGGGCATGAGCACCGACGAGGCTGCCGACGCCGCTATCGCCGCCGTCAAGCAGCTTTCCGCCGACGTGAATATCCCGCACGTCTGCGAGGCCATGAAGGCTGACGAGATCGAGGTCCTGGCCAAGGACGCCATGGCCGACGCTTGTTTCCCGGGTAACCCGCGCGAGGCAACGCTCGACGACGTCATCGAGCTCTTCAAGAAGATCTGCCCGGCTGCCTAGCCCAGTTTGGTGGTCCTTCGCCCGTAGGTGTATGGTCTTTTGACGTGCCGCTGGCCCCGCC
>URRT01000198.1 GCA_900550355.1 uncultured Collinsella sp.
AATGCGCCCGGCAGCTGCTCTTGGCGCCGTGCCGTCTGCTCCATGTTCTCGCCCCCTTCTCTTGCTTTGCGATGCACGCAAATGCAGGGGCGTTTAGAACAGGCTTCTCGCTCGCAGCTAGGCGCAGTCGCAAAAGTACAGGTTTTTGTATCTTTCGACAGATGACATTATACGAGCAATTAATCAGCGTTTGCCCAGATTACGCAAAATGTACTGCAAGTAGGTACATCTCCATACCCCTCTACAAAAACCTGTACCTTTTTGTGCAACAAAAAAAGCCGCTCAACCAGCGGCTTTTCTTATTTGGGCATAAAAAAGGCGACCGCCCTTTGTGGACGGTCGCCTTTGTTAATTGTTGTGAAGCTTGCCTTAGGCGCGAGTCTTGATCTCCTCGGTCACCTTGGCAACAAACTCATCAACGCTCATCTGAACGGTCTCGTTGGAGCGATCGCGGACGGAGATGTTGCCGGCCTCGACCTCCTTCTCGCCCAGGATGAGCATGTAGGGCACGCGGTCGATGCTGCGGGCCTCGCGGATCTTGTAGCCGATCTTCTCGTCGCGGTCGTCGCAGACCACGCGAATGCCGGCTTCCTCCAGCTTGGCGCACACCTCGTGAGCGTAGTCGCGGCTCTTCTCCGAAACCGGAAGTGCCTTGACCTGCACCGGAGCAAGCCAGGTGGGGAACTTGCCCGCGAAGTGCTCAATCAGAATACCGATGAAGCGCTCGATGGAGCCAAAGCATACGCGGTGCAGCATGATGGGGCGCTTCTTGGTGCCGTCGGCGTCCACGTACTCCAGGTCAAAGTTGAGCGGCATCTGGAAGTCGAGCTGCACGGTACCGCACTGCCAGGTACGGCCGAGCGAGTCCTCCAGGTGGAAGTCGATCTTGGGGCCATAGAAGGCGCCGTCGCCCTCGTTGACCTCGTAGTCCATGCCCAGCTTCTCCAGAGCGGTGCGCAGACCCTCCTCGGCGCGAGCCCAGTCCTCGTCGGAACCCATGGAGTCCTCGGGGCGTGTGGACAGCTCAACGTGGTACTTAAAGCCAAACTTCTGGTACACGGAGTCGATGAGGTTGACCACGCCCACGATCTCGTCGGTCAGCTGGTCGGGACGCACAAACAGGTGGGCGTCGTCCTGGTTAAAGCAGCGCACGCGGAACAGGCCGTGCAGGGCGCCGCGCAGCTCGTGGCGGTGCACCAGGCCAATCTCGCCGGCGCGGATGGGCAGCTCGCGATAGGAGTGCGGCTTGGAGGCGTACACCAGCACGCCGCCCGGGCAGTTCATGGGCTTAATGCAGTACTCTTCGTCGTCGATGACGGTGGAGTACATGTTGTCCTTGTAGTGGTCCCAGTGACCCGAGGTCTTCCACAGCTGCTTGTTCATGATGAGCGGCGTGGAGATCTCCACGTAGCCGGCCTTGTGGTGGATCTCGCGCCAGTAGTCCAGCAGCGTGTTCTTAAGGATCATGCCGTTGGGCAGGAAGAACGGGAAGCCGGGGGCCTCGTCGCGCATCATAAAGAGGTCCATCTCGCGGCCGATCTTGCGGTGGTCGCGCTTCTTAGCTTCCTCCAGCATGTGCATGTGCTCGTCGAGCTCTTCCTTGGTGGCAAAGGCGACGCCGTTGATGCGGGTGAGCATCTTGTTGTCCTTATCGCCCTTCCAGTAAGCGCCCGAGACGCCGGTGAGCTTAAAGGCCTTGAGGGCCTTGGTGTAGCAGATGTGGGGGCCGACGCACATGTCGATGTAGTCGCCCTGCTGGTAGAAGGTGATGCGGGCGTCGTCGTCCAGGTCGCCGATGTGCTCGACCTTGTACTTCTCGCCGCGCTCCTCCATAAGGGCGATGGCCTCGGCGTCTTCAACGATGGGGCCGGCAAAAGGCGGGCAATCGTGGAAATCGAGCAGGGCGAGGCTGTCGTAGACGAGCGGCGTGGCTCCCTCTTGGACGCATCCGTGGGCGTCGCCCGCGTTGAGGGCGAGCAGCTGGCCGGGGCCGAGGCGGTAGCGCGTGCGGTTGCATTCCATAATGCGATGCCCCTCGCGCACGAGGCCTATGACCGGGTAGCCGTGGGCGTGAGGCGCGAACAGCTGGTCGAAGCCGGTGAAATGCCGGAACTCGATCGTGCCGCCAAGGGCGCGGCGCACGGTCTCGCGGTGCCGGGGGTGGCGGGGCTGCTGAATATGTGGGGCATGAGTCATCTCCATAACAAGGAGAGATGATAGCCATTTGCCCGTAGATTTCTTGCATGAAATTGCAGCGGCGCACCATGCGGTCTTGCGGACGATGAGGGCGCCGGGGAACGTCGCGGGCGGTGGGGAGCGGATGACGCTGCGACCTACCGCCACCAGGCGATGGCGATCTGGGTACGGTTTCTCAGGCCGCACTTCTGCAGGATGGCCGAGATGTGGTTGCGCACGGTGCGAAGCTCGTG
>URRT01000199.1 GCA_900550355.1 uncultured Collinsella sp.
GGTAGTCGATACCACGGCCGCCGGCGATACGTTTATCGGCGCGTTGGCGGCGGCTCGCCTAGAGGGCTTGCCGCTCTTTGAGTGCATGGCCGCGGGTGCTCGCGCTTCGGCAGTGACGGTGTCGCGCCTGGGCGCTCAGCAATCGATTCCCACGCGCGCCGAAGTTGAACATTGGTTTGGTTAAACGATAAAGACGGAGAAGCGGAGTAGAACAATGGCAATCAAGAAGCTGATCCTTGATCTGGATATGGGAGTGGACGATGCGATGGCGCTGGCCTATGCCATCGCGAGCCCCGAGGTGGAGCTCGTGGGCATCACCACGTGCTTTGGCAACGTGCGCGTCGAGCAATCGGCGCACAATTGCCTGGCGGTGCTCGATCTGCTGGGTCGCCCCGAGGTTCCGGTGTACCTGGGTGCCGACCGTCCTCTGCAGGCGACTGAGCCCTATACGCCGCCGGCGTCCACCGCGCTCATTCACGGCAAGAACGGCATCGGCGGCGCGAGCGTGCCCGCGTCGCCCTACGAGCCGGTGGGGGCGACCTCGGCCGACGGCAACGCTGCGGTCGATTATCTGATCGATGCCGCGCGCACCTATGGTCCCGATCTGGTCTACGTAGCGACTGGCCCGCTCTCCAACCTGGCGCTCGCCCTGGAGCGCGATGCGGCGGCGATGATGTCCATCGGCCGCGTGGTCGTGATGGGCGGCGCCCTTACCGTGCCCGGTAACGTGAGCGCGGGCGCCGAAGCCAATATGGCGAGCGACCCCGAGGCAGCCGACGCGGTGCTGCGCTCGGGCCGCAAGCTCACTATGGTGGGTCTGGATGTGACGCATCGCGTGGTGCTCACGCGTCGCGACATTGCCGGTTGGACGGGCTCGGGCACCATGGCCGGTTGCGCGTTTGCGAGTATGGTGGAGCACTACATTGGCTCGTACGAGATGAACGCCCCCCACCTGGGTGGCTGCGCGCCGCACGATGTCAAAAAAGATTGATCCCACACTCGTGGGCGCGCTCGGCTGCAACCTGCGTGTTGATCTGCTGGGCGAGTACCGCGGTCGCACCATCTGCGATGAGCGCCGTCTGTCCGACCCCGACAAGAGCGCACTCGTGGCGCTGACCGTCGACGCCCCGCGCTTCCTGTCCGAGTTCAAGGCGCGCATGGCCCGCGTCCTGGGCTAAGTTGTCTTTTTGGGACGGGGCTTTTTTGACTGGTATGATTGGTGCGACCATTCGAACCAGCTAAAAGAGCCCCGTCCCAATTTGACTATCGAGAGGATCTGCCATGGAGCGCATCGCGAGCTTTTCCGTTGACCATCTGCTGCTTGAGCCCGGCGTGTATGTGAGCCGCATCGACCGCGATCCGGCGACCGGTGCCGCCGTCACCACGTTTGACCTGCGCCTGACCACGCCCAACAAGGAGCCGGTCATGAACACGGCCGAGTGCCACACCATCGAGCACCTGGGTGCGACGTTCCTTCGCAATCATGCCGAGTGGACGAGCCGCATTGTCTACTTTGGCCCCATGGGCTGCCGCACGGGCTTTTACCTCGTCGTGTTTGGCGAGGTGACGAGCGAGGAGATCCTGCCGCTCGTGCGTGAGCTGTTCGAGTTTGTCGCCGACTTTGAGGGCGATGTCCCCGGTGCCGCTCCCGAGGAATGCGGTAACTACCTGGACCAGAACCTCCCCATGGCCAACTGGCTTGCGCGCCGCTACCTCGACCGCGACCTGGCCGATATCGACGAGAAGCATCTGCACTATCAGCAGGCGTAAGGGCTTTATCGCCCAAAACGCGCGCATTGGGCGCCTTCGCTTATGCGGGGGCGCCTTTTTGTTGATTGGTCGGGACGAGCGTTCAAAATCGCTCATGTTTGTTCTAGAATGTTCGTATAGTCACATTTACGAACAGGAGTGAACATGCATATCTACTCTGTCAACGATCCCGAGTTCAAATCCTATGGCAACGTTTGGGATGACGTCCCGTCCGAGCTCACGTCGCCCGTGCTCGAGGCACTCTCTGCCACGCCCATTCCCGAGGGCAGCAAGTACGTTGCAAGCGCGCCGGAGCTCGAGGGCGTCAAGGATGCCGATAAACTGGGCTTTCTCATGTTTGGCGGCCGTCCCTTCCAGCTCGGCTGGTGCAACGGCCGCAACACGCGTCTCAACTGCCTGGAGTACCACCGCGCCAGCGAGTTTAACCTGGGCGCCCGCGATTTTATTCTGCTCGTGGCGCATCGCTGGGAGATCGAGGACGGCAAGCTCGACACCGCGTGCGTCAAGGCGTTCCGCGTGCCGGCGGGTACGGTTGTTGAGGTCTTCAACACCACGCTCCACTATACGCCCTGCATGGTCGACGAAGGCGGCTTCCAGGTGATGGTGGCGCTGCCGGCGGGGAACAACGGCCCCCGCCCCCGGGGAGATCGAGAT
>URRT01000200.1 GCA_900550355.1 uncultured Collinsella sp.
GGAAAAGTAGAAACACTCCCCGATTTAAAACAAATCCCGCGAGAACGAAAAAGGCGGAATAGATGTGCAGTTGCGTAGTGGCTTGCTTGTTCATTTGGCACTTCCAATGACATTTTTGGCCTAGCGGGCGGAATCAACCGAAGAGGAAGCGAGTTGGCGCCGGGCGTCCAGATGCGTCATGCTGAAAATAGATGAAGCGCATGGTTGACAAAACCATAGAGCCCGTCACAAATAGACTACCCCCAATGCTAGTCGTGGAGGACAGTGCCGAGGAAGTCGGTGTCGAAGGGCACGGCTTCGGCAAAGACATAGTCGCCGTCGCTGGCGATGAGCAGATAGTTTTCCTCGCCGCCGAACTTCGCATCGCCACATGGGACCACCCAGGCGTGAGCGAATACCTCGAGTGCCGTGACTGCGCAATCGCGCAGGAATGTCACATCGCTCCCCTCGCTTGCGCTCACGATATTGGCAACGTAGACGCCACCGACATTTAGGCTGCCCCGCACCAAACGCAATGCTTCAACCGTCGCCAGCTCGCGTACGGGCTCGGCACCGCCAAAGCAATCGCTCACGACCACGTCGTAGCGACGATGACCCACGCTCGTCACACCCAGATACGAGCGAGCCTCAGCGGTAATCACCCGCAAGCGGTCGCCCACCGCGCGCTCCAGCTCGTCCAGGTAGAACCAGCGGCGCGCCAGGCGCGTAATCTCTCCGTCATACTCGATAACGTCCATGCGCATGCCCTCGTGCGACAACAGCGCAAACTTGGGATAGGCAAACCCGCCGCCGCCCAGCATGAGCATACGGTCGATACCATGCCCGTAAGCATCACGCATTGCGTCCTCGGCCTCAAACACATCGTCAAACGCACGATAGTACGCAAAGACGGGCTCTGCCCAACGCTCGCCAACGTAGCTTGCGCTTTGGTAGACGCCGCCTTGCACGAGCACACGGACCTCGTCACCGCTCTCACCATGCACGCGCTTCACACGCGCCAACCCATTGCGGGTCCTCGCAACCTGCAGACAGGCAGCACGAACAGCGACGGCGGCCGCACCAAGCGCCGCGGCTCCCAGGGCAACGCCGGCAACGACGCCAGCAGAAACACTTGGCTTGTTCATCTAGAGCTCCTTTTGCAGATAGAGTCCGTGGTCATAAAATCCAAGATGGCGATAGTACTCGCGTGTGCCAATCGCGCTAATCACGTTGATACGCGCATAACCCGCATCCCGGGCAATCTCACACGCACGCTCCACGAGCAGACGCCCCAGACCGTGATGCTGAGCCGCCTGACCTTGATCCCCCACGCGTGCCGCCATGCCATACACGTGCACCTCGCGAATCATCGCCTCCTCCGGCGTCGTCGGCAACTCGTCCGCATGCGCGGTAACAAACGCACGATCGGGCAACGACAGGCGCAAAAAGCCCGCGATCTTGCCCTGCGGCGTCACCCACTGCAAAAAGCGCTCGTAAGTCACCGGCGTCTCGTACGCAACTTCCTCATCAAGAGATAGCTCATCCAAGTCGGCCCCCGCCGTGCTGATCTCGCGATAGCGAATCTCACGCACCGTCGCGCCTTCCCCACGAGCCGCCAAGCGGTTTTCGACGAGCTGGCGCAGATTAGGCTTCTTGTTGCCCACCATGATGTCGTCGGAGCTAAAGTCGCGAATCATGCGACTGATGCGGCAGAACGCCGGCGTCACCACGATGTCATCGGCCAACACATCGAGCAGCTCGTCCTCGGTATAGGGGCGCCACTCGCCACGCTCATAGCAGCCCACCAGACGCGAGCCCTCGATGAGCGCACACGGGTAGACCTTGACCTCGTCGGGCATAAAGGCCCCTTCGGTCATAAAGCGTTCGTAGTCGCGCTTGTCCCCCTCGGGCGTGGCGCCCAGCAGGTTAAGCATAAAATGCGCATGGATCTTAAAGCCAAACAATCGTGCAAGCGAAAACGCCCGCTCGATCTGAGTCACCGAAATGCGACGCTCGTTGATATCGAGCAGGTGCTGGTCGAGACTCTGGATACCCATCTGAATCTTGGTGCAGCCCAAGCGGCGAATAAGTGTGAGGGCCTGCGGCGTTACGGCATCGGGGCGGGTCTGAATAACGAGCCCCACCACGCGATGCTTCGCCGTCTCGTTGATGCGCTGCTGGCGCTCAAGCTCTTCCATCGTGGCCGTCTGCCACTCGGCGACCTCGCCCCACGGCGTACCAGGGCCGTACAGACGACGCACCGCGCGATTATAGCCGCCCACGGCAGCATCCACACGCTCCTGCTCCTCAGCAACACCGGCAGCGAGGTCGGCCTCATCTGTCGCAATGCCGGTAGCCCGATAGCACTCGCGGCGCTCTGCTACCACCGG
>URRT01000201.1 GCA_900550355.1 uncultured Collinsella sp.
TGGAACGCACCAGTCAGGCCGGAAAGGAATGCCGAGGTAGACTGCTCCGCCTGAGCCTGAGAAGCAAAAGCCGCAGCGTAAGGAGTCGCATCCTGCTGCTGAGCTGGAATCGAGGCGGTCTTGAACTCGCTTTGATGCTGATTGAGATTGGCGGCACCGCCCATGGCATCGGGCTGGAACAGACGCTCTTCACGCTGCGCACGATACTCGGAGATACCCAGCGAGGCGGCATAGATACCCACGCCCGCCACCGCGCCCACGGCGAAGGGAACCGCACCCGCCACGACCGTCTCGTTCACAGACGAAAACGGCAGCGTCGCGGCATACATAACCACGGGAGCGGCAAGACCGATCCCGCACGAAAGTCCGGCAAGGACTGCTCGTTGTGTTGCATCAGAAGAAGCCATGAGCTCTCCCCATCTTCCAGCACCCAAATCGCATCATTCAGTTGGCTGCGCGAGAGAAGATGAAGCGGGGCTATGCCCCAAAGCAACGGTATATGGTTCGTTTCATCTGCGTTTTCCGTCGCGAAGCTTAAAAGCTATTATGCGAAACCGCCCTGTCGATTGCAAGCGACGATGTCGGATTGAAACGGGAAACCTGCTGCTTGCCAGTCTTATGGTCAAAAATAAGCGCGGAGCGGCGATATGGAAAAGGGCCGAGGCTCAAAGCCCCGACCCTTTATCGCATTGATGGCTATCGCTGCGTGTGGATGACAACCTAGAACGTCTGCTCGTAGTCGCTGTGCTTTTTGGCCGAACGCACCAGGAACTCCTGGTTGGTGTTGGTGCCCTTAAGACCCTTGATAAACGATGCGGCTGCGCGCTCGGTGTTGTTCATGCCGGCAAGAATGCGACGCAGGCCAAAGACAAACGGACGCATCTGCTCGTCAACCAACAGGTCCTCGTTACGCGTACCGGAGGCAACGGGGTCGATAGCCGGGAAGATGCGGCGATCGGCCAGGTCGCGGTCGAGCTTAAGCTCCATGTTGCCGGTGCCCTTGAACTCCTCAAAGATGACTTCGTCCATCTTGGAGCCGGTGTCGATGAGGGCAGAGGCCAGGATGGTGAGCGAGCCACCGTTCTCGATATTGCGGGCTGCGCCCAGGAAGCGCTTGGGCGGATACAGTGCCGCCGAATCGACGCCGCCCGAAAGGATGCGGCCCGAGGCGGGCGCCGCCAAGTTGTAGGCGCGGGCAAGACGCGTGATGGAGTCGAGCACCACCACGACGTCGCCACCCAGCTCCACGATGCGCTTGGCGCGCTCGATGACGAGCTCTGCCACACGAGTGTGGTTGTCGGCGGGCATATCGAAGGTCGACGCCACAACCTCGCCCTTGATGGAACGCTGCATATCGGTGACCTCTTCGGGGCGCTCGTCGACGAGCAGGCAGATGAGGTGCACCTCGGGGTTGTTAATCGAGATAGACTGGCAGATCTTCTTGAGGATCGTGGTCTTGCCGGCCTTAGGCGGGGACACGATCAGGCCACGCTGACCCTTGCCAATCGGCGACACGATGTCGATGGCGCGACCGGTAATGGAGTCCTTGCCGTGCTCCATGCGCAGCGGCTCATTGGGATAGACCGGGGTGAGGTCGCCGAACTTGGGACGGCTGCGAATCTGCTCGGGGTCCAGACCGTTGACGGTCGTGATTTTGGCGAGGCCGGCGCGCTTGTCGCCGCCGCGCGAAGGACGAAGCGAGCCCTCGATGACGTCGCCCGTGCGCAGGCGCGCGGAGCGGATGAGGTAGGCGGGCACGAAGGCGTCGTCGTTGGACTTCATGTAGCCGTGGGCATGGATGATGCCTGAGCTATCCGGGCGAATCTGCAGGATGCCCTTGATGTCGCGGAAGCCCTCGGCCTTCGCGGCGGTGACGTAGATCTCTTCGACGAGTTCGGCCTTCTTCTTGCCGGTCGTCTCAATCTCGAACTCCTTGGCCTTCTCGCGCAGCTCGGCGACCTTCATGGCCGCGAGCTCCTCGCGCGAAAGCGTGGGCTCGGTGGGGGCGGCGTTGCGCTCCTTGTTGCGCTGTTTGCGATCGCGCTGGCGGTTACGACGGTCGTTGTTGCGCTCGTCCTTGCGGTCGCTGCGGTCGTCATTGCGCTTGTGCTGGCGACGGTTGGGGCGAGCGCCGTCTTCGGCCTCGGCGGGCGCGGCGCCATCGGTTGCGGCGGCGTCGGCATTGGCCGCAGCGGCGTCATTGGCCTCGGCGCCGGAATCGACCTGCGCTTCGACATCAGCCTGCCGCTCGGACGCCTTGGACTTAGCGGACTTCTTACGACCGCGCTTGGGCTTCTCGGACGCAGACTGTTCGACGTCTTGGGGCTCGGCGGCATCAGTCGATGCATCGGCGGTCG
>URRT01000202.1 GCA_900550355.1 uncultured Collinsella sp.
GGCATCGACCTGCGCCGATGCCCCCAACATGGACACACATTTTGTCCTATAAGCCCGTAAAGAAAACGCGCCCGTGGCGCGTTTTTAGCGCAGCGCGGTCGGCGTAAGCCGACCGGATAAATTTTGAGCAAAGCTCAAAATTTGAACATCCCTCCTATTCAGCCACGCCCCCATCGCGTTCAGCATCAGTCCAGATCCCCAAACATGGGACCTACGCCCCCACCCGATCCCAACCGTTTACCGAGCAATAGGGTCGCCACGCCCACCAACCATGTACTATGTACGGGCATTGTCTAAACCCACAACCCAAAGGACCCCATCTTGCCCGTCGTCGCCGCTATGACCATTACCTCACATGCATCGGATGCCATGGTCGCCATTCCGTTTTGGCTCGAGATGTTCGCTGTTGTCGCTGCATCGATCTCGGGTGTGCTGGTTGCGCGCGAGCACAAGCTCGACCTGGTGGGCGCGGTCGCGCTCGCGGTGGTCTGCGGTCTGGGCGGCAGTCTTTTGCGCGATATGACGCTGCAGGTGGGCAACGTCTACATCCTCAACCAGCCGATGGCGCTGCCGCTCTCCATTGCCACGGCAGCCATCATCTATATTTTCCCGGCAATCGTCGACAAACCCGAAAAACTCATTCCCCTGCTCGACATCATCTCGGTCGGCATCTACGCCGCCACTGGAGCAGACAAGGCGCTGGTCTACGGCTTTGCGCCGGCGGTGTGCATCATGATGGGCTTTTTCACCGCGGTGGGCGGCGGCATGGTGCGAGACGGCTTTATGGGCGTGGTTCCGGGCATTTTCCAACGTACTAACTTTTATGCCATCGCCGCCATCGCCGGATCGACAAGCTATGTGTGTCTCGTTATGAGCGGCATCATGAGCAATGTTGCCGCGCTGGTCGTATGCGTCGCAGTGACCATGGGTCTGCGCTGGCTCTCGCTGCGCTTTGACATCAAAAGCCCCACCGAAGAAGACATCGCGCGCTTCTTGCATCGCAAAAAGTAGACAGCGCGGCACGACCCTTCGAAATGCAACTGAGAGGTTCTTTTAGAGCGCCCACGCGTTGGGTACCCTGTTAGATACATGTCGAGTATCTAACGAAGGATTCACTATGCCTTGCAACCTAGCACCGTCGTCCCGACGCCGTAAAACGCGTGGCCGCATCGCCCTCCTATTCGCACTGATCGCGCTTGCGCTAACCGTACTTCCCACGACGTCGTTCGCCGGCACAGACACCGCGGGCAACGTGCTCGCAACCGAAGTTGACTCAAATCCGTCTGGCGTCGAGGGCGACCTGTACTGGGCCGGCCAAAGCCTTAACCTAGACGACGCTTCCATCGGCCGCGATATTATCGCGGCAGGCGAGAGCTTGTCGATTCGCGACTGCACCGTAGGCGGCGCCGTTCGCCTGGCGGCGCGCACCATCGACATCTCCAAAACCGCAATCGATGGCAGCGTGACGGTAGCCGGTCAGCACGTCGTGCTCAACACTGGTAGCACCGCCAACTGTTTTTACGCGATGGGTGAGACAGTTGCCCTACGAGGCTCCGCCAAGTCGGCAGCACTTGCAGGCGATACGGTGACCATCGACGGCACCGTCGAGGGCGATGTCGAGGTTTGGGCCGACAAGCTCGTCTTGGGCAAGAATGCCCGCATTACCGGCACCGTGAGCGCGCATGTTTCCGAAGACCCCGAGCGCGCCGCAGGAGCCGAGGTCGGCGCGCTCAAGATCGACCGCACCGAGAACGATGATACTTCCACCATTAACGATGTCATCGGCGGCATCGTCGCCGCGGCGCTCTCGACCTGCTTTGTCGCTCTGCTGCTCGAGCTCGTCTTTCCGCGTGCGACCGCCAGCGCCGCCGGAATGCTCCACCAGCACCCCACGCCCCTGTGGGTGAGCGGTCTTCTGGGCACGATCGCTATCGTCCCCACCGTCCTACTGCTGATTATCTCCATCGCTGGCCTGTCGCTTGCCGGAACCCTCTTGTGCGGCGTTATCGGCATCGCGCTGGTCTCCACCGCTTTTGCGGGCTGCGCAATCGCCCGCATGGTCGGACATAACCAGAACCGCTACGCCATGGCAGCCGTCGGCGGTATCGCCGCAGGTGCCCTCACGGGACTCCCCCTCATCGGCGACTTCATCAGCGGCGTGGCCTTTGTCTTTATGCTCGGCTACGTTATCCAAATCATCTGGCGCAACGCCCGCCTCAAGCCCCAGCAAGCCGCCAACACGCCAGGCCTTCCCTCCGCCTAGCCGCCAACCACCACAAAAGGGCCAGGCATATTTAGGCTTATAGGACAAAATGTGTGTCCATGTTGGGGGCATCGGCGCAGGTCGATGCC
>URRT01000203.1 GCA_900550355.1 uncultured Collinsella sp.
GGTGGACGAGTTCATCGTTGGCATCGACGAGGCCGGCCGCCGCATCGATGTGTCCCTGCCCACCGGCCTGCTCGATCTGTAGGACGCCCCGCGCGTCGTCTTCTTTCCGCCCGTCCTCGCCACCCATCGACAAGGGATCCTATGCTCATCGAAACCCTCTCCACGTTCCCGCATATGTACGACTCGGTCATGGGCGAGTCCATGATGAAGCGCGCCCAGGAGAAGGGCATCTTGGAATTTCGCGCCCACGACTTGCGCGACTGGACGCACGACCGCCATCGTACCGTCGATGACGAGCCGTACGGCGGCGGGCAGGGCATGCTCATGAAGGTCGAGCCTATTGCGGAGGCAATCGAGGCCATTAGTGCAGAGGGTCCCAAGCCCACGGTTGTGTTCTTCACCCCCTGTGGCGAGCCCTTTACGCAGCATGTGGCCGAGCGCCTGCTCAAAAGTGAGCGCCTGCTGTTTGTGTGCAGCCGTTACGAGGGCGTCGACGAGCGCGCGTATGCGTATGCCGATGAGCGTCTGTCGATTGGCGACTATGTGCTTACGGGCGGCGAACTTCCCGCTATGGTCGTTGCCGATGCCGTCGTACGCCTCATTCCCGGCGCCCTTGGTGACGAGATGAGCAACGTCGACGAGTCGTTCTCGACCGCCGAGGACGGAGGCCTGCTCGAGTACGCGCAGTACACCCGTCCTGCCGAGTTCAACGGCGAGGGCGTGCCTCCGGTGCTTGTGAGCGGCGATCACGCCAAGGTCGATGCTTGGCGTCGCAAGAACGCCATCGAGCGCACCTGCCGCTGGCGTCCCGACTTGATCGAGACGGCGCGGCTCACGCCCGAGGAGCGCGCTTACGCGCAGGAGATTCTTGACGCTTCGTATTCGCAGAGCGAGGAGTGAGTATGGTTCCATCGCAGCATTCCGCGTTGAGGGGCGCTTTTGAGTGGATCGCGGTCATCGCGATCGCACTGGTCGCCACCTTCTTGATTCGCTCGTTTGTGGTCGAGCCCTTTGTGGTGCCCACCGGCTCTATGGAGGACACGATCGAGATTGGCGACCAGATCCTGGCACAAAAGGTGAGCCTCGAGCTCGGTCAGCCCGTCAAGCAGGGCGATATCGTGGTGTTTCACAACCCCGATGGCACCTCCGAGCATGATGTTCTTGTCAAGCGTGTTATTGCCACGGCCGGCCAGACGGTCGACCTGCAGGACGGCAAGGTGGTCGTTGACGGCCAAGCGCTCGATGAGGACTATACGACCGGCATGAGCTGGCCGCTTTCCGTCCAGGCGCCTACTGCCCAGGTGAGCTATCCCTACACCGTCCCTGACGACTGTGTGTGGGTGATGGGCGACAACCGCGAGAACTCTGCTGACTCCCGCTACTTTGGCCCGGTCGACCGCTCCGAATTGATCGCCGTGGCGCTCGTGCGTTACTGGCCGCTCAACCGTCTGGGCGCTATCGACTAAAAACCGCTATAGTACAGTACCTAACCGTGTAATCGTTTCGACGAGGGGATATTAGAGGCATGAACGCTTCATCGCTTTCCTTCCAAGACATCATCCTGCGCCTCCAGCAGTACTGGGGCGAGCAGGGCTGCGTCATTATGCAGCCCTATGACTCCGAGGTCGGTGCCGGTACCTTCCATACCGCGACCACGCTGCGCTCGCTCGGTCCCGCCGAGTGGCGCACCTGCTATGCGCAGCCTTGCCGCCGTCCCGCCGACGGCCGCTACGGCGAGAACCCCAACCGCATGCAGCACTACTATCAGTTCCAGGTGCTCATCAAGCCCTCACCGGTCAACGCCCAGGAGCTTTACCTGGGGTCTCTTGCCGCTATCGGTCTGGACCCCAACGACCATGACGTCCGCTTTGTCGAGGATGACTGGGAGAGCCCGACCCTTGGCGCCTGGGGCCTTGGCTGGGAGGTTTGGCTCAATGGCATGGAGGTCACGCAGTTTACGTACTTCCAGCAGGTGGGCGGCTTCGAGTGCGACCCGGTGCCCGTGGAGATCGCCTACGGCCTGGAGCGCCTCACCGTGTTCGTCCAGGGCGTCGACAACATGTACGACATCGTGTGGGCCCGCGGCGACGACGGCGTGGTGTTCACCTACGGCGACGTGTACCTGGAGAACGAGCGCGAGTACTCCGCGTTCAACTTCGAGGTGGCCGACACCGAGTTCCTCTTCCAGGAGTTCGCCGATCGCGAGGTGGAGTGCCTGCGCACCCTGAAGGCGTCGCTCCCGCTGCCGGCCTACGACTCGGTGCTGAAGTGCTGCCACGCCTTCAACCTGCTC
>URRT01000204.1 GCA_900550355.1 uncultured Collinsella sp.
GCGCCGTTGGATGCCATGCGGCCTTCTTCGCGGCGGATAGCGTGCTCGACGAGCTCCGCGGCGGGTAGATCGACCAGCAGACGGGGCTGATTCTCGGCGGGATCTTCAACGAGCGTAATACCAAAGTTGGACAAAACTTCTGCAGGGGTAACACCAGGCATGGGGCCTCCTTTAAAAACGCGACACGTGGACGCGGCGCGCACTTTACTCACGTAAAGCCCGTTGTACCCGATATGCAAAAACGTTTTTGCGGCAAGGGTGGCAAGCCCGCCCAACGGTCAAAAATCGCAGGCAAGCGGCCTAGTCATTGGGGACACTCTTGAACAGGCAACATTCAAGGAGTGTCCCCGGATGCCGGCACTTAGGGACGTTCCCAAAGTGCCGGCACATAAAGAACGTCCCTAAGTGCCGACTACTGAATGGCGCCGCCAAAATTATCGAACAATCCGTTCAAAAACACGAGCGAACACCGTCGCGTCTATTATACTAGAGCGCAGCAATAGAAAGGACCCCGCTTTGAGCATCACGCTCCTCGATAGCATTCGCCGCGCCATCGCCCGCCGCAACGGCATCTCCAACCCCGCTGTATCAAAAGACGGCGCCGCGAAGGCCCAGGGCGGCCGCATCGAGAACGGTCTCTTCCCTGCCTCCCACACGGCCGAAGAGCTCGCACGCATCCAGGAGCTGAGTCAGCGCAACGCCGGCGGCCCCGACAGCAGCCAGGCCACGCGCCGTCGCCGGCGCGAACACGATCGGGAGCCCGGCCCCGTCCGCCGCATGGTCAACGCTTGGTGGAACCGTCTGCTCGGCGCCGTCTACGGCGGCGGCTTCTCCATGCAGGAAGCGGAATACGAGGAGCACGCCACCAGCCGCGACTATCTTTGGAACACCCTCGGCACCGCCGTGTGGGGCCTGGCGTTTCCGCTGCTCACCATCGTGTCTACGCAGCTCGTGGGCGCCGAAGAAGCAGGCAAATTCTCCATCGCCTTTGTCACCGGCACGCTCATCATGATCGCGTGCAACTACGGCGTGCGCAATTTCCAGGTCTCGGATATCGACGAAACGACGTCCTTTGCCTCCTACCAGCTCAACCGCTGGCTGTGCGGAGCGCTCGCCCTAGGCTGCGGCCTCATGTACAGCAGCGCCCGCGGCTATGACGCACAGATGGCGACGATCGGCCTGGGCGTCTACCTGTATAAGGTGATCGACGGCGTGGCAGACGTGTACGAGGGCCGCCTGCAGCAGGCCGATAAACTCTACCTGGCCGGCATGAGCCAAACGCTACGCTCCGTCGGCGTCATCGTGGTCTTTAGCGTGGCGCTGTTCCTTACGCGCAGCATGCCCATCGCGGCCATGGCCATGGGTGTCACCGCCATCGTCTCGCTCGTGCTGGTCACCGCGCCGCTCGCCCTGCTCGAGACCGAAAAATCGCGCCGTGTGAGCCTGCGCGAAGTCGGCCACCTGTTTGTCCAGTGTGCTCCGCTCTTTGGCGCGCTATTCCTGTTCAACCTTATCGAAAGCATGCCCAAGTTTGTGATGGAAGGAACACTGGCCTACAAATACCAGTTGTACTTTAATGCCCTGTTTTTTCCAGCTCAGGCTATTCTGTTGAGCATTGGATTTGTCTATAAACCGCAGCTCCTGCGCTTGTCGAGCATTTGGGCTAATCCTCGCAAGCGTCGTCGCTTTGACCTGATTATTGTTGCCGTTATGGCGCTGATCGTGGTCATCACCGGCGTGTGCGCCGCATTTATGGCAGGTCCCGGTATTCCCCTCATGAGCTTTATGTACGGTCTCAGCTTTGAGCGCTACCGTACGCTGGCGCTGCTGATGGTCGTCGCCGGCGGCGTCACCGCGGCCATCGACTTTATCTACGCCATCATCACGGTGCTGCGCCACGCTGGAGACGTCACCAAGGTCTACCTGATTTGTTTTGCCGTGAGCGTGGTGCTCCCGGTGATCCTGATCAACCTGCTGGGCCTGAGCTACCTGGCCATCATGGCCCTACTGCTGGTGCTGCTGATTATCGAGTACCGCCACATCCGTCAACGCATCGAACGCGACCGCAACCCATACGGAGCCTAATTGCAGCGGTGGGGGTAGCTAATTTGGGACATCATTCGCCCGGGTTGATGTTCGCGTAGAACTCCGCCCCATCATCGAGCCGCAGGATGCCCACGCGACCGAACTCGGAGCCGGTGG
>URRT01000205.1 GCA_900550355.1 uncultured Collinsella sp.
GTGGTCGTCATCGGCAGCCACGCCGACGAGATGCGCGCCCTCATCGATGGCGCCTACGCCAACAGCGCCACCAAAGTCGAGTGCGTCGAGCAGACCGAGCGCCTGGGCACCGGCCATGCCGTCAAGGTCGCGCTCGAGGCCTGCGGCATCGCGCAAGGCCCCGTCGTCGTGCTCAACGGCGACCTGCCGCTCATCACCGCCGACACCGTCGCCAAGTTCGCGCAGACCGTCGCCACCGGCGAGCTCGCCTGCACCGTCATGACCATGACCCCGCCCGATCCTTTTGGCTACGGCCGCATCAAGCTGGGCGCCGATGGTCAGATCGAGCGCATCATCGAGCAGAAGGACTGCACGCCCGAGCAGGCCGCCACGCTGCTGGAGTGCAACGCCGGCTGCTACGCCTTCGACGGCGCGCAGCTTGCCGCCCACATTAACGAGATCGGCAACGACAACGCGCAGTCCGAGTACTACCTGCCCGACATGCTCGAAATCCTCAAGGGTCACGGCCAGGCAGTCTCCATCTTCCACTGCGACGACTACCGCGACGGCCTGGGCGTCAACAGCCGCATCCAGCTCGCGCAGCTCACCGCCATCGCGCGCGACCGCATCAACGAGCACTGGATGGCAGAAGGCGTCACGTTCATCGACCCCACGCAGGCCTGGATCGGTCCCGACGCCACCATCGGCCGCGACACCGTCGTGTGGCCGCAGACGCATCTGATCGGTCACGTCACCGTGGGCGAGGAGTGCCAGCTCGGCCCCAACAGCCGCCTCACCGACACCACCGTCGGCAGCGGCTGCATCATCGATGAGACCATCGCCATCGAGGCCGTCATCGAGAACGGCGTCGACTGCGGCCCGCGCGCCTACCTGCGCCCGGGCACCCACATGCTCGACGGCTCCAAGGCCGGTACGCACGTGGAAATCAAGAAGTCCACGATCGGCGAGGGTTCCAAGGTGCCCCACCTGTCCTACATCGGCGACACCACCATGGGCTCCGGCGTCAACGTAGGCGCGGGCTCTATCACCTGCAACTACGACGGCGTCCACAAGCACAAGACCGTCATCGGCAAGGATGCCTTCATCGGTTCTGACACCATGATGGTCGCGCCCGCCCAGATTGGCGACGGTGCGCTCGTGGCCGCCGGCTCCGTCATCACCGAGCCGGTCCCGGCCGACGCACTCGGTCTGGGCCGCGCCCGTCAGGTAAATATTGAGGGCTGGGCCGCCGATTATCGCCGTCGTCTGCACGAGGACGACGAGGCATAACGTTTCACCAAGCACAAAAGGAGCTGTTCCATGGGGACGGCTCCTTTTTCTATCGTGACCTGCGCGACCGGATGAGTGGTCGGTTCGTGTCCGTTGACGGTAAAGACGTTATCAAGACCCGATTAACCCCGCCGCACGGTTACAATGCAAAAAGGCATCTATATGGCATTCGATGTATAAAGGAGAAGGGTAATGCCGATTAATGATCCCGAGAAGTCGGAGAATATGCGCAAGTCCATCCGCGTGTATTCCGGTTCCTCCAACCGTCCCCTCGCTCAGAAGATCGCTGAGTACCTTGGGGTCGAGCTTTCGGGCCTTACGCTAAAGCAGTTCGCCAACGGTGAGATTTACGCCCGCTACGACGAGACCGTCCGCGGCGCCGACGTCTTCCTGATTCAGTCCGTGGCCGGCGGCAACGTCAACGACATGCTCATGGAGCTGCTCATCGCCACCGACGCTGCCAAGCGCGCATCCGCCCGCTCCATCACCGCCGTCATCACCCACTACGGCTATGCCCGCCAGGACCGCAAGGTGAGCCCCCGCGCCCCCATCAGCGCCAAGATGGTGGCCGACTTCATCAGCGTGGCCGGTGCCGGCCGTGTGGTGACCATCGACATGCATGCCGGTCAGATCCAGGGCTTCTTCAACTGCCCTGTGGACAACCTGTATGCCGCTCCTGTCATGATGGAACCCCTGCGCCAGATCGAAGGCGACATCGTCATCGTCTCCCCCGACGCCGGCGGTGTGGAACGCGCCCGTTCCTACGCCAAGCGCCTGAATGCTCCTCTGGCCATCGTGGACAAGCGTCGCGACAAGCCCAACCAGGCCCAGGCCATGCACGTCATCGGTGACGTGGAAGGCAAGACCGCCATCATCGTTGACGACATCAT
>URRT01000206.1 GCA_900550355.1 uncultured Collinsella sp.
ACAGTGGCGCGCCCGAAGCGTTGGTAAAGAGCATCGGCTGAATACCAAACTCGATTGCCGCGCACAGGGCCGCCAGGCACAGGCCGACCCAGCCGCCGACAATGGCAGAGACCGAGGTGCCCCAGCTCTTGTCGTGCAAACGGCTGTTGAGCGCACGGAACACGATTGCAGCGGCAAACGGCAGCACGAAGGCCATGTTAAAGCAGTTGGCGCCAAAGGACAGGATGCCGCCGTCGCCAAACAGCAGCGCCTGTAGCGCCAGCGCGACCGAGACAGCGATGGCCGCGGCCTCCGGGCCCAGCAGCAGCGCGATGAGCGCGCCGCCGACGGCGTGACCCGTGGTGCCGCCGGGCAGCGGCACGTTGAACATCATAAGCAAGAAGGAAAAAGCGGCGCAGATGCCCAGGAAAGCCATGTGCTCGCGATCGAGCGTGGCGCGCACCTTTTTGATGCAATGGACCCAAACGGGCACCATTGTCACCGCCATGACGGCATCGGTCTGCGGGGACAGATAATTATCTGGAATGTGCATGTACGCCTCCCGGTTATCGGCGCACGAAATTGCAACGCCGCTTAAATCACCTTGTCAGTGTTACGCATTGTCAGATTCGTAACACGCCGCGGGCTATCATAGCAAAACGGCGCACTGCCGACAAAGCAGCACGCCGTTATGTAATGCGCGTGTCATATATGAAGGCTCAACAGTGCCTTATATCGAGCATAGCGGTCACGTAGGACTCGGCGGCAGCCACCGCTGGCCTATACCCAGCGCAAGCCCTATCCGCGGACCTCGCCGTTTACGCCCTTGCACACCTTGGTGACGATCTTCTGGTGCGCCTTCTCAACCTCTTCGCTAGTGAGCGTGTGGTCGTCGGAGCGATACGTAAGCGCAAAGGCCATGGACTTCTTGCCCGCTCCGATACGGATGGGATCGCGGTAGACGTCGAACAGGCGCACGCCCTCGAGCAGTTTGCCGCCGGCGCTGGTAATACGACGCTCAAGATCCTCGCAGGTCACAGCGTTGTCGACCACGATAGCAAGATCGTGCTCAACGGCAGGGTACTGCGAGAACTCGCGGTAGTTCTCCTGATTGCGGGCGCCCTTGATCAGCTTGTCCAGATCGAGCTCAAAGGCAACGACAACCTCATCGATGCCCATCGCCTCGCGCGCCTCGGGGTGAATCTCGCCGACCCAGCCCAGCACGGTGCCGCCGGACAGGACCTCGGCCGCACGACCCGGCTGCAAGAAAGCGTAGCCCTCGCCCTCGACGGGACGGAAGCGAACCTTCTCGATGCGCAGCTGGGCGAGCAGCTCCTCGACAATGCCCTTGCCAAAGAAGAAGCGCAGCTTGCGATACTTCATGTTCCAAGACTGTTCGCTCCACTGGCCCGAGAGCACGCCCGCCACGGACTTGGTCTCCTTGGGCAGGCTGGCGTTATCGCGGCCGTGGAACAGGCTGCCGACCTCGTACAGGTGCACATTGGGCGTACCGTGCGCCTCGTTGTAGGCCACGGACTGCAGCAGGCCCGGCAGCAGCGAACGACGCATCTCGGTCTGCTCGGCTACCAGCGGGTTCATGAGCACCACGGGGCAACCGCGACCCTCGGTGGACATACCGATCTTCTCCAGGTCGCCCGGGGCGGCAAAGCCGAAAGTCGTGGTCTCGTTGAGGCCGCAGGCGCGCAGGATCTCGCCAACCTTGCGGGTAAGCTTCTGCTCGCGGGTCAGGCCGCCGATATGGTTCTTGGCAGCCGGGATGGTCGCCGTCACGCGGCCCATGCCCCACAGGCGCAGGACCTCCTCGATCAGGTCGATCTCGCGCGGCAGGTCGGGACGGAAGCTCGGCGGCGTGACCATAAAGTCCTCGCCGTCGCGCTCGACGGTGCAGCCCAGGCGGGTGAGCGAGCGCTCGATAAAGTCGGGCTCGATGTCGGCACCGCAGATGGCGCGCACGCGGGCCAAACGCAGCTTAATGCTGTCGATGGTCTTGGGCGCGGGGAACACGTCCACATAGCCGGGGGCGACCTCGCCGCCGGCTATCTCCTCGATGAGCGCGCACGTCACATTGGCGACGTCCACGCAGCCGGTCTCGTCGACCTGGCGCTCAAAGCGAATGGAGGCGTCGGAGATCAGCGACAGGTCACGGCTGGTGTGCGA
>URRT01000207.1 GCA_900550355.1 uncultured Collinsella sp.
AAGCCCCGCCGCCGATTACCAGGACGTCATAGAAGGCGCTCGTGTTCACTTAGGCCTCGTCGGTCTCGTGCGGGGTAATAGCCTCGACGGCAGAGACTGCCTTGGGCAACATGCCATCGGGCAGCGCGGTCTCAACCTCGCCCTTATCGCAGGCCTCGGCGAGTGCCGGATTAATGGGAAGCGTGCCCAAGATGTCGAGGTTATAGCGCTCTGCGACCTCGGGGAGCTTGCTTTTGCCAAAGACCTCGATCTTCTTGCCGCAGTCGGGGCACTCGATATAGCTCATGTTCTCGACGATGCCCAGAATGGGGACGTTCATCTTCTCGGCCATGTTGACCGCCTTGGCGACGATCATCGAGACCAGGTCCTGCGGGCTCGTGACGATGACGATGCCGTCGACGGGCAGCGACTGGAAGACGGTGAGCGCGACGTCGCCTGTTCCCGGAGGCATGTCGACCAGCAGGTAGTCGATGGGGCCCCACGAGGTCTCGCTCCAGAACTGCCTAATGGCGCCTGCGATGACCGGACCGCGCCAAAGGACGGGGTCGGTCTCGTTTTGGAGCAGAAGGTTGGAGCTCATGACCTTGACGCCGTGCTCGGAGATTTCGGGCAGCATGAGGTTGCCAAGGGCATGGACGTGGCGTCCGCTCATGCCGAACATCTTGGGGATAGAGGGACCGGTGATGTCGGCATCGAGGACGCCGACCTTGTGGCCGTGACGGGCAAGCTCGGTGGCGATGGCACCGGTGACAAACGACTTGCCGACACCGCCCTTGCCGGAAAGCACGGCGATGACGCGTTTGACCTCGGACAGCGTGTTCTCCTCAAATTGCGACGGCGACGTTTGTCCGCCGGCGGCCTGTGCGTGCTCGCAACCCATGTATGACTCCTTTGTATATGTTGGGGCCGGAGCCCCGTGATGTGACACGAGCGTCATTGTACCCTCGTTTGCGAGCGGGAGTCATTTGCGATGCATTTGGGCCGAGCGTGCTTGCAATACGATGGGCCCAAGCGAATGGGCGGGCTTACTGAACTTTGCTGGCGAACTCGAGGTATTGCATGCGCTGCAGCTTGTCGATCGTCGAGGTGTATGGGCTGTCTTCAGATTCCAAGTTGTAGCGCAGCCCGTCGGCACCGAGATAGCCGGCGACATTGATGGTGGGCACATCTGACCTTGTTGCAAGCAGGGCCTTTTGATAGTCGGTGAGCGGGGCGCCGATCTTATTAAGGGTAATGGCTGCAATCTCGTTTGCCCCGACGGTGTCGTAGACGTTGAGCTCGGTATTGCCGGCGATTTCATAGTTAGCCCAGACGAAATAGGTTGACTGATAGACACGGAAAGCGTGGCTTGCCGTATCTTCCTGAGGGTACAGCTCGTCGTTGAGAGTCGTTGCGGCGCTCGGCTGATGGTCGCCAAAAAAGACAAGAACAACCGGTCTGCCGATATTGCGGAGCTCGTTGATAAAGTACTCGAGGTCCCGGTCGGATGCGTTGATGCAGGTGAGATAGGTGTTGAGCGCGCTATTGGCGCCCTCGCTGGCTCCCTCGACCCAATAGTTTGTCAGCTCTTCGGCGGGAACGGTGCCATAGTCGTAGCCGCCGTGATTTTGCATCGTGACGTCAAAGATGAACTGCGGCGCTTCGTCGGTTCTAAGCAGGTCGAGTATCTTGTCGTAGGTGGCGTAGTCGCATACGCCGGCATGGTAACAGGGCGCACCTTCGAAATCGCCGATTGAAAGAAAGTCTCCAAAGCCCAGCTGCTGATAGATCTTATCTCGATGGTAGTTGACGGGGTTTTGCGGGTGCATAGCGGTAGCGGTATACCCAACCTCTTTAAGGTCCTTTGCCAGGCTGTTGACGCCATTCATCTGATACAGCTGATAGGGGATCTTGCCTAATCCGACAAAGGCCGTTGTCGCTCCGGTCAAAAATTCGAATTCGGAGTTTGCCGTTCCGCCACCGGTGACCGAAGCGAGCATGGTGCCGCGAACAAGTGTGTCGGGAAGCGAGTTGTAGAATGCGGGGCCGGTGTACCCGGCCGCCTGGAGCTGCTCAAAGCACGAAAGGTCGCTAAAACTCTCGTTCATGACGGCAACAATCGTCGGCTTGATTTCATTGAACTGGGCAACGGCAGCCGCGCGCTGCTCGCTCG
>URRT01000208.1 GCA_900550355.1 uncultured Collinsella sp.
GACGGGGATTAAAAAATCATTGTGTACCTAATGATTTTTTAATCCCCGTCCCAGAAAAATCACCGACACGTGAAAGGGGTCTCCATGGACCTTGCCGATATTCGCCAGGCCATCGATGACATCGACACCACCCTGCTCAACAGCTTTGTCGAGCGTATGGACATTGCCACTGAAGTCGCCAAATCCAAGATCGAGATGGGCAAGGCCGTCTTTGACCCCGCCCGCGAACGCTCCAAACTCAACAACCTCGCCAACCGCGCACCCGAGCGCTACGAGGCCCAGACCATCACCCTGTTCCGCCTCCTCATGAGCATGAGCAAGGCCGAGCAGCAGCGCTACATCAACGAGCTCAAGGGCATCACGGTGTCGCAAAAGGCCCATGCCACGGCCGCAGCCTTTGACACGCCCTTCGCTCAGACGGCCACCGTCGCCTGCCAGGGCGTCGAAGGCGCCTACAGCCAGATCGCCGCGTGCAAGCTCTTCGACGTGCCCGATATCGCGTTCTTTGAGACCTTTGAGGGCGTCATGCGCGCCGTACGCGACGGCTTTTGCGAGTTTGGCGTGCTGCCCATCGAAAACTCAACCGCCGGATCGGTCAATGCCGTCTACGACTTGCTCGCACAGTTCGACTTCCATATCGTGCGCTCGCTGCGCCTCAAGATCGATCACAACCTGCTCGTCAAGCCCGGCACTAAGCTTGCAGACGTGCGCGAGGTCTACAGCCATGGCCAGGCCATCGCCCAGTGCACCGGCTTTATCGAGGCCCATGGCCTGCAGGCCACCAAGTACCCCAACACCGCCATGTCGGCCGAGATGGTCGCCAACTCCGAGCGCACCGACGTCGCCGCTATCGCCTCGCGCAGCTGTGCGGCGCTCTACGGCTTGGAGGTGCTGAAGCCCAACATCCAGGACTCGGACAACAACTACACGCGCTTTGTCGTCATCAGCCGCGAGCCGCGCGTCTATCCCGGTGCCAACCGCACCTCGCTCATGATCACCACGGCCAATGAGCCGGGCGCCCTCTACCGCGTGCTCGAGCGATTCTACGCGCTCAACATCAACCTCATCAAACTTGAGAGCCGCCCCATCCCCGGCCACGACTTTGAGTTTATGTTCTACTTTGACTTGGACTGCCCCTTTGGCAGCAAGGCCCTCGACGACCTGCTCGACTCGATCGACGACGTGTGCGAAAGCTTCACCTACTTTGGCAGCTACACGGAGGTGCTCTAGATGACCGATACCGCCGCAACCCGTCCCTACGGCGTCCTGGGCCGTGTGCTGGGCCACAGCTACACCCCGACCATCTATAAGGAGCTCACAGGCCTGGAGTACGTGCGATTTGAGCGCGAGCCCGAGGACCTCCAGGCCTTTATGACCGGCGACGAATGGGAGGGCACCAACGTGACCATCCCCTACAAGCGCGCCGTCATGGAATACCTGGACGAGCTTAGCCCACTGGCCGAGCGCATGGGCAACGTCAACACCATCACACGCCTGCCCGATGGCCGCCTGCGTGGCGACAATACCGACTACTTCGGTTTTCAGTGCCTGGTCGAGGAATTGGGCGTTGAGGTTGCCGGCAAAAAGGTCCTCGTGCTCGGCGCCACCGGCGGTGCCGGCACCACGGCCAGCATGGTGCTCGGCGACCTGGGCGCCATCGTCATACCCGTGGGTCGCACGAGCGAGGTCAATTATGACAACATCGTGCAGCAATCCGATGCCGCGCTGCTCGTCAACTGCACGCCTGCCGGTATGTTCCCCCACTGCCCCGACGCCCCCTGCACGCTCGAAGGCCTCGATGCGCTCGAGGGCGTCATCGACATTGTCTACAACCCCGCCCGCACGGGTCTGATGCTCGAGGCCGAGCGTCGCGGCATCCCCTGCATCGGCGGCCTGCTCATGCTTGTTGCCCAGGCGGCACAAGCTGTCGAGCGCTATACCGGCCAGGTTACCCCGCGCGAGCGTATCCTGGATGTGACGGAGCGGCTGTCCCACCGCGAGCAGAATATCGCGCTGATTGGCATGCCGGGTTCGGGCAAGACCCGTGTGGGCGAGCAGATCGCCCTGCTCACGGGCCGCGAGCACATCGACTTGGACCGTGCGCTTGAGGAACGCCTGGGGATGCCCTGCGCCGACTTTATCGT
>URRT01000209.1 GCA_900550355.1 uncultured Collinsella sp.
TACGCAGCAGCTCAAAGCCATCGATATCGGGCAGCATGACATCCAGCAGCGCCAGATCGAACTCCTGCCCCAAGATTGCCTTGGCAGCATCGGCCCCGCTATAGGCGACCTGTACGTCAAAGCCTTCTTTTGTAAGGTAGATACCAACCAAGTCGGCGATGGCCTTCTCGTCATCAACTACCAAAATGCGCTCGTTCATGCGTGCTCCTCTCGCGCTCCATTATGCCCGAGGGGGCGCACACCACACACAACAAGCGTGGGTGATTAAGTCGGCCTTAAGCACCCTTGTGCCCGTTCGGGCGCGGATGTGAGCCACGCACGCACGCGATGATCGCCGACGCCGGCAAACGATATACTCTAGTTTCAGAAGAGACCATCCCGTCGAAAGCGAAATCTGTGAAGTCCCTCACCTCTTTTGCAAAGCGCTCAGCCCGGCTTGCCGCCGGCTTTGTCTGCGCTATCGCCCTTGCCGCTGGCGTGCCCACCGTCGCCGGCGCCCAAGTGCTCACGACCGACAATGTTTGCGGCAAAACCGCCGATGCGCGCGGCATCACGGCCGAAAACCTGCCCGATATCGATGCGACCAATGCCCTCGTCATGGGCAAAGACGGCACCGTCTACTATGCCCGCGGCGCCGATGAGCAGGTCAAGATTGCCTCGATCACCAAGGTCATGACCGCAATCCTAACCGTCGAGAATTGCAAGATGGACGAGAAGGTCACGGTGAGCAACGCCGCAGCCACCGTGGGCAATTCAACAGCCGGCCTACTCGAAGGCGACGAGCTCACCGTGGAGCAGGCACTGCGCGGCCTGATGATTCCCTCGGGCAACGACGCCGCCATCGTGCTCGCCGAATATGTGGGCAAGAAGATCGACCCTAAGACCAAAGACGCCGAGGCAACATTTGTGAAAGCCATGAACGAGCGCGCTAAGAAGCTCGGTTGCACCGGCACGCTTTTTGAAAACCCGCATGGTCTGGACTTTGATGAGTGGGCTGGCGATATGCACTCAACCGCACACGACGTAGCGCTGATGATGCAGGAGGCCATGAAAAACGACACGATCCGCGAGGTCGTAGCGAGCGAGGATTCCTGGATCGAGGTCACGGGCGCCGACGGCACCGACCATTCGCATTCCATGGACACGCATAACTATTTGCTAGGCCAAGATGGCAACATCGGTGGCAAGACCGGCACCACCGATGATGCAGGCTATTGCTTTACGGGTGCCTACAACCGCGATGGCGACGAGATCTACACCGTCGTTTTGAACTCCACCACCACCGACCAGCGCTTTACCGATACCGCAACCCTTGCCAATTGGTACTACGGTCACAAGGTGACGGTCGCAATCGCCAACACGCAGGAAAAAACCGCCAACGGCAACCCGCTTATGGCGCGCATTGGCCAAACCGACTGGACGGATAAGACGATCGACGCCACGCTCGCCGATCCTACGGCGCAAGCGACCGTGTTTTCCCTTGCCGGCGAGGTGACCGAAAAGGTTAGCTACGACGATCTTTCGGGCACGGTGCATGTGGGCGACAAGGTGGGCAGCGTTACGCTCAAGCAGGATGGCACCAAGATCGCCGTCATGGACCTGGTTGCCGACGAGGAAGGCGCAGGGCCGAATCCCATTGAGTGGCTACTCGTGAAGCTCGATCGCTTGGGCCGCCGCATCGACAACCGCCCGCTCACGGCAGAAAGCGAGACCGTCGCCAAGGCGCCCGAGGTGTAGTGCGCAAGAATAATAAGTCCACTGAAAGGAGGCGTCCGAAAGGATGCCTCCTTTTTTGAGGGTTCGAATCCCCAGCTAACGTGGTTCAACTAAAAAAGGGCCCCTTTCGGAACCCTTCTTTAAAGTCTTACTGGCGGAGAGCTGGGGATTCGAACCCCAGATGCCCTTTTGGGGCATACTCGCTTAGCAGGCGAGCACCTTCGGCCTCTCGGTCAGCTCTCCGTAACAGCCGTTCTATAGTAACCAAACAGTCGAAGTTGGGCAAGAGGGAATTTTCTAATTGCCCAGCGGCCTTTCCTCCTTGCAGTTTTCGCCCCTACCCCAGCGAGCGGTTGAGGGAGCCGAGCTCGTCGTTGCCCATGGTGCGCCACATTTGGAAG
>URRT01000210.1 GCA_900550355.1 uncultured Collinsella sp.
TGCCCACGAGGGGCCGCGGGGGCCCCCGCCCGCCAGCCGGCGTCGCTGTGCGGCGTGGTGGGTTTTAAGCCCACGTATGGCGCCGTGAGCCGTTACGGCGTGGTTGCCTTTGGCTCGTCGCTCGACCAGGTGGGGCCCTTCGGCCGCACGGTCGAGGATGTCGCGCTGGCCATGAACGCGCTTACCGGTGCGGGCCACGATCCGTACGACTGCACCAGCCAGGACTGCGCCGTCGACTTTACCGAGCATCTCAACGACAGCATCGAGGGCAAGCGCGTGGGCATCATCCCCGCGTTTATGGAGGCCGAGGGCCTGACGCCCGAGGTCAAGGCCGCTGTTCAGCGCGCCGCCCAGGAGCTGCAGAACCAGGGCGCCGAGCTGGTCGAGGTCGACCTGCCGCACCTGGACGCCGCCATCGCCGCCTACTACGTCATCGGCCCGGCCGAGGCGTTCTCCAACCTGGCACGTTTCGACGGCATTCGCTACGGCTATCAGGAGGAGGGCTGCGCCAACCTGTCTGACCAGAGCTCGCTGTCGCGCGCCCACGGCTTTGGCGCCGAGGCCAAGCGCCGTCAGATGCTTGGCGCCTACCTGCTGAGCTCGGGCGTGTACGACAAGTACTACTACGCTGCGCAAAAGGCCCGCACGCTCATCACGCAGGACTACGACGCCGCGTATGC
Source organism: uncultured Collinsella sp. (assembly GCA_900550355.1). Lineage (GTDB taxonomy): Bacteria > Actinomycetota > Coriobacteriia > Coriobacteriales > Coriobacteriaceae > Collinsella. Next base: position 681 of record URRT01000210.1, read on the forward strand.
CAAGGTGGACACCATCCTCATGCCCGCCTCGCCGCGCACGGCCTTTAAGTTTGGCGAGATCAGCGACCCCACGCAGATGTACCTCTCCGATCTTTACACCATCTCGCTCAACATTTGCGGCAACGGCGGCATCTCGGTACCGCTGGGCCTGGGCGAGGATACTCAGCTGCCCGTTTCTGCCCAGCTGGTGGGTCCGGCGTTTAAGGACCGTCAGCTGCTCATGTTTGCCCGCGCCCTGGAGCGCGGCTTTGCCGATGCCGCCACGGGTGCGCCCGCGCTTTCCGTCGCGCCCGATTTTGCCGGGAAGGGAGGCGAGCTGTAATGAAGGAGCTTTCCGAGGTCCTGCAGGATTGGGAGGCCGTGATCGGTCTGGAGATCCATACCGAGCTCACCGCACTCGATACCAAGATGTTCTGCAACTGCAAGCTCAGCCACGATGACGAGCCCAACGCCAACGTGTGCCCGGTGTGCCTGGGCCTGCCCGGCGCCCTGCCGGTGCCCAACAAGCGCGCCATCGAGAGCATCGTCAAGGCCGGTCTCGCCACCAACTGCGAGATCCAGCGCCACTCGATGTTCTACCGCAAGCACTACTTCTATCCCGACATGGCCAAGAACTTCCAGACCACGCAGGGTCCGGTCGCCTTTGCCATGTACGGTCACCTGGACCTGGACGTGACCGGTCGCGGTGCCGCCGAGCGCCCCGACTGCGCATTTGGCGAGGCCGAGGCCCAGAGCCTGGCGAGCGCCTCGGCCAACGCCGAGGGCCTGTCCACGTCCATGACGTCGACCATGCGCGAAGGCAATCAGCGCGCCGGCCACCTGGCCAGCTACGACGCGTCCAACCTGCAGATGCCCGAGCGTCGCGAGGACGGTTCCTACACGGTGCCTATCCGCATCCTGCGCATCCACATGGAGGAGGACGCCGCCAAGATGGTGCACGTGGGCGGTGCCGAGGGCCGCATTACCGCCGCGGCCGAGTCGCTCGTCGACTACAACCGCTGCGGCACGCCTTTGATTGAGCTCGTGACTGAGCCCGATCTGCGCACGCCCGAGGAAGCGCGCCTGTTTATGGAAAAGCTCCGTCGCATTTTTGTGACGCTGGGCATTTCGGACTGCTCCATGGAGAAGGGTTCCATGCGCTGCGACGGCAACGTGTCGCTGCGCCGCCGCGGCGAGACCAAGCTGGGCACCAAGACCGAGCTCAAGAACCTCAACTCGTTTAAGAGCCTGCACGACGGCCTTGCTTACGAGATCTGCCGTCAGGCCGAGGTGCTCGAGGAGGGCGGCGTCATCTACCAGGAGACGCGCCACTGGGATCCGTCCGCCAAGCGCACCATCGTCATGCGCGTGAAGGAGACGGCCGACGACTACCGGCTGTTCCCCGAGCCGGATTTGGCGCCCTAC
>URRT01000211.1 GCA_900550355.1 uncultured Collinsella sp.
GGTGGCGCCCTCGGGTGCCACGATTACGGTGCAACCGGTGCCGGCCTCCTCGTCCGTATAGTTGCCATAGCAAAAGCCATCGACATCGCAGACGTCAATGGCCTCGAGCAGTGTATCCATGTTTAACTCCTATCGGTTTTCCGCCGCGCCTTGTGCCCGGTCGGGATCCGTACGGTACGCCAAAATTGTAGGCGCCGGGGGATACCCAGCGCCAGATGCAATTACGAGAGTTTTTGAATCGCGCGCGCGACGCGGGCGATGGGTAGGCCCACCACGTTATAGAAGTCGCCCGAAATATCGTGCACGAGCATGCGTCCTCCTGTGCCCTGAATGCCGTAGGCGCCGGCTTTGTCCATGGGCTCACCCGAGGCGACGTAGTGCTCGATCTGCTCGTCGGTGAGCTCGTAGAACGTCACGTCGGTCACATCGACAAAGGACAGGCTCTCGGCGGCATGCGGGGCGGCCGTATCGCCTGCCTTAACGATGCAGACGCCGGTTGCGACCTGGTGCGTGCGGCCCGAAAGCTCACGGAGCATGGTGCGCGCCTCGTCCTCGGTTGCCGGCTTGCCCAGAATCTTGCCGTCAAAGGTGACGATGGTGTCGGCCGCGACCGTCAGCTCATTGGGCTCGGCATACTCGGCAGCAACGGCAGCCGCCTTGGCGCGTGCGAAGCGCTCGACAAGCGTGAGCGGGGCCTCGCCATCAAACGGCGTTTCGTCGATATCGGCAGGAATGATGCGAATGTCATAGCCCGCCTCGCGCATCAACTCGATGCGTCGCGGTGATTGCGAAGCCAAAATCATAGTTGAATGCCCTCGGCGACCTTCTCGACGGCCTTGTCGCCGGCGAGCGTGCGCAGCAGCTCAAGCGCAAAGGGGAGCGACTGGGCCATGCCGCTGGCGGTGATGATGTTGCCGTCTTGCGTAACCTTCTCGCCGGTATAGGCGCCTTCGGGGAAGCTTTTCTCAAAGCCGGGGAAGCACGTGGCGCGGCGTCCCTCGAGCAGGCCAAGCTCGCCCAGGACAAACGGGGCGGCGCAGATGGCGGCAACGTGCTTGGTCGCGGCGAACTCGCAGACCACATTGCAGACGCGCTGGTCGGCGCGCAAGTTGGTGGCACCGGGCAGGCCGCCGGGCAGCACGACGCAGTCGTACTCATCAAAGTTGATCTCATCAAAGAGCGCATCGCAGGTCACGGGGATCTGCAGCGAGCTTACGACCTCACGCGTGGGCATGATCGAGACGAGCGTGGCACGCACGCCGCCGCGACGCATGACATCGACCATGGTCAAGCATTCAATAGTTTCAAAGCCATCGGCGGCGAGAACGGCAACGCTGGGCATGAGGGTTCCTTTCATAGGCGGCATACAATTAGCCGTCTTATACCCCGAAGACATATGCTTGCCACGCTCGATTTCCCAATGTTTAAAATAGCCCTGTCCGAATTAGCTACCCTCACCCATCCTCAACAATCTCAATCTGTAACATCCATCGACCTAAACTAGCCCCAACTGTTACAGATCGAGACAGTCCCCAACAGCACCGCCCCGTTCGGGGAACGACCGCCACAGGTACGGCGGGCAGAGGCTCACTTTTTCCTCGGTTTTTTCTTGACGGAATCTCACCTGTTGTAGTACTTTGTCCCAGTCTAAAAACGCGTGGACTTTTCTGGGCGCTAGCCACCTTTTTGCCACGCAACCGAGCAGTCGGTTGCGTGGCTTTTTTCGTCTTGGCAGCAGGTACCACATGCACCGCCAGAAGACCGCACGAGCCCACCTTCCGACTGCAGGGAACAGACGCACGAGACGTGCATCTGCAAGGCAGCAGACGGAAGGGAGCCTAATGGCAGGAACAAACACAATCAAGCAACAGGCCGCCGGGGCAGGAGTCACGGGCGCGGGACAGGCCAAGGCGGCGCTCCAGGTCTTTGCGGGCGGCGCCTGCTACGGCGCGATGGCCACGACCTACAAGCTCGCCTACGCCGCGGGCTTCACCTCGGCACAGGTGGTGGCGAGCCAGGCGTGGTTCGGCTGGCTCTTCTTTGCCCTCGCCACGCTCTCCACGATGACCA
>URRT01000212.1 GCA_900550355.1 uncultured Collinsella sp.
CCACACCGACGCAACTTTCTCGGCAGCTGCGGTCGCGGCCTTCTGCGCGGCATCCACCACGGCGGGCGCAGCCTCACGCGCGGCAGCGACCATACGGTCTTTAATGCCCTCGACGAGTTTGCTCATTGTCTCTCCTCTTAGTTGTTGGACTCGACGGCTGCGGTGGTGTCGGCCGCGTCCTCGAGCTGCAGGTTCAATAGCTTCATGCCGTATTCCGGCACGTTGATATCGATGGGTTGGCCATACAGGTCACCAGGGCGCACAAAAGCGAGCACCGTCATAATGCGCGCCATGGCCTCGGGCGATTCGGTGAGCCCACGCTCAAACCAGCGCTGAATCATGCCGACCTCGGCACTCACGACGTAGGTGACGTAGTAGTCAAAGAACGTGCCCAGCGCCAGGCCCAAAATGCCCGTCTGCGCACGCGGCACCACAGCCTCACGAGCGGTGTCGATGATCCTTTTAATGAAGGCCTGGTCGCCGCCCGGACCCAGCAGCGCACCGATTAAGTCGCGGTTGGCCGCAAGATAACGCAGCAGCTCAACCGAACCGGGCGCCGGCTCGAGCTCATCGATGTTGTGATAGAGATCGGGCAGCTGAGCTGCGGTGATGAGCTCAATACGCTCACGGATCTCGGCCAGCAAGCCGTCCTCGATTTGATTGATAAAGTCGGGGATATCGCGGTAGTGCGAATAGAACGTGCGGCGCGTAAGGCCAGCGCGCTCGGTGAGCGACGCGACATTAATGCGCGAAAGGTCGCCGCTTTCAGCAAGCTCGCTGGCAAGTGCCTGGCGAAGGGCACGCTGCGAGCGAAGGGACCGGCGATCGCATTTCTCGAGCTGGGACAAGCGTCCTCCTTGTTACTCAGCCTGTGCGCTATTGCACAGTGCGAGTATTATTGCACACCGTGTGCATCAACACGTAAAGGCAATATTTTGGATGTGACGAAGAGACAGTCCTTTTGTCACATCATTCGATGACGGTGCGAGAGTTTTGCTTGCGCATGGTGGCGAGCATGTGTTTGGGGACGGCGTGGACCATGCAGCTGCCGATGGTCGCGCTCGCGGCGGCCTTGGCTGCATCGCTTGCGTTTTTGGTCGCGTAGCTGTGGCGGAAACGCTTGAGCATGGCGATGTCGTTGCCGCCGTCGCCGTAGACCGCGACCTCATCCTCGGCAATACCGTAGTAGCCCGCCAGCCAGGCCACGCTCTCGCCCTTGTTGCACGCCACGTCCGTGATCTCGAACATCACCGGATCGAACGGCGCGTTGACCACGCGGTCCGATCGCTCGGCCAAATATGCCTTAAGGTCGCGCTCCAGCTCGGGCGAGGTCACGCGGCAGTTGATCTTGCACACATCGTGGCGCAGGATGTCACCGATCGACTGGTCGAAATACTGCTCCTCGTGATACCCGCCACGTGCACGCATGCCGCGCATCACAATACGCTTGATGGGGCTGTCCTTTTTAAAGCCCGCCTGATGCATCTCGAACGAACCGCTCGAGAACATGCCATCGGGCGTGGAGCAGTCGAAGCAAATGTCCGGGAATGCCTTGAGCAGCTCCTCGGTAACCTGCGGATCGATGGTCCAGGTTTTGAGCACCTCGCCATGACTGTCGCGCACGATTGATCCATTGGAGCAGCAGGCGTCAAGCGCCAGGCCCGTAAAGCCATGCTCGCCGATCGGCAGCGTCGAGCGTCCGGTCGCGGGAACCACATGCAGGCCAGCCTCGGTCAGCTCGCGAATGGCGCGGCGGATGGTTCCGTCGGCCTCGTGCAGGGCGTTCAGCAGCGTTCCGTCTAAGTCACTCGCAAACATCTTGATCATGGGCATGCCTCTCCTTCGTCTGCACGATATTGTAGACGAGAACGGGCGTGCCCCAAGAGAGGCGCGCCCGTCAGGCGAAAGATTGTCCTACACCGCGGCGGAGCCGTGTTCGCCGGTGCGTATGCGGATAACCTCCTCGACCGGCTCGACCCAAATCTTGCCGTCTCCAACGGCACCGGTGCGAGCAGCATTGCAGATAATCTCGACAATTCCGTCGACATGCTCAT
>URRT01000213.1 GCA_900550355.1 uncultured Collinsella sp.
CGAGCAGGCGCCCCGCCTCGGCACGACTGATACCCGGACGTGCCAACATGGGGTTGGCCGCCACGCCGGCGACGGCATCGTCATTGAGCGCACGGAAAAGTTCCGACATAAACCACGTCTGATACCCTTGCGGATAGTCGCTCCAAGTGCCACCGAGCACGATGAGCTCTATCTTGTCGGTCGCATGCCCCATCTGCGAAAGCGCCGTCAAACGGGCACTCACCTGCAGATACGGATCGAAGCAATTTTGCTCCGCACGGGCACACGCCGGCTCAGCGTGCAGATAGCTCTTGGGCATGCGCAGGTCGTTGGGGCAAAACAGGCAATCGCCCGAGCACGGCCACGGCTTGGTGATGACGGTGATGGTCGCCACGCCCGAAGCCGTGCGGCGCGGCTTCATGCGTAGCACCTGCAGCAGTTGGCGTTCCAGATCGGAATCGACATTCCACCCAGCCCAACGTGCCGGCTCCTCGCGCTTCACCCGCTGGTAAAACGGCAGCAGGCGGCGCTTGGCCAAATCGCGTTTGTCGGCACCCTCACGACGCGCCTCGGCATGTATCAGTTTGACGAGCGCTTTGTCGTCCACGGTCTCGCCGCGACGCAGAGCCTCGAGTATGTTCAAGATAATCTGTTCCATGCCCCCATTGTAAAGGCAAAGGCGCCGGAGCCCGTCACGGCTCCGGCGCCTCCATCAAACAGCGCAGCTATGGTGTATAAGTCTTCGATAACCGCCCGTCACTCTGAATCAAATGACATGTCGCCCGAACCGACCTCAAAACGATACGTAGCAGACTTATCGCCGTTATCGAATTCAAGATTCAAAATGGTCTCACCATCGTAGTCAAGCGGAAGGAAATCGCTCTCGAAGTCGCCACTGCCCAAGGTGAGGCTCGCCTTAAAGCCCGTCGAGTTCGGAACCGTCATCTCCACATCGCCCGAGCCCACGCTCACGTCCATCGACTTCGCGGGGGCCTGGTAGAGCTCGAACGTCACATCGCCCGACCCGACCTCAGCGCTGAGCGCATCAGTCACGCTGCCCGTAAACTCTACATCTCCCGCACCCAGGAAAAGGTCGAAACCATCACAGATGACACCGGCAATCTGCAGATCACCCGAGCCCACGTGCGCGTTGACTCCCTTCAGATGTTCGGCAACACGGCGCGGCAGCTCAACCGTAACCGAGCGGTCAATCGCCTTACCGTCATCACTTCCAAACTGAGAAACTTTGAGCGTCGAGTCCTCGACGGATGCGATGTTTTGCGTCGCGGCCTTGGAGGCATCCATACCATTGGCAACGCGTCCCCGCTCGATAACGCGAACCTTGTTGCCATCAACAACCTTGACGTCCACCGTAGCCGCATCGATATCGAAATCGAGGTAGCGAAACTCATCAGCATCAAAGGTCGCACTCGAAAGTTGCTGAGGCCGAGCGGAATAGTTACCGCTATCCAAGAGATCATCGTCGTCAAACATATCGTCAAAATCAGACAAATGGCCAGATAGAATACCGGTCGTACGCACCATATCAGAATGAGCCAATAGCCGCGAAGTGCCAAAGACAAGCCCGATGATGAGCACAAACGCTCCGATGCCAACGCCCAAGCGTACCTTGGATTCATGCGAAAGCTTCATCATTCATCACCCTCTTTGGCAATCGGCTCAGCGGTAGTCGCGGTAGCCACGTCAGTATCAACCGCAGCGGAAGCATTCCGAACCCTAGCCACCACCGGCGCCGGACCAACCTGGATATCTCCACGTGCCCAATCGCCATCGAGCGCACGTGCCACCCAGTGATAGATGGGAATCGTAAAGAAGATCAGTGCGGCAAAGGGGCCGGCACCAAACAGGAACATCAGCAAAAAGAACAGCAGCCAGCACACGGCCCAATACGGGAACGACTGGAACGGGCCCTTCACCGGAGTCGAGCCAACCGCGGTGCCACTCGTCGCTTGCGCCGTAGCGGCATTGGCAGCCTGCGCACTCCAACTTGCCGCTTGCGCCG